>JACQZZ010000089.1 GCA_016213625.1 Actinomycetota bacterium
GACGCGCTCGTCAAGACCGATTCCTTTCTGGGTCTCTTCGAGATCGACCCGTACACGTGCGACGACTGCATGGTGTGCGTGAAGAAGTGCCCCGAGGACGCCATCGTCGTCGACGAGCGCTTCCCGGTCTGCAACGGGCACGGTTGCCCGCTGCACTCGAACCGTCTGGCCGGCACCGACTGCGCGATCTGGCAGGACAACTGCCCCACCTGCGGCACCACCATGTGGCGTGAGCCGGAGGCGGATCACTTCACCTGCCCGAAGTGCGACTCGGGCCGGAAGGTGTCGTGCCCGAAGACCCGACTGTTGGAGATCGTGCCGCGGCCGGGCCAACCAGGCCCCGGTCAGCCGTTGGCGAGATCCATCGTCCAGTAGACGACGCCGGCGCCATTGGCCGCGGCGGCGACGCCGATGTGCACGAACGCCGGGTTGAGGATGTTGGCCTTGTGACCGGCGCTGTTCATCCATGCCGCCATCACGGTGGCGCAATCGGGCTGACCGGCCGCCACGTTCTCGCCCCACGCCCTCCACGCGTAGCCGGAACCGGCGATGCGATCGCCACCACGGGCACCGTTCGGGCTGACGTGGGTCATCACACTGGCGATGGCCTCGTACTTCGCGTGCGACTCCGCAGCGAACTGCACGGCCGGATGAATGGACACCGGGGCGATGCCACGTGCGGCACGCTCGGCGTTCACCATCGAGGTGCACTGGTCGGCCACGGTGAGCACCGTCGCCACCTTCGCCGGCGCAGGGGCCGGCGCCGCGGGCTTGCAGCCGCGCACCAGACCGGTGGCGCCGAAGAGCCCCAGAACGAGTGTGACGCCGTAAGCGCCGAGATTCCGTGAGACCTGCATGAGATTCCTGCTCCAGTTCCGCCCGCTGGTGGTAGGGATCGACACCCATCGACGAGTTCCGTAATGAGTGTTACCAGACTGTAACAGTACCTCCGATGGACGGCGGGACCCGGTATCCCCCTCCAAGTTCTGTACAAGCTTCTGCCAAGAGCCCGCCCACGGCGATGGCCCGTCGATCGTGCAGGTACGGCGCCACCACCTGCATCCCCACCGGCAACCCCTCTGGAGTGGCCCCCACCGGTACCGCTGAGCTGGGCAGATAGGCCGCCCCCACGATGGCGGGCCACGCCTCGAGGTCCACGTAGCGCCGCTGCTGGCCGTTGACGGTGATGACCCGATCGCTCCACAGGCCGTCCTGGAGATGCGAGAACGCGGGGAGCAGGGTGACCGGACAGAGCACCACGTCGACCTCACGGAACACGGCATCCCACGCAAGGCGCAGGCGCTGCCGCTCTCGGTGCATGGCCAACCAGTCGCGGTGCAACATTCCGTCCCCGTCCGGGCCGTGCAGCGACACAGCCGCGCCGATGAGGCGCGCCCCCAGCCGCCACGCCGCCGCGGCATCGACGTCGGGGCGACGCCGACGGTCCACCACCGCTCCCGCTGCCTCGGCAGCGTCGACCGCGGCGTGGAGCACCCCGGCCATCACCGCGTCGATCTCCATCGCGGGCTCGTCGATCCATGCGGCGACTCGCAGACCCTGCAGCGTGTGACGCCGGGTCTCGGGGAGTTCGAGCCGCCAAGCCGAGGCGCGCTCTGGGGTGGGTGCAGCGAGCACGTCGAGCAGCACTCGCAGGTCCTCGGCGCTGCGAGCGATGGGACCGAACGTGTTCACGTCGCTCTCGGTGGCCCTCGCCGGGTCGCGGGCTTCGGGCTCGTCGAGATACCCCAGGGTGGGGATGACACCGAAGCTCGGCTTGTGACCGAAGACGCCACAGAACGCCGACGGCACGCGCACCGAGCCACCGATGTCGGTGCCCAGTTCGAAGCTGGTCATCCCGGTGGCGACCGCGGCCGCGGCACCTCCCGACGACCCGCCCGGCGTGCGGGCCAGAGCCCACGGGTTGTTCGTCGTGCCGAACATCGTGTTGAAGCTCTGCCAGTCGCCCGACCACTCCGGCAGGTTCGTCTTCCCGAACACCACCGCCCCGGCCGCCTTCAGCGAGGCCACCGCCGGGGCGTCCACGGTGGGCACGTGGTCGCGCAGGTCTTCGGCGCCACCCGTGGATCGGATGCCGGCGGTGACGATGGCGTCCTTGACCGTGATGGGCAGACCGTGCAGCGGCCCCCACGACTCGCCGCGCACGGTGGCCTCGTCGGCCGCATGGGCCCGCAGCCGAGCCCGGTGCACGTCGAGTGTGCACACCGCGTTCACGGCAGGGTTGACGTGCTCGATGCGATCCAGGAACAGATCGAGCAACTCCTCGCTGCCGAGCCGTCGTTCGCGGATGGCTCGGGCCTGATCGGTGGCGCTCCACAGGGTGGGATCGGTGGTCATCATTCCCCCTCGTCGATGATGGGCGGGTCGAACACGGTCGGGTCCACGTCGATGCCGAGCCCGGGACCCGTGGGCGGGCGCAGGAGACCGCCGTCTGTGGACGGCAGGCCGGTGCCGTTGCGCACCGTGACCCAGTGGTGGAAGTCCACCGTGTGGGCGCGCTGTGCAGCAGGCGTGGAGATGGAGAGGTGTGCCATCGCGGCGGTGTCGATGTCGGCGCCTCCCGTGTCCTCCACGGTCACCTGCATGCCGAGCGCGACCGCGGTGTCGCGGATGAGACGAGTCGCGGTGACGCCGCCGACTCGGGCGATCTTCACCGTGATGCCGTCGACGCCGGCGTCTGCCGCCTGCAGCAGGTCGGCCATCGTGACGATGGACTCGTCGAGCACCATCGGCCGGGCGGCATGAGGCCGCAAGAGCAGGCATTCGCGCAGCGTGGCGCACGGTTGTTCCAGCACGTAGGTGAGATCAGTGGTGGCGGCGAGGAACCGACGCGCATCGCCGGTGGACCAGCCGCCGTTGGCGTCGCAGTAGAGCTGCGCGTCGGGCACCGCGGCGACGACGGCGCGCAGGCCGGCGAGGTCGGCCGACGGGTCACCGCCCACCTTCACCTGCAGCCGGCGATAGCCCCGTTCGCGATAGTCCAGCGCGATTGCGGCCATCACTTCGGGGCTCGCTCGCCCGATGGAGCGGTAGAGCGTGGTGCCCTCGCCGTCGGCACCACCGAACAGTTCGTGCAGTGGCAGATCGGCAAGGCGGCCGACGGCATCCCAGGCGGCCATGTCGAAGGCGGACTTGGCGTAGGGATGACCCTTCAGCGTGTCATCGAGCGTGCGTGCCACGCTGGCCACCGGCGAACCCAACAACGCTGTGGTCAACAACGGCGCGGCGGCACGCGCTCCCTCGGCGAACGCGGGGTCGTACATCACGCCGAGCGGGCTCATCTCGCCCCACCCCTCGACGACCCGCGACCCGTCGCGAACGACCAGGCGCACCACCAGGCTGTCGAAACCGTGGTCGACACGACCCCCGGACAGCACGTAGGGACCGTCCGCGAAGGGCTGGTACTGGCGATAGCAGGTGACCCTCGTGATCCTCACGGACCGACCGTAGTTCGCCCCCGTCCGGGCGGCACTAGGTTGACGCCATGACGACGCTGCACTGGGCCGACAGCCGGTTGGAGATCCATCGCGTGGTGGTCGGTTCGTACGACAACAACGTGTTCGTCCTGCGGTGTCGCGACACCGGCGAGGCGGTGCTCATCGACGCGGCGAACGAGCACGAGCGCCTGCTCGAACTGTGCCGCCGGCTGAACGTGCGGCGCGTGCTCGAGACCCACGGCCACTGGGACCACATCCAGGCCGTGCCCGAGATCCGCGATGCCGGGTACGAGGTGGGCATCAACAGCCTGGACGCACCGATGCTGAAGGACGTCGGCTACGACGTGTTCATCGACGACGCCGAGGTCATCGAGGTGGGTCGGCTGCGCCTGCACGCGATCCACAATCCGGGCCACACTCCTGGGTCGGTGAGCTTCCTCGTGGAGGGCGCTCCCCTGTTGTTCAGCGGCGACACGCTGTTCCCGGGTGGACCGGGCAACACGTCGTTCGAGGGCGCCGACTTCGCCACGATCATCGACTCCATCGACAACAAGCTGTTCACGCTGCCCGCGCACACCATCGTGATGCCGGGGCATGGCGTCAGCACCACCATCGGCAACGAACGCCCATCACTGCAGGAGTGGGTCGCTCGTGGCTGGTGAGCCGGGCGACGCGCTGCCCTACGACCAGCGGCCCGCCGACCGCACGCCCGTCCACACTGCCGACCTGCCCGCCACCCCCACCCGCGACCGCAACATCGTCGCGTCCGCCTGGCTCGAGGCGCCCGCCGATCTGCTGCACCTCGGCGACGACCTCCCCGGTCAGCCCGAAGCGGAGTTCAAGCGTCGCATCGGACCGTGGCTGCTGTGGCGCGCGGGGCCCGCGGTGGGCGACGCCCGCTACTGGGCAGGCGACGCCGACGACCTGTCGCGCGTCTGCACCTACCGGTTGCGCCCCGACCACGTCGGCCCGGAGGGCGCCACGAACGGTGAAGGAGCCGGACCCGACGGCGAAGTCGTCCGTCGATTCCGAGCGTGGAAGGAATCACTCCTGGGCCGCGGCTGAGTCCCGTTGCCTACACTGATCCCGATGTCCGGAATGGTGCCTGCAGTCCTGCCGGTGGCGCACGAGACGTCGCGCATCCGAGCCGACGCCCGCCCCACGCCGGCCTTCCGCGAACAGCTGCGGCGCATCCCGTCGTGGAAGAACCTGTGGTCGGTCGTGTTCCTGGACCTGCAGACCGGCGCGCTGGTGTGGGCCACCGCGGCATGGGGGCCAGGGAGTTGGCCGATCACGTTCGTGCTGATGGGTCGCGCCTTCGCTCAGTTCGCCTCGCTGATGCACGAGGCGGCGCACCGCTTGCTGTTCAGCAACAAGCGCGCCAATGATCTGGTGGGTCGGTGGCTGCTGGGGTTCCCCACGTTCACGTCCACCGACGCGTACCGCCGTGTGCACATGGCGCATCACCGCGATGAGTTCGGACCCGACGAGCCCGACATTCCGCTGTACATCGGCTACCCCATCGGCGCCGCGAGCTTCCGCCGCAAACTCATGCGCGATGCCACCGGGCGCACCGGCATCAAGTTGATGCGTGGGTTGCTGATGAACGCCCGGTCGAAGGACCAGCGCGTTCGACGCACCTTCTGGAAGATCATGCTCGTGCAGGCCGTGTTGCTCGCCGCCGCCATCGCCGCCGGGTATTGGTGGCTGTACCCGTTCTTCTGGCTCGCGCCGTACCTCACCGTGTGGCGGGTCATCAATCGCCTGCGTTCGGTGGCCGAGCACGGCGGCATGCAACGTTCGCCGGATCGGCGCGAGAGCACGCACACGGTCCGCCAGCACGTCGTGGCGCGGTTCCTGCTGGTGCCGTATCGCATCGGCTGGCACCTCGCCCACCACGTGGACTCGGGGGTGCCGTTCCGCAACCTGCCGCAGTTGCACGACGCGCTCCGCGAGGCCGGCTACATCGACGAGTCGTTCGAGTACCCGTCGTACCCCGCCATCTGGAAGGCCCTGCGCGCCGAACCCATCGCGGCGTAATCTTTCGGCTCCGAAGCACTTTCCGAGGAGGGCGTAGATGGCACCGTCGATGCACGAGTGGGACCCCGACACCAACCTGTTCGCGCACTCCGTCATCGGCTACGCCATCGAGCGACTGCAGCTGCCCAAGGACACCCGCTGGGGCGCCCTTCCGGCCGATGAACTGGCCGTGGTGTTGCGCCCCACCATCACCCCCACCGGCGTGGGTGGCCTCGAGGCGTTGCGCGTGTTCCGCGACGTGCTGCTGCCCGCGTGCCGGCCAATGGACGATCCGATGAACCTGGCGTACGTTCCCACGGCACCGTCGGTGGCGGCGACGATGTTCGACCTGGTGGTCAGCGCCTCGTCGATCTTCGGCGGGGCGTGGGAGGCAGGGGCAGGAGCGATCGCCGCCGAGAACCAGGCCATCCGCTGGCTGGCCGATCTCGCCGGGTTTCCCGACACCGCGGGCGGAGTGTTCGTCAGCGGTGGCTCGGCGGCCAATCTGAGCGCGCTGGTCACCGCACGCGAGGTCGCACGCGCCACCCGCACGCCCTCCAGCCGATGGACCGTGGCCGTCACCGAAGAGGTCCACGCGTCCGTGCGGGCAGCCGCGCGGGTGATGGACGTCGACATCCTCACCGTGCCCGTCGATGCGCACGGTCGGCTCACCGGTGCCGCGCTCGAGGCGGTGCTCGCCGAGCACGACGGCGATGGGGTGTTCGCCGTGGTGGCCACCGGCGGCACCACGAATGCAGGTGTGATCGACGAGCTCGACGCGATCGCCGACGTGTGCGATGCCCGCGATATGTGGCTGCACGTCGACGGCGCGTACGGGCTCGCGGGCCTCTGCAGCGCCATCGCCCGCGAGCGCTTCCGCGGCATCGAGCGCGCCGACAGCTTCGGCGTCGATCCGCACAAGTGGCTGTTCGCGCCGTACGACTGCGCAGCGCTCGTGTACCGCGACCCAGCGCCTGCCGCAGCGACGCACGCCCAACACGGCACGTACCTCGACGCGGTCGATCGGGGCGAGTGGAACCCCAGCGACTACGCGTACCACCTTTCGCGACGGGCACGGGGGCTGCCGCTCTGGTTCAGCCTGGCCACCTACGGCACCGCCGCGTACACCGAGGCGGTCGACGCGTCCATCCGCACCGCTCGGGCGTTCGCCGACGACGTGGCCTCGCGGCCCGGTTTCACCCTGCTGTTGGAACCGGAGTTGTCGGTGGTGTTGTTCACCGTCGACGGGTGGACCCGCGACGACTACCTGCGCTGGAGCCGCGAACGCGCCCGCGCCGGGGTGGCCCTGCTGGTGCCCACGTCGTGGCAGGGCGAGCCGTGCCTGCGCATCTGCCTGGTGCATCCGCGCACGCAACTCGCCGATCTGCTGGCGCTGCTCGACGATCTGGCGGCACCACACGAAGGGAGAACCTGGTGATCCGGGTTTCTACTACGGCCATAGTGGAAATACACTGTCCGTCGTGAGCGAGCTCTTCCGGATCGACGACCTGCATGCCCGTCCCGTCACCGACGAGGGCACGGCCACCGACATCCTGCGCGGGTTGTCCCTCACGGTGAACGCCGGCGAAGTGCACGCCATCATGGGCCCCAACGGGTCGGGCAAGAGCACGCTGGCCAGCACGCTCATGGCCAGCCCCGAATACGAGGTGACGGGCGGTCGCATCCTGTTCCAGGGCGACGACATCACCGATTGGCCCACCGACGTGCGCGCCAAGCTCGGCATCTTCCTGGCGTTCCAGTATCCCCAGGAGATTCCCGGCGTCTCGGTCATCCAGTTCCTCCGCCAGGCACTGTCGGCCCGTAAGGGCATCGACCTGTCGGTGCTCGAGCTGCGCCTCGCCACCATGGACTGGATGAAGCGCCTGGGCATGGACAGCTCGTTCGTCGACCGCTACCTCAACGAGGGCTTCAGCGGCGGCGAGAAGAAGCGCAACGAAGTGATGCAGATGGCCATCCTCGAGCCCGAGCTCGCCATCCTCGACGAGACCGACTCCGGCCTCGACATCGATGCGCTGCGCATCGTCGCCAAGGGCATTCGCGAGATCCGGGTCGACCGACCCAGCATGGGCGTGGTGCTCATCACGCACTATCAGTGACTGCTCGACGAGCTGCAGCCCGACCACGTGCACATCATGGTGCAGGGCCGCATCGTCGCCAGCGGCGGCATGGAGCTGGCCGCGCAGCTCGAACGCGACGGCTACGAGGCGTTCCGTTGACCCATTCGTCGCTCGACATCGCGGCCGTCAAGGCCCAGTTCCCGCTGCTGCAGCGCGAGCTGAACGGCAGCCCCCTCGTCTATCTCGACTCGGCCAACACCTCGCAGAAGCCGCGGACGGTCATCGATGCGATGACCCAGTTCATGGAGCACTCGTACGCGCCCATCAACCGCAGCGCGTACCAGCTCGCGGCCGAGGCCACCGACCAGTTCGAGGGCGCGCGCACGAAGGTGCGACGGTTCATCAACGCCCGTCGCGACCACGAGGTGGTGTTCACCAAGAACGCCACCGAGTCGCTGAACCTCGTCGCGTACAGCTGGGGCCGCGCCAACCTCGCCGCGGGCGACGTGGTGGTGCTCACCGAGATGGAACACCACGCCAACATCGTGCCGTGGCACATGCTCGTGCAGGAGAAAGGCATCGAGCTGCGGTGGGTACCGCTCACCGACGACGGCCAGCTCGACCTCACCGACCTGTCCACGCTCCTCGACGGCGCGAAGGCGTTCAGCTTCACCGCGATGAGCAACGTGCTCGGCACCATCACGCCAGTGCAGCAACTCTGTGCAGCGGCCCATGCCGCGGGGGCCATCGCCATCGTCGACGGGTGCCAGTACGTGCCGCACAACATCACCGACGTGCAGGCGTGGGACGCCGACTTCCTCGCGTTCAGCAGCCACAAGCTGTGCGGGCCGTCGGGCATCGGCGTGCTGTGGGGCCGTGAGGAACTGCTCGACGCGATGCCGCCGTTCCTCGGCGGGGGCAACATGATCGCCGATGTCCGTTTCGACGGGTTCACCACCGCTCCCCTGCCGGCGAAGTTCGAGGCCGGCACGCCGCCCATCACCGAGGCCGTGGGGTTGGGCGCCGCGCTCGACTTCCTGAACGGGTTGGGCATGGCCAACGTGCGCCAGCACGAGATGGACGTCGCCGCCTACGCCATCAGCACGCTCACCGAGCGGTTCGGCGACGACATCCAGCTGCACGGACCCTGCAACGTGGAAGTGCGAGGCGCGACGTTCAGCTTCGCGTTCCGCGGCATCCACCCGCACGACCTGAGCCAGGTGCTCGACCAGCGCAACGTGTGCGTGCGCGCCGGACACCACTGCGCGAAGCCCCTCATGCGACGCCTGGGCGTGAACGCCACGGCACGAGCCAGCTTCTACGTGTACAACGACACCCACGACGTCGACGTGCTGGCCGATGCACTCGACAGCGCAACGGATATCTTCGGGTTCTGAGAGGAGCCGCACATGCCTGGCCTGGAAGACCTGTACCGCGAGATCATCCTCGACCACCATCGCAATCCGCGTAACCGTGGCGAGCTGGCACCGCCGGCATCGCACGCCGTGGGCCACAATCCGCTGTGCGGCGACGAGATCGACGTCTACCTGGATGTCACCGACGGCATCATCACCGACGTCAAGGTGGGCGGCCAGGGCTGCAGCATCTCGCAGAGCTCGGCCAGCATGATGAGCCAGGCCGTGAAGGGCAAGCCGGTCGACGAGGTGCGGGCGCTCGTGCGCCGGTTCAAGGGCATGATGAGCATCCCCGACGAGGACGGCAACCCCATCGAGCCCGACCCTGCGGTGAAGCTCGGCGATCTCGAGGCGCTGCAGGGCGTGGTGAAGTTCCCCGTGCGCATCAAGTGCGCCACGCTGGCGTGGAACACGTTGCTCGAGGCGCTCGAACAGGGCTGAGCCACCCTCTCCCGCCTACGGTGGGCCGGGTATGCAGGAGTACTTCGACGACATCGTCCCTCACCCCGACGGTGTCGACCCTCAGGAAGATCTCATCCACGAGCGCGCCTACGTGGTGCGCGCCTATCGGAAGAACGCGACCACGCTGGTGTTGCGCGGTGCGGTCCGCGACCAGAAGCCGCCGGGCCTGTACGTGCCCACCGACCCCGACCCGTTGACGGTGCACCACATGATCGTCGATCTCGAGATCGCGGTGCCCTCGCTGGAGATCATCGGGGCGAACGCCGCGCTCGAGACCCATCCCCACGCGGCATGCCCGCGCATCGAGGACCACTACCAGCACCTCATCGGGCTCTCCATCGCCCGCGGGTTCACGCACAAGGTGCGCGAGTTGTTCGGTGGCCCGCGCGGGTGCACCCACACCACCGCACTGCTCCAGGCGATGGCTCCCGTGGCCATCCAGTCGATGTGGTCGTTCCGCGTGAAGGCCGCGCGTGAGGGCCAGGATGCCGGACCCGGCGGACCCGACTTCTCGTCGCCGGAATCACGCCGTCAGGCGATGGCGATGAACCTCAACACCTGCCACATCTGGGCCGAGGACGGCGACCAGGTGCGCAGCATCATGGCCGGCGAGCCCATGGAAGTGCCCGTGTGGATCGTGAAGCGCTACACGCAGCTGGGCCTCGACCCCAGCTCGTGGCGGAACTCCGACTAGGTCAGGGCCGGTTCGATCGCTCCAGGCGATAGACAGCGCACTCGTCGTTGTCGAACCGACGCACCTCGACGAACTCGAACCCCAGTCGTTCGTAGAAGCGCCGCGCCCGCTCGTTGCGCACCAGTGGGTCGATGATGATGGCGGTCACGTCCGGTGACGAGAAGCAACGGTCGATGGCCGCACGCATCATCGCAGTGCCGATGCCGCGGCCACGATGTTCCGCCCCACCGATCCAGATGTCGATGGACCGCAGGTGCTGCTCGCAGTCGCCCCAGTAGTGCGATTCCTCCAACGCCGGGTCGGCGATCTGCATGAACCCCACCGGCTCGTCGTTCCACTGCGCGATCAGGAGTTCGGACCACGGCGACCGCACGGGGATCTCGGTCTCCCACTCGTACCCGCCGCCGCCGCTGGCGACGACGTCAGGGTCGTCGTCCCAGGAGCGCAACAGCGCGACGTCGTCGAGCGTGGCGGCGCGCAACGTGATCACAGGGCTCGCATCTGGTTGTTCTTCTTCTCGTGGGTCAGTTCGGCCAGGCCGAGCGCTTCGAGCAACGGCGGCATGTACATGCCGAACCGACCGCGATACCCCTTGCGCAGGCCGTACCAACCGCCCACGGGGTTGTCGGCGCTCCGGCCGAACGCCTCCACCGTGCCGTCGGGCGCCGGCTTCTGTTCATCGGCGGCACCGAGCGGCACCCAGTCGCCCTCGGCGCGGAGCCACTGGTGCAGGTCGTCGATCGCGCGAGCGTCGTACAGCAGCTTGGTGGAGCCCACCTGACACACGATCTGCGGCGGATCGGCGGTGTCGTCGCGATACATCGTGTAGGCGGAGCTCCCCGGAGGGGTGGTGAGCTGCCAGGGGTCGTCCTTGGTGCCGGTTCCGTTCGCCATGATCGGGCCTCCTCATCGGCGGGTGGAGGTCACCCTATTCCCGTCGCGATCCCACGTTTCCCACACGCCGGTCGGCTCGCCGGCGGCGAACTGTCCGGTGCGCAGCAGCGTGCCGTCCTGGCGGAACCACTTCCACTTCCCGTGCAGCTGGCCGCCCTTCATCGGACCCACCGCCTTCACCCGTCCGTCGGCGAAGAACTCGTACCGCTTGCCGTCGCGCACGTCGGAGATGTTGTCCAACCGCGCCTTCACCAGCCGCTTCACCAGCGCCACCGGCAACGGTCGGTCGACAGGGAACTGCAGGGTGCCCGCTGTGGTGACGTACCCGTCGGGGATGCCCTTCACCTGCGCGAGCACGCTGCCGCTGTGGGGGAAGTACGAACAGTGCTGATTGAACGCTTCGTAGCCGGCCACCGCGATGCCCTCCACCGCGAAGCACGGCATGCGGTAGCTCAGCTTCTCCTCGGCGTGCGGCAGCAGCGTGCGCAGCGTCGAGCGCAACGCGGTGAGGGTGGTGCGCTGCGGTTCGGGCATCGCCGCGATGTGCGCGTCGACGGCAGCGACGCCATCCACCGCGTGCTTCGGATCGGACCGCTTCGAAGGAGCCATGGCCCGAAGGTAGTGGGTCGCACGCGCCGGGTCGTTCGAGTCGCTACCGAGCGAGCAGGATGGCGCCACACACGTCCATCGAAGGGGTGCAGTCATGTCGGAACTGAGCGGCGTCGTCGCCATCGTCACCGGGTCGTCGAGCGGAATCGGTGAACGCACCGCCCAGCGGCTGTCCGAGCTCGGCGCGTCGGTGGTGGTCAACTCGTCCAGCAGTGTGGCGGCGGGTCAGGCCGTGGCCGATGCGTTGCCCGGCGAGTCGCTGTACGTGCAGGGCGACATCAGCGACGCCGCACAGTGCCAGGCACTGCTCGACGCCACGGTGGCCCGCTTCGGCCGACTCGACCTGCTGGTGAACAACGCCGGCTGGACCACCGTGGTGCCGCACACCGACCTCGACGCACTCACCGAGGAGATCTTCCGCAAGACCTTCGAGGTCAACGTGTTCGGCACCTGGCAGCTCACGAAGGCCGCGATGCCACTCCTGCGCGAGTCCGCCGACGGTCACGTCGTGAACATCACGTCCATCGCCGGCGTTCGCCCCGTCGGTTCCTCCATCGCCTACTCGATGAGCAAGGCCGCGCTGAACCAGATGACGCGGTTGATGGCGAAGAGCCACGGTCCAGTGCGCTTCAACGCAGTCGCTCCGGGTCTGGTGGCCACGCCGTGGACGGCCGACTGGGACGCGCTGCACGCCGGGGTGTCGGCGATGAGCCCCCTGCACCGTTCGGCCACGCCGGACGACTGCGCCGAAGCCGTGCTCGCCCTGGTGCGCAACAAGTACGTCACCGGCGAGGTGTTCGTCGTCGACGGCGGACTCACCCAGCTGTCGTGATCAACAGGCCATGGGCGTGAGCGCGATCAGGCCTTCTTGACGAACTTGGCCTTCAGCAGCACGCCTCGGCCGTTGATCTTGCAGTCGATCTCGTGATCGCCGGCGATCAGGCGGATGTTGGTCACCTTCGTCCCGATCTTGATGCTCTCGATGCCCTTCAAGGGCAACTGCTTGATGACGACCACCGAGTCACCGTTCTGCAGCACGGTGCCGTTCGAGTCGCGGATCTCCCCGAGCGCCGTCGGGTCGCCGGCGTCGCCGTCCCACTCGTGTCCGCAGGTGGCGCACTCGTGCCCACCGCCCGTGGTCGTGAGAATGTCGGTCATGGTGCAGATGGGGCACGCCACGGTGGAATCCATCCCTCCGGTCTAGCAAGTGCAGCACTCCCCCACCGCTTCCGCCTCGCCAGAAGGTGACGTTCGTCCCTGCTGATTCGCGTGGTTCCGCTGCGAGCCTGGATGGCGCACAGAGGAGCAACGACATGGGCACTCACGATCCGGCGTTCACCACGTTCCACGGAGCGAATGCACCGGTACGCACGTACCTCACCGCCGATGTGGTCACCGTCGGCCCTGGGGCGTCGGCGCGGGAGGCCGCCCAGGCGATGTCGACGGCCAGCATCGGGGCCGTCCTGGTGGGCTCGCCCGACGAGATCGTCGCGCTGGTGTCCGAACGCGACCTGGTCCGAGCCATCGCCGATGGAGTCGACCTCGACATGGTGTACGCGTGCGACATCGGCAGCACCGAACTGTTCTGCATCGAGATCGACGACACCATCGGTGACGCCGCCGAGGAGATGATGGAGGACTACGTCCGCCATGTGCTCGTGCGCGACGGGGCCACCGTCGTCGGCGTGCTGTCCATCCGCGACGTGGTGTCGGCCTACATCACCTGACGTTCAGCGTCACGGCCGGTCGCGCCGCTGCACGAGGAGTTCGACCACGACGTCGTCACCGAGTTCGATGTCCTCCGCCTGTCGAACCGCGTCCTTCAGTGGTACGACGAACGAGCCGTCCTTGGGCCACAACGACGTGGTGAACGTGGTACCGCCGATGGTGCCGGCCACCGGGATCATGCCCCAGCCGTACGACACCTGCGGGGCGATCCCGCGCACCTGATCCGCCGCCGCGTCGGGCAGTGTGACGAAGTGGTACGGCGCCGGGCCACGCCAGTACCAGACCTCACCCTCGATCGTCAGCTCCAACGAAGGACCATCGCGCATACCGTCATCTTGCCGCGCGGTGCAGGATGGAGAGCGACGAAGGAGGGCTCGATGCCGAAGTGGCCGATCTCCGATGACGAACTCCGCGAGATGTACCGGGGCGGCGTGGGCAACGCCGACGCCAAGTGGTGGGCCGCGTTCTGGGGACGCGTGCAGTCCTGGGGGGTCATGCCCCGCCGATGGGTCACGCTGGAGGTACCGGGCCGACGCACGGGCAAGCTGATGTCGGTGCCGCTGGGCATGGCCGACCTCGACGGCCGCTGGTACCTCGTGTCGATGCTCGGCGAGTGCAACTGGGTGCGCAACGTACGTGCCAACGGTGGGCGTGCGGTACTGCGCCGAGGTCGTGCTTCCCGGTGCCGCCTGGTCGAAGTGCCACCGGCACACGCGGCACCCGTGCTGCAGCGATACGTCGACAAGGTGCCGGGGGGTCGACCGCACGTCGACGTACCCCGGGGCGCCCCGCTGGCGGCGTTCGCCGCGGCCGCCGACCGCTACCCCGCGTTCGAAGTGCTGCACGACGACCTGTACGGGCCGCCGCGGCCATGGGTGCCGCCGCGCTCATGGGCACCCCTCGCCCTGCTGGCGGCGCTGGCCGTCGGCTTCGGGCTCTCGCGACGCTGATTACGCTCGTCGGCGTGGCCGACGACACCGGAGATCGCACGAAGTACTTCCCGGCGATCGAGAAGAAGCACGGTGGGCCCATCTCCATCTGGCTCGACCGGGTCACCGACCTGGGCGACGCCAAGTATCCAGAGCAGGTCGCCTACCTGCGCGACAACCACGGGTTCAGTCAGGCCCACGCGAACGCATTGGTGATGTACGTGCGGGGCTCCACCTCCTCGAAGCGCTTCAAGAACCCCGACGACTACTTTCGGCACCTCGAACCCACGCCGAGGAAGACCGCGAAGGCCGTGTTCGCCGCGATCACTGCCGAACGTCCCGAGCTCGAACTCGTCGTCGCGTGGAACCACCCGATGCTCCGCACCGCCGAGGGCGCCTACGTCATCGGGCTCTCGGCGGCGACCCGCCACCTGCTGTTGAATCCCTTCAGCGGTGCGGTGATGGCGGCCTTTGCCGAGCGGCTGAAGGACTACGGCGTGAACAAGATGACGTTCAAGGTGCCGCTCGATTGGCAGGTCGACCAGGACCTGCTGCTCGCGCTGGTCGACGCGCGGCTCGCCGAAGTGCGCTGACCTGGGCCACCCCGCACGGAAATTTCGTCGACCGGTGCCACCCCGGGCTGGCACAGTCGCGACATGATCGAGATCCGCCGCGACCACGACGACGAGCTGTGCGGACACGTCCGCCGGGTCGACGACGAGTGGCACGCGCTCACCGTGTTCGGCGGTGTTCTCGGCATGCACGGATCACCCGACGCCGCTCGCGCGCAGGTGCTCGGCGACGGCCTCGCCTCGCTCGCCGAGCGTTGGATGTTCCGCGCCGAACCGTCCGCCGACTGGCAGGTGGTCTGCATCCAGGAGGCCAGCCCCGAGTCCGTCCGGCTGGCGCTCGACTACTACTCGATGCCCGGCGTGCCCACGGTCGTCGTGTCGCGAGAGCAGCTGTCGTCGGGCGCGATGCTCGTGCGGAACGCCTGACGGACATGATGGGCCACCCCGACCCGACCAGCGAGCAGGATCCGGTGGTGCGGTCGGTTGCCGCCTACAGCAACGAGCCGCAGGCGTACGCCGACCACTATGCGCATCACCTGCTCGACCGACCGCACCGATTCGCCGCATCGCTTCCTGCGGCGGCAAGGATCCTCGACCTCGGCTGCGGCCCGGGTCGCGACCTGCGCATCTTCGCGGCGCTCGGCCATCGGCCGATCGGCCTGGAGCTGAACCTCGACTTCGTCGAGCTGGCCCGACATCAGGGCGACGTCGTGGTCGGGGACATCCGCGCCGTGTCGACCCTCTTCCCGCCCGCCTCGTTCGACGGCGTGTGGGCGCAGGCGTCGTTGGTCCACCTCTCGACCGACGAGACCGCGCAGGCACTCGCCGACCTGCACGCGCTGCTGGTGCCAGGCGGCCACTGTTACGCGTGTGTCAGCGTGACCGGTGCCACGGGTTGGCTCGACGAGCCCGACGGGCGACGGTGGTACACGGTGTGGCCCGACGAGTCGTTCCTGGATGCGGTGAGAGCAGCCGGCTTCGAGATCACCGACATCACACGTGGCCCGTACATCGAGGTGTGGGCCACGAAGGTCTGACGCTGGTCGACCTCTCCCTCGATCGCGAACACCGGATGTTGCGCAGAGCGCAACATCCGGTGCGCGCGATGACGCTCAGCCCCGCTTCAGATCGGTGACGAGGCCCTCGCTGGCTTCCACCAACTTGTGGGGTTCGATGCCGAAGACGTCGTGCCAGGTGCCGGCGGCGGCCCACACCTCGTCGTACTGCAAGAGGTCGGGGTCGATGAAGATGCGCAGGTGCGTGGTGTGCCCGAATGGCGGAACGCCGCCGATGGGAAAGCCGGTGGCCTCGCGCACGGCGTCGGCATCGACCCGAGCGCACTTGTGGCCACCCGCGGCGAGGGCGAGCTTCTTCTCGTCGAGCTGATTGGCGCCGCTCACGTAGGCGAGCACGATCTCGCCGTCGACGCCGAAGATCAGGCTCTTCACGATCTGACCGACGTCGACGCCGATGACATTGGCCGCATCAACCGCGGTCTTGGCGTGGCCGAAGTTGCGGGGATGGATCTCGAGGCCGCGAGCACGCGCCGCCTCCACCACTCGGGTGACGTTGGGATGCACGTCGCTCATCGACTCAGACTGCCATACCGGTGGGGCTTATCCGAAGTGCCGAGTGGGAAAAATGTGCCGCACGATGTTGCCATCTGGCCCGACCTGTCGTACCTTCATCTGCGAAGGGGAGTATCCCTCCGCATCTTGGTCGTCATCACGGTGGTTCGCCACCCGGCCAGGATGGGTCCATGCGACCGGGAAAGACCTTCGGCAAACGAACCGTTCGTTCACCGAAGGAGATTCCTGAGTGTCCAGCCCTTCCTCCGTTCTCACACCACCTGGCGGTCCCATGAACTCGCTCGCGCCCCATCGCGCAGCGGCGGCCGTCGTGGCCGCCGACCTGCATGTCGACCCGCTCGCCGGGCTCTCCGTCGACGAAGCGACACGACGTCTGGCCGAGTACGGGCCGAACGAGCTCGCGGCCGCACCCAAGGTGCCGGGGTGGAAGCGGTTCCTGGCGCAGTTCAAGGACATGCTCATCCTCATCCTCATCGGCGCCGCCGTGGTGGCCTATGTCGCCTCCGGCGAGCTGAAGACGCCGGTGGTCGTGATCCTCGTGGTGCTGCTGAACGCGGTGCTCGGGTTCGTGCAGGAGAACAGGGCCGAGAAGTCGCTCGATGCGCTGCGCGACATGCTCGTGGCTCAGACCCGCGTCCGCCGCGGCGGCGAACTGCAGAACATCGAGACCTCCCAGTTGGTGCCCGGCGACGTCGTGCTCGTGGAAGCGGGCGATCGCATTCCCGCCGACGGTCGCTTGCTCACCGCCACGCACCTCGAGATCGAGGAAGCAGCACTCACCGGTGAGAGCAGCCCTGCCGAGAAGTCCATTGATGCCGTGGATCGCGACGACGTCGCCATCGGCGACCGAGTCGGCATGGCGCACATGAACACCACCGTCACCCGTGGCAGCGCCGAGATGGTCGTCACCGCGACCGGCATGCACACCGAGATCGGGCGCATCGCCGGCCTGCTCCGTTCCACCGAGACCGAGCGCACACCCCTGCAGCGCCAGCTCGATGGCCTCGCGCACAGCCTGGCCAAGTTGGCCGGCGCCATCGTGGCCGCGGTGTTCGTCATCGGCCTCCTTCGGGGCGAACCGGTGGGCGATCTCCTGCTGACCGCCGTCGCCCTGGCCGTCGCCGCCATTCCCGAGGGTCTTCCCGCCGTCACTGCCGTGACGTTGGCCCTCGGGGTGGCGTCGATGGCCAAGCAGCACGCCATCGTCAAGCGGCTCGCCAGCGTGGAGACGCTCGGCTGCACCAGCGTGGTCTGCAGCGACAAGACGGGCACGCTCACGCTGAACGAGATGACCGCCATCGAACTGGTGGCACAACTGCGACCGCACGCCGTGTCCGGTTCCGGCTACGGACCCGACGGCACCATCGAACGACTGCCGGGCGACGACCGGGTTGCACTCGACACCGCGCTCACGGCGATGGCACTCTGCAACGACGCAGAGATCCGTCGCGTGGGCGACGAGTGGCAGCTGGTCGGCGACCCCACCGAGGGTGCCCTCTCGGTGCTGGCCACCAAGAGCGGTCTCGACGTGGCCGACCTCCGGAGCCGTCATCCCCGTCTGGCCGTGGTGCCGTTCGATTCGGCGGTGAAGTTCATGGCCACGGCCCATGAGCTGTCCACCGACTCGGGGGAACGGGTGGTGCGGCTGCTGGTGAAGGGCGCACCCGACGTGCTGCTGGCGCGGTCCAGCCACGTGATCGACGGGACCGGTGCGCTGGCCCCGATGACCGACCACCACGACACGCTGCTGGCGCACAACGAGCGCCTCGGTGCGCAGGGCCTCCGGGTCCTGGCCGTGGCACACCGCGAGCTCGCTGTGGAGGCCTGGGACGAGTTGATGTCCAGCGGCACCGATCCGGCCTCGCTGGTGCACGATCTCACCCTGCTCGCGCTCGCCGGCATCGTCGACCCGCCCCGCCCGGAGGCTCGCGACGCCATCGCCGTGGCACACGCCGCCGGCATCGACGTGAAGATGATCACCGGCGACCACGCCGCGACGGCCGGCGCCATCGGTGCGCAACTCGGCCTCCACGGTGAAGCCGTCACGGGCGCCGACCTCGATCGTATGGACGACGAGGAGCTCGCTCGCCGCATCGACGACATCGCCGTCTTCGCCCGGGTGGCACCCGAACACAAGCTGCGCCTCATCGACGCATTGCAGCGACGCGGCAACGTCGTGGCGATGACCGGTGACGGTGTGAACGACGCCCCGGCGCTGAAGAAGGCCGACATGGGCATCGCGATGGGCATCACCGGCACCGAGGTGTCGAAGGAAGCCGCGACGATGGTGCTCACCGACGACAACTTCGCCACCATCGTCTCCGCGGTGGGCCGTGGTCGCACGATCTACGCCAACATCGTCAAGTTCGTGCGGTTCCAGCTCAGCACCACGCTCGGCTTCGCCTTCCTGTTCCTGCTGGCCGCTGCCTTCGGCATCGCCGGCGGCAAGCCGTTCACCGCGATCGCCATCCTGTGGGTGAACATCATCATGGACGGCCCGCCCGCCATGGCACTGGGCGTCGACCGTGCCGATGCCGACGTGATGAGTCGCTCACCGCGACCCCGCGACGAGCGCATCCTCACTCGCCCACGGTGGACCGCAGTGGCCATCTCGGCCACGGTGATGGCCCTCGGCACGTTGGCCATCCTCGCCTGGGGCCCGGGTGGCGACGTGAAGGCGGGCACCGCCTCGGTGGCCGGCACCATGGCGTTCAACGCGTTCGTGCTGTTCCAGTTCTTCAACATCCTCAACTCCCGCCACGACACCCGCACCGTGTTCCACCGCGACACGCTCGGCAACCGC
>JACQZZ010000088.1 GCA_016213625.1 Actinomycetota bacterium
GGACCTTCGCTCAGCCGGTGATGCCGAGGAACGAGAGGTCGAGGTTGCAGCAACCGCTGTAGTGGTTGCCGGTGATGTCCTTCTGCGAGGCGATGACGAGCTGCGGGTTGACCATCGGGAAGTGGACCAGGTCGTTGATCATCTCCTGGCCGAGCTCCGTGTACAGCTGCACCCGCTCCTCGCCGGAGGCGGCCAGCGCTGCCGCGAGCAGCGGGGCCTCCTTCTCGTTGATGATCGGCGTACCGGCGGCGCCACCACCTGCACGACCCGACCACGGCGCACCCTCGATCATGCCGAAGTACTGCGGGTACTGGCTGGTGTCGGGGTGGTCCGGGGCGAAGTAGACGGCCGTCAGCGGAATACCGACACCCCGGATGGTGTCGAGCCAGGCGCTGAACTCGGCGGGCTCGAGCTGGACGTCGACCCCGATCTCCTTCAGGTCCTGCTGCACCTTCTGCATCATCACCGAGAAGTCGACGCCGTACACGTTGATGTTCGGGTACATCGCCTTCAGCGTGAGGCTGGTGACACCGGCCTCGGTCAGCAACTGCTTGGCCTTGTCGACGTCCTGTGCGGGCAGCGGGAGGTCCGCCGAGCCCTCGAAACCGTTCGGGATGGTGGAGGCCTGCTTCTTGCCCTTGCCACCCACGGTCACGTCGAGCATGCCGTCGTAGTCGATGGCCAGCTTGATGGCTTCACGCACCTTGGGATCGGCCAGCTCCGGCGGCGCACTTTCGGCACCGGCGCTGAGCGCGATGTACGCGAAGTTGTACGAGTCGGTCGTCGTGACGGTCAGGTTCGGATCGCTCTCGATCTGGCTGAGCGAGTCGAGGCTGATCTGCATGGCGATGTCCACGTCGCCGGCCTGCAGCTGCTGCAGCTGCGACGCGGAGTCCTTCACCTGCTTGAAGGTCACCTTCGGGAACGGCGACTTCGTGCCCCAGTAGTTGTCGTTCCGCTTCAGCACGAGTGCGTCACCCTCGGTGTACGACTCGAGCTCGAACGGGCCACTGCCGAGCGACCTCGTGAAGTAGAACTGCTCGCTCTGGTCGGCGGTCTCGGCGGTCTCGTCGGCGATGGAGCCGGCGGCGATGGCCTCGTCGCTGTTGGTGATGCCCATCTGGCTGGCGCTGACGATGGCGAGGAACGCCGAGTTCGGCGCCCCGAACGTGACCACCACGGTGCTCGCGTCCGGCGTGTCGATGTTGGTGTAGCCGTCCATCATGTACGAGGCGGAGCCCTTCACGTGGTTGAGGCGCTCCCACGACCACTTGACGTCCTTGGCCTCCACGGGCGAGCCGTCGGCGAACTTCGCCGCCGGGTTCAGCTGGAAGGTGAAGACCGTGTTGTCCGCGTTGGCCTCCCACGACTCGGCGAGCCGCGGGATCTGCTTGGTGATGTCGGCCGGGTCGCGGGTCACCAGCGTCTCGTACACCGCGGTCGAGAAGATCATGCAGGTGTCGCAGTAGACCCGGGCCGGGTCGAGCGAGTTGATGTCCATGTCTCGAGCGATGATCAGCTCTCGAGCGTCGGTGACGGGTGTCGAGCCGGCGGTGTCGCCGGTGTCGCCGGTGTCGCCGGTGGTACTGGCGGTCGACGAGCCGTCGCCGTTCGTCGTGCCCTCGGTCGTGTCGTCGCTGCCACCACAGGCTGCGAGCACGAGTGCCACCGCGGCGAGCGCGGCGACCGCACTCCTGCGCCGTCGACGGCCAGAACTTCCTTCCGTACGGATGGATCGCATTCGGATTCCCCCTTTGTCGATGTTCGAACGACGATCCGCTTCGTGTGTGAGCGCAACCCCCTTGCCCTCTCACGACGCACCGTCACCCGGAACTATAAACATGAAACTGTTTCACATCAATGACGAATCTGTCATCATGACGTTCGTGGCCCGCACGAAGCAGCCGACGCGCATCACACAACCGACGAAGCGAGAGCGCCGCGAACCGATGCAGTCGCGCAGCCGCGAACGCATGGCCACCATCCTCGACGTGACGGCGCGACTGGTCGACGAGCTCGGTCCGGACCAGGTGACCACCACGCTCATCGCCGAACAGGCCGGCATCTCGGTCGGCAGCGTGTATTCGTACTTCCACGATCGCTCGTCCATCTTCGACGCCATCGTGGAGCGCTCCATCGTCACGCTCGACGAGCTCGTCGCGGCGACGCGTCGCAAGGTGCCACCGGGGCAGATCCTGGAGGGCTCGCACGCGATCGTCGACGCCTTGGCAGAGATGTACCGCACCGAGCCCGGCTTCCGATCGCTGTGGTTCTCGCAGCACCTCAGCACCACGATGCTGGCGACGATGCGCCGCAGCGACGACCATCAGGCACAGCGGTTGCTCGACCTGCTCGCTGCGAACGGCATGTACCTGGACCGTGACCAGCCGTTCGTCGCCGCCCAGATCTACGTCGGCCTCATCGACAAGTGCTTCGACCTCGCGTTCCGCAACAACCCGGATGGCGACCAGGCGCTGATCGACGAACTGAAGCACGCCATCGGCATCTTCTTCGCGGCCTATCTCCGCGAAGGGACACCGCCCACGCCACCCGCGGCCGCATCCCGCGCCGGTCGCTCGAAACCCAGCCATCGCACGGCGTCCACCAAGAAGAGGAAGACCGCATGACCACGCAGTCAACGCCCGTCTGCTACCAGAACGGCACCTACGTCCCGCTCGCCGAAGCAACCGTGCCGTTGCTCGACCCCGGCTTCACCCGTGGCGACAGCGTCTACGACACCACGTCCGTGTGGAAGGGCCAGTTCTTCCGCCTCGACGACCACGTCGACCGGTTCTTCGAGTCGTGCGCCAAGAACCGGCTCGCCCCGCCCGTGACCAAGGACGAGGCGAAGCACGTCCTCGCCGAGTGCGCACACCGCGCGGGCGTCGAGGACGCGTTCGTGCAGGCCATCTCCACCCGCGGCCCGTACGCGTCGCCCACCAACCGCGACCCGCGCTCGTGCCAGAACACCTTCTACGCGCTGGCCATGCCGTACATCTGGATCGTCCGGCCCGAACGGCAGGACGTCGGCATCGACCTGCACATCGTCACCGGCAACCGGCGCACACCGCGCGAGTCCATCGATCCGACGATGAAGAACTTCAACTGGCTCGACCTCACCAAGGGCTGGTTCGAAGCGCTCGACCGTGGCAGCGACAACGCAGTGCTGTGCTCGCCCGACGGCTACCTGTCGGAGGGCCCCGGGTTCAACATGTTCGTCGTCAAGGACGGCGTCCTGCGCACCCCTCGTGGCAACGTGCTCGAAGGCATCACCCGGCGCTCGGCCATCGAGCTCGCCGGCCTGTTGGGGATGAGCGCCGAAGAGGCCGACCTGTGGCCGCAGGAGCTGACGACGGCCGATGAGGCGTTCATCTGCAGCACCGCCGGCGGCATCATGCCGGTCGCCACGGTCGACGGCGTGCCGCTCGGCCACGGCACCGGCCCCGGGCCGGTGTCGACCCGATTCCGCACCGAGTACTGGGCCCGCCGGGAAGCCGGCTGGCACGGCACACCGGTCGCCGACCTCGTCGGCTGAGACCCTCGCCGGGTCGGGGCTGTTCCTTCCCCTGCAGTCCCGACCCTGGCGATGTCGCCTCGCCCGCTCAGTCCAGCGGGCCGACGTCGTACATCGCGTCGAACCAGTCGAAGCGCGCCGCCGTCGTGCTGTCGAGGTCGACCTCGCGCCCACCCGAGCCATAGACGGCGCCGCTCCGCGGCAGCGGCTGGTCCGGATGCCGGGCATAGTCCACCGCGACGGCCAGGTCGGCAGCGAACGCGGCGGCAACCTCCGGGTTGGCGCTCGGCCGCGTCAGCGTGAAGTGCAGCGCCGGGGGAAGCTGCGCGCCGTTCAGGCGCCAGCCGCTGCCCATGAGCGAGTCGTTCACGTGGTACACGTCGATGGGCTCCGCCAGGTCGGGGTTGGCGCGGAACGCGGCCATGAAGACGGAGTCGCCGATCAGCCGGAGCTCGTCGTGGCTGCGCACCGCGTCCTTGATCGACGTGCACGTCGTGAAGATGTCGTCGGCGATGGCCATGTAGCCGGCCTTGCCGAGGCTGAGCATCGCCGCCCATGTCGAGGCGATGATGCCACCCGAACGGCTGCCGGCGATGCCCGGCGAGCCGTAGACACCGCCCGGCCAACCGTTGAGCACGAAGTAGTGGTGCCGGCGCAGCGTGTGCGGCTTGAAGAGCACGACCGAGCTGCCCTTGAACCCGAACCCGTACTTGTGGGTGTCGATGGACATGGACGAGACGCCGGGGACGGAGAAGTCGAACGGGGTGACGGGCACGCCGCAGGGCTCGGCCCAGGCGAGGATGAACCCTCCGAGGCAGGCGTCGACGTGCAGCCCGAGGTCGTGCTCGAGCGCCAACGCGCCGAGCTCGCCGATCGGGTCGATCACCCCGTGGGGGTACGAGCCGGCGGAGCCGACGAGGGCCACGGTGTTCGGCCCGATGTGGTCGCGCATCCAGGCCACGTCGGCCTTGCCGTCCTCGAACACGGGTGCGACCACGGGGATGATCCCGAAGTACTGGAAGGCCTTGAACATCGCCGGGTGACCGGTGACGGGGATGACGACCTCGGGCGCGGTGATGCCCTTCGCCCGTCCGACCTCGCGGTAGACGAGCATCGCGGTGAGCAGGCTCTCGGTTCCACCGGAGGTGACGGTGCCGCCGCAGTCGCGGTCGTCGCCGACCGCGTTGCCGTGCAGCAGCTCGGCCGTCATCGCCACGATCTCGGACTCCATTTTCGTGGCGCTGGGGTACATGTCGCGCTGGATGACGTTGGCGTGGGCGAACTTCTCGAACACCTCGGCCAGGAACGCGTAGTGCTCGTGGTCGCCCGAGTAGATGGAGCCGCTGACCCGACCGGAGTCGCCGCGGCGGTCTTCCTCGGCGGCCATCTGCGCGACCTGGTCCAGCAGTTCGGCGCGGGGCACACCGGCGTCCGGCATCACCGGATGCACGGCGAACCGGCCGGCGTAGGGGTGGAACGGAGAGCGTCTTGCATCAGCCATGTCGGGTTCCCTTTCGACGTCATGGGGTCGTACGTGAAACTCTTTCACATTTCGCGCACGGAGTCGACGACGAGGCGTCCCGCCGAGCTCACGTTCGGGCGAACCACGCAGCGAGGCGTTCGAAGCCTTCGTCGAGGGTGACGTGCGGTGTCCAGCCCAGGTCGCGCTGCGCGGGGCGCGGGTCGAACCAGTGGGCGGTGCCCAGCTGCTCGGCCACGAACCGGGTGATCGGGGGTTCGTCGTCGCGGACGTGCGGCCACACCGCTTCGACCACGGCACCGAGTCCCTTGGCGACGCCCATCGGCACCCGCCGAGGTTCGAACGGGACACCCGCCGCGCGGCAGATGCCTTCCATCAGCTCGCGTACCGTGCGCGGCTCGCCGTTGGCGATGACGTACGCCTGTCCCGCGCAGGCGGCGCCCGGACGGATCGCGTCGACCGCTGCCAGCAGCGCGCTGACGGCGTTGTCGACGTACGTGCTGTCGATGAGCGCATTGCCGCTACCCACCATCGCCAGTCGCCCGGCGCGGGCGCGTTCGACGATGCGACCCACGAGCTGCGTGTCGCCGGGCCCCCACACCAGGTGCGGGCGGATGGCCACGATGCCCGCGTCGAGCGAGGCGATCTCGGCGATGGCCTTCGACTCGGCGTAGAACGCGCCTGACCGACCGGTGACCGCGGGCGTGGCGCCTTCGCCCACCAGCGAGTGCCCCGAGTGGGCGACCGACGGGGTGGACACGTGCACGACTCGCTCGATGCCCAGCGCCTGCGCGGCGTGCACCACGTTGGCCGTGCCGTCGACGTTGACGCTGCGGAAGTCGTCCCACGAACCGACCACGCCCACACGGGCCGCACCGTGGATGATGGCGTCGCAGCCGCGGGCCGCGGCCATCACCGCGGCCATGTCGCGCACGTCGCCCTGCACCATCGCCTCGGCCGGCACCGCCGGCAGGTCGAGCGGGCGGCGCTGCAGGCACACGACCTCGTCACCGCGGGCGACGAGCGCCTGGGCGACCTGACCCATCAGCAGGCTGCCGGCGCCGGTGACGAACACCTTCATCGCGACCGGCCCGACAGACGTCGTTCCATCGTGGCCGCCAGGGCCGTGCGGTCGATCTTCGCGTTGTGGCGGATGTCCACGGGGAGCGGACCGCACCACACGGCGGCCACCACTTGCGGTGTGACTGCGGCGCGCACTGCGGCGGCGAGTTCGCGTGACGCCTGCGCGTCGTGCCCGTCCTCCACGACCACCACCACCTGCTGCAAGCCGATCGGGCCGACACCGACGGCGGCGGCGCGACGGACGCCCGGCACCGTCTCGGCAGCGACTTCGATGGGCACCGGGGAGACGGCACCGGTGAGCGCGTGGATGAGGTGCACGACGCGACCCTCGATCCACAGGTTGCCGTTGATGTCGAGGTGGCCGACGTCGCCGGTGCGGTGCCACACGACACCGTCGATGACCGGACGGGCCGTCTGCTGTGTGCGCCACAGCCGGTCGTAGCCCGACGACATCCACGGGGTGCGTACGACCACCTCACCCGTCACGCCTGCCGGCAACGGCTCGACACCGCCGCCGGTGACATCGAGGACGCGCACCTCGCACCCGGGCACTTTGGTGCCGACGCAGACGCCGCGGCCGGCCCCGTCGGCGGCGATGGCTTCGCGTTCCGCGAGCGACACGTCGGCCACGGGCAACACCTCGGTCATCCCGTAGGGCGTGTGCAGCGCGGCCGACGGGCACAGCACCGACATGCGGCGCAACGTGTCGATGGGCACCGGCGCGCCGGCCGACATGACCAGGCGCACCTTGGCGAGAGCAGGCGTGGGCGACGACGCGGTGGCGAGCACGTTGGCCAGCGCGGCAGGCGAGGCGAACACCATGGTGGCGTCGATGCGCCGGCACGCGTCGTCGAGCGCCGATGCGGTGAGGGTGCTGGGTGAGGTGACGTCCATGTCGGCGAAGCCGGTGGCGATGCCGAGCGCGGGGCCGAACACGGCGAACGGTGCGAACGCGGCGACGAAGCGGTCGTCGTGAGTGATGTCGTACATGGCCTGCACGGCGTCGCGCTGGGCACACAGCTGCCCGAACGTGTAGCGGACGCCCTTGGCCGGGCCGGTGGCACCAGACGTGAACACCACCGCAGCGGGGTCGTGACCCGCCGGTGATGGCAGCGCCACGTCGCCGAGCGCGGCGACGACTGGCGCGCCGTGCAGCGTGGAGAGCGAGATGGCCGTGGCCCGCGGCGCCCAGCGCAGCGTGCGGGCAGCGGCGATGGCCTTCGCCGGACCGACCACGTGGCCGACGCGAGCCGAGCGGACCGCGGCACCCAGGCCACGCAGGCCGAGCCCGCGATCGGCGACCACCGTGACGGCGCCGATGCGCCAGCAGGCGTAGACGACGGCGATGAGGTCGACACCGGGTGGCACCAGTACCGCGACACGATCGCCGGACTGCACGCCCTGCGATGCCAGCGCGACGGCGTAGGTGGCGACGCGCGATTCGAACTCGCGCCGCGACACCACATCGCCCGACGCGGCGTCGCTGACGGCGATGGCCAGCGGGTTGCCGCCGGCGATGCGTGACCAGATCTCGTCGATGCCGTCGCTGGGCCCGAGCGGCTCGGCGAGACGCGAGGCGGCCGTGGGAGCAGACGCCTCGGCGATGGCGTCCTCGACGAACGGCGCGATCGACGCCTCGAGCACGGTGAGGTGACCGGTGGCGGCGATGCGATGCAGCGCCACGTCGGCGAACCGACCGCGCAGGTCCTCGGCGAAGTCGTCGTTGAACACGGGGTCCTTCGAACCCCACACCAGTCGCACGGGAATCGTGAGGTCGGGCAGCGCCGCGGCGACGGCGGCGATGTCGGCAGCCGAGGAGTGCCGGTCGTCGAACGGCACGTCGGCCACGAACCCAGCGATCGAGTCGCGTCGCGAGGCGCCGCGATACGGCGCGGCGAGCGCGCGACGTTCGCGACGAGCGACGTGCGCACCGGGCAGCCAGGGCGTGCCCCACACGAACGCAGGCGTGGTGCGGGTGGCCAGGCGGTGCACGCCGTTGGCCGCGGCGAGGCGGATGAGCCACGGCGCCGATCGGCCGGCCGGCACGGCGATGCCCGTGTTCGAGAGCACCAGTCCGGCGACGAGTTCCGGGTGATGGACGGCGACGCCCATCGCCATGGCGCCGCCCCAGTCCTGGGCGACGATCCACACCGGACCGTCGACATCGAGGGCGGCGAGCAGATCGCGCACGTCGGCGACGCGGTCGCGGTAGGGGCGGGTGCCGACCTGTTCGGACCAGCCCATGCCCAGGTGATCGGGGGCGATGACGCGCAAGGCGGGGTCGAGCTCGCGCAACAACCGCGACCACAGGTACGACCAGGTGGGGTTGCCGTGCAGGCACAGCACGGTCGTCGGGCCGGTGCCCGGCCGGTCGAGCAGGTGCCAGCGGTGCGTGCCGCCGTCGTGGCTGGGCACGTCGACGAGATGCGACCACGAGGGGTCCAGCCCGTACGCCTCGAGGTCGAGCGCGGTCGGGGCCGCCGACGTCACCAGCGGATCTCGGTGGCGCTCGTGTTCAGGCCCGAGCCGATGCCCAGGCAGAGCACGCGCTGACCGGGAAGGATCTGGTCCTGCACGCCGGCGAGGGTGATGGGCACCGCGGCAGGGCCGACGTTGCCGTACTTCGGGAACGTGAGCGGCACCTTCGTCTGGTCGATGCCCAGGCGCTCGCACAACATGGAGGTGTGCACCTTGCTGACCTGGTGGAGGATGTACCAGTCGGCGCTGGGCGCCCAGTCGAAGTCGGCCGGTGCGGCCTTCCACGCCTCGTCGGCCAGATCGAGCCCGGCGACGAGCAGCGCCGCGGTGTCGGTGGTCATCTTGTCGAGGCTGCCCACGCACAGCAGTTCGTGTTGGGTGGCGGCGCGAGCGGTGCCGGCGACGATGCGGTGCGCCTCGGGGTGTCGGTCGGTGTTGGCGAGCACCATGGCCGCGGCGCCGGAGCCGAGTGTGAGCGAGGCGAACTCGTTGAAGACGTCGATCATGGTGGCGGTCGGCTGACGCAGGCGCTCGATGGTGGTCTCCTGCGTGTACCGGCTGCCCTCGCCGTCGACGATGAGCGCATAGTCGACCGTGCCGGCGTCGATCATCGTGGCGGCGACGTGCATCGCGTTCATGAAGCCGAGGCACGCGTTGCCGATGTCGAAGTTCATGCAGGACGACGGCAGACCGAGGCGGTGGTGCACGGCGCAGGCGACCGACGGCTCGAGGTGCTCCTTGCACACCGACGTGCTGATGAGCACACCGATCTCAGACGGGTCGATGCCCGCCTTCTCGATGGCCGCACGACCGGCCATCGCGGCCGCGTCGGCGAACGAGACGTCGGTGTCCCACCAGCGGCGTTCGTCGATGCCGGCGACACCGGACAACAGACCGGGGCGCATGCCGTTGCGTGCGTAGGTCTCGGCCAGCTGCTCGTCGATCCAGTCGGACGTGACGATGTGAGGGGCCTCGACGGCCGCAAGACTCAGTACTCCGCTGTGTTGGTGCCGGAACACCGAGTTTCCACTCATCAAGTCGCCTTCGTTCGGGTCTCCTTCAGAGGCTAAGAGGCGAACCTCGCGCTCGTGCATCCGAGCGACACTCGGTCTCGGGACTCAACTGTCCATGCAGGTCACCGGCGTGCCGGCCGCCACGGTGTTCAGGCCGGCGGGAGGCCGAACTTCGGGTAGGTGTTGTCGACCATGGTCACGTAGGTCCACACCCGGTAGTAGTAGTTCGCGACTCGCACCAAGAACGCGCGCATGCCGGCGGGCCAGGCGCCGGTGAAGAGCACGGCGAACCAGGCGGCGATGGCCACCGCTGCGGCACCGATGAAGAAGAACATCAGCACGAAGTAGTGGGGAATGGCCTTGAACACGTTGAGCGCTGCCGAGCGCGGCACCGACTCGGGCACGGCGGGCAGGGTGAGCCGCACGGGCGGATACGCACCGTTGTCGGCGGTGGTGGTGGTGAAGTCGAACGGCGGATACGTCTCGGAGTAGCCGAGCAGGAAGCCCGTCGCCCGGGTGTTGTAGCGCTCGTACATGGCCATCACGCTGAACATTCCGGGGTGCAGTGTGCCGGTGAAGATCAGCATCAGCCAGTAGACGAAGAACACCACGTTCGCCAGGATCTGCAGGCCGTACAGGATGACGGCGTGCGGGATGTACAGCACCCAGTTGACGAGCGGCCGCCACCGTGGCAACTCGTACGGCGACTCGACCACCAGGTATGGCTGCGGACTGTCGATGGTCACTTGGCTCACGGGAACCTCCTCGGGCCTCGATGGCCCGTCGCCTCCATTGTCGGATCCGAGCCGCCCTGGCGCAAGAGGCGCCGGTCACGCGGGGTCACCCGTGCGGCATCACGATGACGGTCTTGCCGCGGACGGACCCCGCTTCGAGGCGGCGCATGGCGTGCGCCGCGTGGTCGAGGGGGTCGATCGCGTCGACGCTGGGCGTGACCTCCCCGGCGTCGATGAGCGCAGTCAAGGTCAGCAGGTCGGCATGGTGCTCCGTGGAGGCGAGCATGGTCAGCCGCTGCCGTACGAAGATCGACAGCAGCGGTGCCCGCAGGCTTCTGCCGAAGCCGCCGGTGACGTTGCCCTTGCTCTCGCCTCCGACGATGACGAGGTTGCCCGTCGGGGTGAGTGCGCGCCGCAGTCGTCGCAGCGGGGCGTTGCCCGCGATGTCGACGATCAGGTCGTAGCGGGTCGGTCCGTCGGTGGGGTCGGTGGTGGCGTAGTCGATGGTGTGGTCCGCTCCGAGCGAACGAACGAGGTCGGCCTTGGACGCGCTGCACACACCGGTGACCTGGGCGCCGAAGGTCTTCGCCAGCTGCACGGCGTAGGAGCCGACACCTCCCGATGCGCCGATGACCAACACGCGCTGGTTGGCGTCGACGTGGCCGAGGGTCAGTCCTTGGAGGGCGGTGGTCGCGGAGATCGGCACCGCGGCGGCCTGTTCGAAACTGAGCGTCGACGGCTTCGGGGCGAGCTTGTCCTCGCGAGCGGCCGCGTATTCGGCGAACGCACCTCGACTGACGCCGAACACCTCGTCGCCGACCGTGAACCGAGTGACGTCGGCGCCGACCGCGGCAACGGTGCCGGCGACGGCACGTCCGGGCACACGGTGCTTCGGCGCGCGCAGCCCGAAGCCCATGAGGCGCATCAGATACGGGCGGCCGGTCATCTCGTGCCAGGTGCCACGGTCGAGCCCGGCGGCATGCACGCGAACGAGCACCTCATGGGGCTCGATCCGGGGAAGATCGATGTCGGTCAGGTGCCAGGTGTCGCTCGTGCCGTACCGGTCCTGCACGACGGCCCGCATCGTGGCGGGTGGATCGGTGTGGTGGTTGGTGTTCATGGTTGGTCCTCTCTCGGAGACGGTGTGGGTGATGGGTCATTGCTGGGCGCGGGCATCCACGTGCAGTGGAGCCCTCGAGGAATCGGTCGCGGGACGCGCACGACGGCGGCGACGGAGGTGATGTCGTTGGTCGCGCGCACGCGTAGGTCGGTGGACATGGCCGATTGGTCGTGCACGAGTCCGATCAACCAGCCACGGTCGATGCGATCGGGGTGGCCCTCATGGGCGACGACGAAGTCGTCGGGCTGTCCCGGACGCAGGTCGAGGTGCACGTGGCGCGACTCGACGAGATCGTGAAGGGCGATCGACTCGTCGCCACTCGTCCACGCCCACCGCGGCGCGCCATCCGCACCGTGACCGCCGACGTGAGCGCACCGCCGTGGTGTCGCGTCGAGCACCTCGCGCTCGATGCCACTTCCGTCGGGGTCGAGGGTCCATTGCTCGAGCGACGGAGTGAGTGCCAGCAGCACGATCGCGTCGCCCACCCGATGGGTGTGAATCGGCAACGGCGCGGCTGCGTCGGTCAGCGTCCACGTGGTGCGCATCTCGCCGTCGCGTGGGGCGACACCGATCACGCCATCGGCGATGACGACCAGATGATCACTGCCGATCGCGAGGTCGAGGGCGCGTGCTCGGGCCTCGAGGATGGGTCGGCTTCGCCGGGTCAGCGCCCCAGCCGGCACGACGACGTGGAGCTGCGCGCCGCTCGCGTCGCGCGCGACGAGGTGCAACTCACCGCTGGATGGGTCGTACCTCGGACGCGAGACGACCGGGCGCCGGTGGCCGGCGAGGTCGACCCGGCGCAGCGTGCGCAGGTCGGCACTGAGCTGGCTGACCGACGAGTCGTCAGCATGCACGAGCACCGAGCCTTCGAAGGCGACGAGGTCCAGGGCGGCTGCGTCCATGTGGAGGTCGTGAGCGGCGTACGCGACCCGACCCCGGTGGAAGCGGAACGAGTGAACAACGCCGTCGCGGCCGATCCCCACGAGCCGCCCGGCCAGGTCGACCGGGACCGCACCGACGACATCGAGTGGTGCGTGGGGCAGCGACTGGTTCGTCGGGTCGATCGGCGAGGTCATGAGATCATCGTCGACCTAAGGCGGCCTGAGCCGCATCGGGCGGACCCCCTCAGATGTGGCGCGCTCCCTCAGGCGATGCCGAGTCGCTGCGCCACCGCAGCGGCGTCGACCCTGGTGTTGACGCCGAGCTTTCGCAGGATGTTCGACACGTGCACGCTGGCGGTCTTGTCCGACACGTACAGCTCCTCGCCGATCTGACGGTTCGTGCGCCCTGCCGCGAGCAGGGCCAACACCTCCGCTTCACGAGGTGTCAGACCCAGGCGCTCGGCGGAGGTCTCGTCGAGCGTGACTCGGGTGGGCGCGTCCACACTGATCCGCGTGCGGCTCGACACCGCGTCGATCTCCGACAGCAGCGGCTCGGCACCGAGCTCGGCGGCGATCGTGTGGCCCTGTCGCAGTGCGGCCGCGGCCCGGTCCGCGGCGCCGGCGGTGGCCGCCGCCTCGGCTTCGCGCACGAGCGCGATCGCGGTGGCCCATCGATCACCGAGCTCGCTCCAGCGGGCCGCGGCCTCGGCCCAAGCATCCGCATCGGAGTGGCCCAGTCGGGTGAGGCTCGCCGCCGCGTGGGCGAGGTGCGCCGCCGTGTCGCGTTGGGGGCCTCCCGGCACCTCGCGGGCGAGGTCGCGGGCGCGATCGAGCCGCGCCTGCAGCCGGGCCACGGTCGCGTCCACATCGATCGGCTCCCGCCGTGCTCGCTGGTCGAGCGTCCGCTCCACCTCGGCCACCGTGGCGAACATCGCGAACCGGGCCGCCCACAGCACGGAGGAGGTGGCACTGGCCGCGTCCCAGCCGAGCTCACCGACCCGCATCGCTTCGTCCCAGTTCCCCAGGGTGAGGTGCACATCGGCGGTCGCCGCATCGCGCAGCACGGCGTGCCAGCCGTCGATCGGCAGTTCGTGCGCCAGCGCGAGCTGGGCCAGCGCTTCGTCCCTGTCGCCCTGTCGCGCCGCCAGCACGGCCTTCACCCGAGCGAGCTGCAGGCGACCGACCGGCAGCGTGTCGGGCAGAGGATGGCGGGCGAGCAGCCCGGAGACCTCGCTCCACCGCCCGAGCCGAACCAGCGCATCCGCAGCGAGCGAGTCGAAGTAGCACCCGTTGCCCCGATCGAGCCCGGCCAGGTGCCCTTCGGCCACCGCGTCCTGAGCTGTCGCCAGCTCGGCCACGTACTCGCCGGCGTCACCGAGGGCGACGCACAGGTAGAGACCGGCGAGGCCCCGGGCCTGGGCGTTCGGTGCGGCGGCCATGGCGGCTCGACAGAGCTCGACCGCAGCGGCGGGATCGCCCTGGTTGCTGCGCACGATGCCCAGCGCCCGGCGGGCCATGCTCCATGCGACCGGGTTCTCAGCGGGGACGTGGACGAGGTCGAAGACCTTCTCGCACCACTGCACTGCCACCGAATCGCGGCCGGCGAGCACCTCGGCCTGGGCGAGACCGGCAGAGACCGGCGCAGCCGTGGGGTCGCTGCCATCGCCCAGCGTGGACACCGCCTGGGCGAACTCGACGGCACTCTCCTGCAGCCGGCCGGAGGCCCAGAGGAACCGACCGAGGCGCTCGTGGCCCCACGCAGCGCCCAGCGGCGGAGGGCCTTGCTCGAAGGCGGCCCGGGCCAGGTCGACGGCTCGAACGTTCCCGACGGTGGAGGTGGCGAGGTCGGCCGCCTGCCACAGTCGGTGCGCGCGGCTGGCGGCAGCGGCGCTGTCACCCGCCGCGTCCCAGAGTTCGAAGGCCCGCTCGAGATGGCTGAACGCTGCGGCCGGCGCGATCGTCTCCGCGGCATCGGCGGCGGCGAGTAGCGCGGTGAACGCGCCGTCGATGTCGCCGGCACGGTCGAGGTGGAACGCCAGCTCACCGGCCCTGTCTGCCCGCCGCAGTGCGTCAGTAGGCTGCTGCGCCAGGGTGGTGGCGATGCTGCGGTGCAGACGAGTCCGCTGCGGTGGGAGCAGGTCGGCGTAGACGACCTCGCCGAGCAACGGGTGGCGGAATCGGTAGGCGTCGCCGTTGATGACGAGCAAGCGTGCGTCGATGACGGTGCGCAACGCGGCTTCCACTTCGTGTGCCTCGAGGCCGACGATCGGAACGAGGAGATCGTGGTTCGTCTCGCGCCCGAGGGCGGCGACCGCACCGAGCACGAGGCGGGCGGTGTCGTCGAGATCGGCGATCTCGGCCGAGATCAGATCGGACAGCACGAGCGGAATGGTCTCGCCCGACAGGTGCGCAGCGACGAGCTCACCGGTGAAGAACGGGTTGCCGCGCCCCCGCTCGACCACCTCGTCGACGAGCCCGCTCGGCGGTGCAGCACCCAACAGCATCGCCACCCGCTGGGCCACCTCGTCGCGGTCCAGCCCGTCGAGATGGATCCGATGCGCCGCGGGCAGCCGGGAGAGCTCCGCCAATCGGCCGCGCTGGCGCGGTTGCGCCGCGACTTCGTTGGCCCGGTAGGTGCCCACGAGCACCACTCGTTCGTCGATGAGGTTGCGGGCCAAGTAGTCCACGAGATCCCAGGTCACCGCGTCGGCCCAGTGCAGGTCCTCGAACCCGACGACGATCGGCGCATCGGCCGCGAGGTGGCCGAGCAGCTCGAGGACCGCGACGAACAGCCCGCCGTGTGACGACTCGTCCGGCGTGTGAATGGCCGACCGGGGCGCGATCCAGTCGTGCAGCAGCGAGAGCGCGGGCGTGTCGGCCAGCAAGTCGGGACTCGACCGACGGACCTGGCGCAGCAGGTCGGCCAGCGGCGCCAGGGGAATGGTGTCGCCGCCGATGTGGGTGGACCGGCCCAGGTAGAGGGGCACGCCGGCGCGCGCTGCGCTCTCGCTCACGATGGTCGTCTTGCCGATGCCGGCGTCGCCGCTCACCAGCAGCACCGACGGCAATCCGCTGCGGGCGTCCGAAATGGCACGATCGAAGGTCGCCAGCTCCGTCAGTCGTCCGACGAAATCAGGGTCGGGCGGGCGGGCGGGCATAGCTCCGCATTATCGCGTGCTGTGACCACCCGGCCGACGGAAGGCACACGTCCTCGCCACCGCGGATCTGAGGGGGTGTGTCCGATGCGGTGCGCCACCCCTTAGGTCGAACGTGTCGTCCATGACCAACATCTTCGACACCATCACCTTCCTCTGGAGCGGCACCCTTCGAACGGCCTCGCGGCACCTCAGCATCGTCGTCCTCGGCGGCGTGTTGCTCGGGGCCACTGCCTGTGGCAGCACCTCGGCATCCGGCCCGGCCGAGACCGCGCCCGCGACCAGTGCGGTCGGTGCGCCGACCACCGCTGCCGCCGATCCGACGTCGAGCACACCTCCCGTGCCGACCACCGCAGCCGCCGTGGCCGCCGTGCCGCGGCCGACCGCGACGATCGACGAGCTGATCGGCGCAGCAGGGCAGCGGGTGCACATCCGCTGCACCGGTCAGGGCGCCACCACGGTGCTGTTGCTGGCCGGGTTCACTGGCGGCGCCGAAGGGTGGGCCGCCGTCGAGCCCGCGGTGGCTGCCCGGGCACGGGTGTGCTCCTACGAACGACCCGGAACCGGAACGAGCGATCCGGCAACGGAGACGGCGACCTTCACCACGCAGGCGACAGACCTCCACGAGCTGCTGAACACGGTCGGAGAACCCGGACCATACGTGGTGGTCGGCCACTCGTTCGGCGGCGCCGAGGCAGTCATGTTCGCCTCCGTGTTCGCCGACGAGGTCATCGGTCTCGTCCTCGTCGACGCCTCCCCCACCACGTGGCCGGCATCGCTCTGCGAGGTCACCGACGACCCCTCCGAGGGCGCAGCGATCCTGCAAGGGGTCTGCGAGACGTTCGCTCCCACCGGCAACAGCGAGCGCCTCGACGCCGCTGCCGCGTTCTCCGAGGCACGCCGCATCACCTCGCTCGGCTCACTGCCGATGTCGGTCATCACCGGCACCCGTCGCGAACTGCCCGCCGACCTCGCTGCGTCCAACGTCGACCGCCTCAACGAGGCGTGGGCCCAGGGCCAGCAGGACTGGATGGCGCTGTCCACCGACGCACGCCTGGTGTCGATCGACGACACCGGTCACCACATCGAGATCGACCAACCGGGTGTCGTCATCGACGAGATCACCCGCCTCCTCCCGTAACCCCGACCACCACATCCCACACCACACCCCACACATCACACCTCACACATCACACCCAAGGAGTCATCATGCACGGCCGTCCCATCACTCAATCCCTCGGCGACACACACCCCAGTCACCCCCACCGGTGGCGCATCCTCGGCGTGCTGGTGCTCGCCCTACTGGTCACCTCCATCGACCACACGATCATCAACGTCGCCATGCCGACGCTGGTCGGCGACCTGGGCGCCAGCTCGGCACAACTGCAGTGGATCGTCGCGGCGTACACCATCGTGTTCGCCGGGCTGCTGCTCACCGCAGGAAGCGTCGGCGATCGATTCGGTCGCCGCCGGGCGCTGCTCGCCGGGCTGCTGACCTTCCTGGCCGGCTCCGTGCTCGCCGCCACGGCGGCCTCGACGTCCGCGTTGATCGCCGGTCGGTGCGTGATGGGTGTCGGCGGTGCGCTGATCATGCCCACCACGCTGTCGATCCTGGTCAACGTGTTCGGCGATCCCCGCGAGCGCGCCAAGGCGATCGCCGGGTGGACCGCGGCGAGCGGTGCAGGCATCGCGCTCGGGCCGATCGTCGGTGGTGCGCTGATGCGCAGCTTCTCGTGGTCGTCCGTCTTCTGGATCAACGTGCCGCTGCTGCTGGCCGCACTCATCGGGACACTGCACCTCGTGCCCGAGTCCCGCGACCCGCACGCCACCCGGCTCGACCCGGTGGGCGCCGCACTGTCGATCGCCGCGATCAGCACACTCGTCTACGCGATCATCCAGGCGCCCGAGCGTGGCTGGACCTCCAGCACCTCCGTGGTGAACTTCGCCATCGGCGCAGTGATCGCCGTCGTGTTCGTCGCGTGGGAGCTGCACCGTGACGATCCGATGCTCGACATGAGCCTGTTCCGCAACCGCAGCTTCTCCGCCGGCAGCGTCGCCCTGGCGCTGCTGTTCTTCGCGATGGCCGGCACGGTGTTCCTGCAGGCGCAGTACCTGCAGTTCGTGTTGCAGTACACGCCCCTCGCCGCCGGCTTTGCGCTCGTCCCCGCCGCCATCGGCATGCTGGTGGGCACCGGGGGGGGTGCACACCTGGCCGAGATGCACGGGGGACGCATCGCCGTCACCGCTGGCACCCTCATCGCTGCCGCCGGCGTCGCCGTGCAGGCCGCGTTCGTCGACGGTGGTTCGTACATGCCGACCGGTGTCGGCCTACTGCTGTTCGGCCTCGGGGCCGGTGTGGCGATGCCGGCCGCGACCGAGATGATCATGGCGACGTTGCCGCCGGCCCGTGCGGGCGTCGGTTCCGCCGTCAACGACACCGTGCGCGAGTTCGGTGGCGCCCTGGGCGTCGCCGTCATCGGCAGCGTCGCCGCCACGAGCTACGCCACGTCGATGCGCGGGACGCTCGATCAGTTTCCCGGGCTCAGCGACGTCGATCGCGAGCTGCTGGTCAACAACGTCGGCGCTGCCATCCACTCCGGTCAGCACCTCGGCGCGCAGGCCGAGCCGATCGCCGCGACCGCCCGGACCGCGTTCGTCGACTCGATGCACAGCTCGCTGTGGATCGCCGTCGGCCTCGCGTGCTGCGCCGCCATCGTGACCTTCACCCAGCTCCCCCGCCGGGCGGGAGGTCACGTCACCCACGGAGGTCACGTCACCCACGGAGCGCACGGCGCACACGGTGCACACGGCGCTCCCGCACACGGCGGTCACCGGCCGCACGTCGCCACGGTCGAGGCCGCCTCGCACACCGAGGTGTCGCCGTCATGAGCACGACATCGACGGTCGGCGAGGTGATCGTGGTCGGCGGCGGGGCGGGCGGGCTGACGGCGGCACTCGTGCTCGCGCGGGCACGCCACCGAGTCACCGTGATCGACGATCAGACACCGCGTAACGCAACCGTCGGCGAGTTCCACGGCTTCCCCACCCGTGACGCAACGGCACCCCACCGATTCCGCGCCGATGCGCTCACCGAACTCGGTTCGTACGGCGTGACGATCGTCCGGTCCGCGGTGGCCAGTGCGCTGAGCACCGACAGGAACGTGGCGATGAAGATGGCCGACGGCACCGTCATCCTCGGCGATGCAGCGGTGTTGGCCACCGGCGTGCACGACGAGCTCCCGCAGATCGACGGCCTCGCCCGCCGATGGGGCACGTCGGTGTTCAACTGCCCGTTCTGCGACGGATGGGAACACCGCGACCGGCCTGTCGTCGTCATCGACGCCGCCCCCGGCGCCGACCACCTGGCGGAGATGGTCCGTTCGTGGACGCCCGACGTCACCGTCGTCGCCGCCGCCGACGTCGTCGCACTGTGTGGCGAAGGGTCGACGCTGACGCACGTGACGCTCCGAGACGGACGCGTCATCGAGGCAACAGGGGCGTTCGTGAAGGCGCCCGTCGTGCCCCGGAGCTCGGTCGCTCGTGCACTGGAGTGCGCGGTCGACGACGACGGCTACATCGTCACGACGGAGACAGGGGCCACCAGCAATCCATTGGTGTGGGCCGCCGGCGACGTCCGCCGGCCACCGCCCATGCCGCACCAGGTGGTCCTGGCTGCGGCCGATGGCTCCACCGCCGCCATCGCCATCCACAAGTCGTTCATCGCGGGCGCGCTCGGGTTCTCGAAGGTTCATCAGGGAGTCGCACGGTGACCACCTTCCACGGATCGGGGCGGCACCGAGGTGTCGTACCATTCGTGGTTCGGGCGACGAACCGACGTGGGGGAAAGTCATGAACGACATCAGCATCGCCATGTTCACGGTCGCAGACCAGGACGCAGCCATCGCCTTCTACACCGGGCAGCTCGGCTTCGAAGTGCGCGCCGACAGCCAGTTCGGCCCGAACGGTGAGTACCGGTGGGTCGAGGTCGCCCCGCCCGGGTCACACGCTCGCCTGGCCCTCAACCCGCCGATGGGCGGGTCGCCCGGAGGTGGCAGCATCGGCGTGGAGACGGCCGACGTGATCGCCGAGCATCGTCGGCTCAGTGCCCTCGGTGGCATCGACCTCGATCCTGAGCCGATGCAGACCCCGGGCGCTCCCCTGCTGTTCATGATGCGCGACCCCGATGGCAACCACATCGCGGTCGTTCAGTCGGCCGAACCGACGTCATGAGGTGCCACCGATGAAGCCGAAGAACACCATCTGTCTCTGGTTCGACCGAGACGCGGAGGACGCCGCGCGGTTCTACGCCGCCACCTTTCCCGACAGCTCGGTGGGGGCCATCGCCACGGCACCGAGCGACTTCCCCGACGGCAAGGAGGGCGACGTGCTCACCGTGGAGTTCACGGTGATGGGCATCCCGTGCCTCGGGCTCAACGGTGGCTCCGCCTTCCGGCAGAGCGAAGCGTTCTCGTTCCAGGTCGCCACCGATGACCAAGAGGAGACCGACCGGCTGTGGAACGCGATCGTGGACCACGGCGGCCAGGAGAGCGCGTGCGGCTGGTGCAAGGACAAGTGGGGCCTGTCGTGGCAGATCACGCCGCGAGCGTTGAGTGACGGAATGGCCGACCCCGACCCGGCCGCGTCGAAGCGTGTGTTCGACGCGATGATGACGATGCGCAAGATCGACATCGCTGCCATCGAGCAAGCCCGCCGCGGCTGACGCGGGGCCGGGCCGTCGGTCGATGAACCTCAGCGCGCCTCCGGGCGCGTTTCCGCTCACGGGCGACTGATTCCACGCCCGTGGGCGCGGCACCGTTCACAGATGAGCGGATTCGCACCCGACCAGCGGCGACGGCCTGACCGACCTCAGACGATGGCGGGGGCCAGGGCTCTCCACTGCTCGATGGGGAAGGCGGCGGGGTTGTCGGTGAGCACCTGGACGCACACGTGGTCGGCGCCGGCGTCGCGGTGGTCCTGGATGCGGCGGGCGATGGTGGCCTCGTCGCCCCACACCACCAGCGCGTCGACCAGTCGGTCGCTCCCGCCGTCGGCGATGTCGTCGTCGGTGAAGCCCTGTCGCTTCCAGTTGTTCGCGTAGTTCGGCAGGCCGAGATACGTGGCCAGGTGCAGGCGGGCGATGGACCGAGCTGTGGACGGGTCGGTCTCGAGCACCACGCCCTGTTCGCTGGCCACCAGGCCCGAGCCGATGCCGGCGCGAGCAGCCGCGGTGAGCTCGGGGGTCACCAGGTAGGGGTGCGTGCCGGCCGTGCGGGCGGCGGCCAGTTCGAGCATGCGCGGGCCGAGCGCTGCCAGCATGCGATCGCCGGGGGCGAGGGGCGTGGGAGCGGCGTCGAGGCCGTCGAGGTAGCTGGTCATGTGAGCGACCGGCTTCTGGTAGGCGCCGGGCTCCTTCACGTGGTCGATGAGCGGTTGGTGGCTGATGCCCAGGCCGCACATGTAGCGCGGGCCGTGTTCGGCCACGAGGCGCGCGTGCTCGCTGGCCGCCAGCTCGGGCGTGTGCATCCACACGTTCAAGATGCCGGTGGCGAGCGTGACCGTGCTCGTCGCGCCCAGCAGGTTGCCGAGCGAGGCGAACAGGTCGCCGCCCACGTCGGGGATCCACAGCGTGTGGTAGCCGAGCTGCTCGAGTTCGGCGGCGTGCGCGGCCGCCTCGGCCTGATCGCCATAGCGGAGCTGCCCGCTCCAAATGCCTGTGGTGCCGAGGGAGGTGGTCATCGCGACAGCTTGGCACCCGTCGCCGTCAGCCCTCCGACGGAGCCGCGGCGAGGCGACGGGCGTGCCCACTCACACAGGCGGGCGCAACTCGACGACGTTGAGCGGCCCTCGCGTCACGGTCGCACGCCGTGCCCAAGGTCGACCGAACTGGTACACCGTCGCCTCGGGCAGCTCCTCGAGGTTGGCGATCCACTGCGAGTCACTGCGAACGGTGCTGACTGCCAGCCGGTCGCCGAGCCGGGCGGCGACGACGGGCACCTCGCGAGGAAGCCCGCTCACTCGACCAGTCGTTTCGAGCACGACCACCCCGAGACCCACCGGGAGCGGGTTGCCCACACCCGAACGCACCAATGGGAGCACGACGCTGTTCAGGGCTCTGAAGGCGCGGCGAGTGGTCTGTTCGATGGGCACGACGTGGACAACCCTTCGTCAGCCCGCGCTGTTCCACCCACTCATGTGACATCCGTCGGCCATGGCACCGGACGTGTGACGGGGTCGGCGATGCGACTACAGCCAGCTCTCCTCATACGGAGTGAGACCAAGCGGTTCGGCGCCGTGTTCGGTGATGAGCACCATCTCCTCCAGCTTCACCCCATCGGGCCCGCCCACCTCGCCGGCGTAGCTCTCGATGCACAGCGTCATGCCCACCTCCACCACGCCGTCGTATCCACCGCCGTACGAACCGTCGACATGCGCCTTCTCCGGTGTCCGGATGATCGGCCACTCGTTCTCCAGACCGAGGCCGTGGAACAGCGTCGTGAAGTTCTGCTCGGAGAGCTCGGGCGCGTAGGCGAAACCCTTCTCGGTCAGCTCCTTGAAGGTCGCCCCGGGCCGCAGCTGTTCCATGTTGCGGTGGACGTGCTCGTGGCACGCGGCATACAACCGGCGCTGCCGGTCGGTGGGCCGGCCATCGGCCAGCCAGGTGCGGGAGATGTCGTGCGCATAGCCGTACGGTCCGATCAGATCGGAGTCGCAGCCGACGATGTCGACGCGTTCGATGACCCGCAGTCCCGTCTCCTGCGACCACGGGTTGGTCTTCGGGCCGGACAACAGGTAACGGGCGTTGATCCACTCCCCTTCCCACTCGATGTTCGCTGCGTGCAGGTGCGCCCAGATGTCGGACTCGGTGACGCCCGGGCGAGTCGCCGCGAACATCCGCTCGAACCCGTCGTGGCACGCCTTCGCGGCGAGTCGTTGGGCCTGGATCTCCTCGGGGCCTTTGACCGCGCGGGCGCGGTAGATGACGCCCTGCCCGTTGATCACCCTGATGCCACGGGCCTCGAGCGCCACCGCCTGGAACGGTGACAGCCGGTCGATGCCGACACGGAGGTCGTCGGGCGAGGTGCGTCGCACGAGCGCGGCGATCTCGTCGGCCCACGCCGCGAGACTCGAGTCGAAGTTCTCGTCGCCGTCGCTCATGAAGCCCACCGGACGGGCCAGGTGCACCGCGTCGATGGTGTCCAGATGTCCGTGATACGCCTCGGGGCCGGCGACCCAGTCGAACAGCTCGGTGGTGCCGTCCGCCGCCATGAACAGGTACCGGCAGTCGTGGTTCAGCGCGTACACCTGCACGTTGCGACTGTCGGTCGCGTAGCGGATGCTCACCGGGTCGTAGATCAGCAGGGTGGGCACGTCGAACCGCTGCATCATCTCGATCAGCCGCTGCTTCCGATACGCCCGCATCCGTCCGACGGTTGCGTCGTCCAACGTCTCGACCACCACGTGTTGTCCCTTCGTTTCGGGGCCCCAGCCCGACATTCGCGGGTGAAGCTAGCCGAGCCGACGTGCGTCGGGGAGCAGCCCTCGACCCCGCTGATGCCCCGCTTGGGCGCGAGCTCGGTCACTTCTGAGCGGTTGCTCGCCCGTGGGGGGCGAGAGCGCTCACGGGCACGCGGTTCCGCGCCCGAGCACCCGCGCCGCCGCCGATGCCCTGTGTCAGGTCGAGAGGTAGCGGCGTGTGAGTCGGGTGCTGGCCAGGCTGACGATCACGCCCACCGCCGCGATCAGGATCCACACGTGGCGGAAGCCGTCGATGCCAACACTGGCGCCGGTGAAGGCGATGACGAGGGCGATGCCGAACGATCCGCCGAGGTAGCGGGTGGCCTGCACCACCGCGCTGCCAGAGCCGTACTGGTCGGCCGGCAGCGTTGCGGCGGCGGCCGACGAGAACTGGGGGAAGCACATCGCCACGCCGAGCGCCGAGCAGATGACGGCCGGCAGGTACTGGGTGAAGTACGACGGCTCCGTGCCCACACGGGCGAGCAGGACGAATCCGCTCGCGCCGTACACGAGTCCGCCGGGAATCAGCAGTGCGCGCTGGCCGACGCGACCGGCAAGGCGACCGAACCGCGGTGCGGTGAGGGCGACGATGGCGGGGCCGACGGCGATGGCCAGACCGGCCCGCTCGATGGAGTAGTCCCACACCGTGGTGAGGAACAGCACGTTGCTGAGGAACATCGCGTTGAAGCCGATCGCGAACACCAGCGCGGCGATGTTGGCCCACGAGAAGTCGCGGTTGTGGAACAGCTCGAGGCGCAGCACCGGGTTGGGAATGGCCTTGGCGCGCAGCACGAACGAGACCATCAGCGCCACGCCGACGACGAACGCGGCGATCGTCTTCACACTGGTCCAGCCCCACTCGTCGGTCTGCACGATCGCCAGGGTGAGGCTGGCCATGCCGAGGGCGAGCAGGCCCACGCTGAGCGCGTCGGGCAACCGTCCGGCCTCGGCCTCGCGGCTCTCGCTGAGCACGCGGCGTCCGAGGATGTAGCTGAAGATGCCGACAGGGAGGTTGATGAAGAACGCCCACCGCCACGAGAAGTTGCCCACCAGGAACGCGCCGAGGGGCGGGCCTGCCGCACCGGCGGCCGCGCTGATGGCACCCCAGATGGCCACCACCACCGGAATGCGCGACGAGTCGAACGAGCGCAGCAGCAGCGCCAGCGAGGCGGGGACGAGCAGGGCCGCGCCCACCGCTTCCAGCGCTTCGGCGGCGATGAGCAGCCCGAGGCTGGGCGCCAGTCCGCAGGCCATCGAGCCGATGGTGAACACCACCACCCCCATCAGGAACACGCGCTTGCGCCCGATGCGATCGGCGAGGCGGCCTGCCGGGATGAGCATCGCGCCGAACACCAGGGTGTAGGCGTTGAGCACCCACGACAGGGTGGACGGCGAGGTGGGGAACGTGCGCCCGATGGCCTGGAAGGTGACGAAGCCGATGGTGGTGTCGAGGAACACGGCGAACACGGCGAGGCCCGTGGAGAACAGGACGAGACGCTCCCGGCGCCGAGTCGCACGCTGTGCATCGTCGAGCACCGCCACGGGCGTCGTCGCGTTCGGGATGGTGTTCATAGGGTGAAACTACTATTGTTCGTAGCGTGAAGCAACTAAGCTCTCCGGAAAGGAGCGAGTGATGTCCACCCCCGTCGGCTACGACCAGCAGTACTGCCCCATCGCACGTGGGCTCGACCTGTTGGGCGACCGGTGGACCCTGCTCATCATCCGCGAGCTCAGCGTGGGTCCCCGGCGATTCAGCGAACTGCAACGACAGCTGCCCGGCATCGCCGCCACGGTCCTCAGCGAACGGCTGCGCTCGATGGCCGAGGACGGCCTGGTGGAGGTCGTCCCCACGGATCCACCCAGCAAACGCCACCGCTACGCGCTCGGTCCGGTGGGCCTCCGGGCAGTGCCGGTCCTCGGGTCACTCGTGCGCTTCGGCATGCCGCTGCTCGAAGCACCCGCCGACGACACCGTCGTTCGGCCATCGCTCACCATCCGGGCGGCCATCACCGCCTACCACGACCGGGCGGCCGCTGCCGGCGTCGACGAGCGCTACGAGATCCGCTCCGATGGCGAGGTGTTCACCCTCGATGCGCGAGGTGCCGCCGTCGAGGGCACCAACGAGCCCGATCTGGTGGTCACCGCCCCGGCCCGCGTGTGGATCGAGATCCGCCAACGACGAGCCGACTTCGACCAACTGGTCAACGACGGCGTCGTCACCCATCGAGGATCGAAGAAGGCACTCGCCCACTTCCGGTCGATCTACCGCTTCGACGAGGTGTCGATCGCACCGCAGTGAGCCCACCCGGGGCGTGCGATCAGTGCAGCTGCGTCGCCAGCCAGGGTTCGAGGTCGTCGCGCAGTCGTGCCCGACTGCGCGCCCCTGTGCTGTGCCACACCATCTCGCCGTCGCGGAACAACACGAGCGTCGGCGCACTCATCACGCCGTAGCGCACCACCAGCGCCGGGTTGGCATCGATGTCGACCGACGCCAACTGGAAGCGACCGTCATCGACCGCGAGCTCGGCCAGCACAGGGTCGAAGATGCGACACGGTGCGCACCACTCCGCCCAGAAGTCCACCAGCACCGGCACGTCCGCAGCACCAACGAACTCGGGGAACGTGGTCTCGGTGAGGGTGACGCCCACGCTCATCGGGCGTCCTCGCTGTCGGTGAGGAGTGCGAGGCATGCGGCACCGTCGCCGTGTCGGCACACCTCCACCAGTCGGCGCAGCTGGCACCGCTGCGCGGCGAGCGTGCGCATCGCGTCGTCGACCGCTGCCAGACGAGCGTGCGCCGCGTCGAGCACCTCGTCGGCGGAGCGAGCGCCGTCGGGCCCGAAGAGCTCGGTGATCTCGGTGAGGGTGAACCCGAGTTGCTTCGCTCGCTGGATGAACTCCAGCCGCCACAGGTCACCCTCGGAGTACTGCCGATAGCCGGCGCCGGAACGGGGCGGCTCAGCGAGCAGCCCGCGCCGCTCGTAGTAGCGGATGGTCTCGATGTGCACGCCCGCCTGCTCGGCGAGGCGGCCGATGGTCAGGGTCGCCATGTGTCGGTCTCCATCTGCCGAACGGTACGCCCTGTACCTACCCCCGGAGTCAAGACGATCCCATCGCCGCGGCCCAGCGGCGTCGTCGAGTCAGTAGATGCTGACCGTCGACCACTCCTCCGGCGGAAGGATCGGAACAGCGGAGTGTCACCCTCGAACGCCTGGAGGTCCAACCGATCCAGGGCATCGACCACACTGCGGTAGCGGCGATAGTGGCCGCCGCTGCCCGGCCTGCCGACCTCACTCGCTATGAACTGGTACGCGTAGGCGTGGCCGGCATCGTCGAGGTTGAGGTAGCGCCGAGTGTCGATGTGTTTGTAGAGGTGCACCGTCACCGGCGGATGACCACCGTGTACGGCCGCCATGTACATGAACTCATCCGGATGGAACTGCCGCAACTCCTGGCGCGCCCAGACAGTTGCGGCGAACCGCTGGAGTGGCCCCCATTCCGGGCCATTTCTGAGGTCGAGCGTGGTGCGGAACGAGGTTCCGGTGAAGAGCCGTCGTCGGTCAGGCATGTCGCCTCCATCGCGTCGTTGGTGAACGAGCGGGCATCCCGCGAGGGACGCATCTGGAAGCGTCGGCTTCGATACGGCACAAGCCGTGCAACTCGTTCGGACGCTATCCAGTGGAGACACGGCTCGCCACCTCGTTCGGTTCGTTCGACCAGACTGACGGCGCCCACCAGCGCGAGCGGCGCGGATACCATGTCGACATGGCCAAGACCGCCGACGACCTCCGCGAGGAAGTGCTCGCTCTGCCCGCCCAGCAGCGCGCGCGAATCGCGTCGGACCTCTTGGCCAGCCTCGACAGCGAGACGGTCGACGATCAAGAAGTCGACCAACTGTGGTCGGCCGAGACGCAACGACGAGCTGCGATGCTCGAGTCCGGCAATGCGAGGACACTCAGCTGGGGTGACATCGAGCAGCGGTTCGTCCAGCGTCGCGACCAGCGCGGCGCGTGAGCCTTCGCGTCGAGTACCACGAGTTCGTCGACCTCGACCTCGTGGGGGCCTGGAACTGGTACGAGGATCAAGAACACGGGCTCGGTGACCGCCTGCATCAGCATCGGCATCCGAACTTCGGCGACGACCGACGGCCCTGACAGCCGCGAGGCCCTCGTCGTCGCCGCGGCCCAGCGGCGTCGTCGAGTCAGTCGAGCGGTTCGGGAGCGACGGGGTGTCCGTCGATGAGCACCGGGAACTGGCGCCGTTGGTCGTTCGCGGGTGCTGGCTCGGGCGGCGGCCCTTGGGCCGGGTCACCGCGGAACACCTGCGCACCATCGGGCGCGTATTGGAGGATGTACGCCTTGCGCACGGCGTCGGTGGTGTTCGGCCCGGTGAGGTGTGGCGACAGCGACGAGAACACGACGATGCCGCCCTTGCCGACGGGCGCCGCAACGGCGTCGGGATGATCCTCGAAGATCTCCCAGCCCAGCGGGTCCACGTAGTGGTGCCGCAGCGTGCCCAGGCGATGCAGCCCCGGCACCACCTGCGGGCATCCGTTGTCGAGCGTGGCATCGGTGAGCGCCACCCAACAGGTGAGGTACTGCTGGGGGGCGACGAACGTGTAACCGTTGTCCTGGTGCCAGGGGAAGCGACGGGGCTTCTCAGGCTTCTTGTAGACGGCCTGGTCGTGATAGAGCCGGACGTCGGGGCCGATGAGGTCGTGGCACAGGTCGGCGAACACCCGATGGGCCGCGAAGGATCGAGCGGCCGCGCTCGTCTGCACGGGGAACAAGCTGAACGTGATGGCGCCCTGTTCGGCGATGGAGATGCGGCCTCCCTCCATCTGGTCGAGGAA
>JACQZZ010000090.1 GCA_016213625.1 Actinomycetota bacterium
ACCCGGTTGCGGTGGTGGCACGGTGCCGATGGCATGTGGAACCTGGCGGGCCGCTTCGATGCGGTGCGCGGCACCGAGTTGGAGGGCCGCATCCGGAACATGATCGAGACCCTGTTCCACGGCACCATCTCGGGCGTGCCCGATGACGCGCCGAAGGACCCCGTCGATCGGCAGGATCATCTGGCCGCGCTGGCGTTGTTGGCCATCTCCGAGGGCAACGGTGCGTCGGGCCTGCCGGAGGTGACCGTGCTGATCGACGAACAGACACTCGTCACCGGCCACCGGCACGAGCATTCGATCGTCGATGCAGGGTTGGGCAGGTTCGGGTTGCCGATCGAGACGGTGCGCCGCTGGGCGTGCCTGGGCACGGTCGCGCCGGTGGTGGTGTCGGCCGATGGGGTGCGCCTCTACCTCGGCCGCGAGACCCGCCTGGCGAACCGTGCACAACGCCGCGCGCTCCGGGTGCTGTATCGCAGCTGTGCGTTGTGTGATGTGCCGTTCGAGCACACTCAGGTCCATCACGTCAGCTGGTTCACCCGCGACCTGGGCTGCACCGACATCGACAATTTGGTGCCGTTGTGTGGCCGGCATCATCACCTCGTCCACGAGGGCGGCTGGCAACTCGTCATCCACCCCGACCGCACCCTCACCGTCATCCGACCCGGCGGCGCACGCACCACCCACGGCCCACCCCTCACCCGAGCCGCCTGACGGGCGGCCGAGGAACGCCCGAGGGCCCGGGCCGTCACGAGGGGTGCGTCGACCGTGGCAGGATCGCGTGGAGCGATCTGAGGAGGAGGCACCATGGCTGCCATTCATCAGGGCCGGTGGACGGCCGAGATCGAAGGCGACTTCGTCGTGTTCATCATCGGCGCGCGCCCCACGTTGCGGCACCCGATCAAGGCCATCAAGGACTACGGCGGCAAACGCGGCATGGGCCACATGCTGAAGTACCTGATGGACCACCCGGAGAAGGGCATGCTCGGGTTCCAGTCGTTTGGGCTCACCAACGTGCAGTACTGGCGCTCGTTCGACCACCTGGAGGCGTTCGCCAAGGACACCGACGACCCGCACCTCGACGTGTGGCGTCAGTACTGGAAGCGAGTCGGCAAGGACGCCCGCTCGGGCATCTGGCACGAGACGTTCCTGGTGCGGGCGGGGGAGTACGAGGCCATCTACGGCAACATGCCGCCCACCGGCCTGGGCAAGGCGACGCGCCTGGTTCCCGTGGCCGAGTCCACCATGGCCCGCCAACGGTTGAAGGCGGCCGCGACCTCGTCGGGTGCGTGAGCCCCTGATGGCGGTCCAGGTCGTTCGGGGCGCGGCGCGGTTGGCACACTCGCGGCCATGACCGAGTTCACCGAGATCACGTCCGGACTGCGCTTCCCCGAAGGCCCCATCGCGATGCCCGACGGCAGCGTGATCCTCGTCGAGATGTTCGGGCCGCGCATCACGCGTGTGCACCCCGATGGCACGAAGGAGACGGTCGCCGACATCGTCGGCGGGCCCAACGGCGCGGCCATCGGTCCCGACGGTGCGCTCTACCTGTGCAACAACGGTGGCTGCTTCACGCCCGTCGACCTCGGCGACCTGCTGCTGCCCGGTCCGTTCGATCCGAACAACTACATCGGCGGTCGCATCCAGAAGGTCGACCTCGCCACCGGCACGGTGACCGACCTGTACACCGAGTGCGATGGCCGTCCGCTGCGTGCACCGAACGACCTCGTGTTCGACGCCCACGGCGGGTTCTGGTTCACCGACCACGGCATCCGCGACCACCACGCCCGCACCAGCGACCTCACCGCCATCTACTACGCCAAGGCCGACGGCAGCCACATCAGCGAGCAGGTGTTCCCCGTGGAGGGCCCCAACGGCATCGGCCTGTCGCCCGACGGCAACACCGTCTACTGGGCCGAGACCACCACCGGTCGCGTCTTCCGCCGCACCATCAGCGAGCCAGGCGTGGTGGTGCCCCCGGCGCCGCTCGACATGAGCGTCATCGTCGCCGGCCTCGAGGGCTACCAGTTGTTCGACTCGCTGGCGGTCGACGGCGACGGCAACGTGTGCGTGGCCACGCTCATCAACGGCGGCATCAGCATCATCTCGCCCGTCGACGGGTCGGTCACCCACGTCCCCACCGGCGATCTGCTCACCACCAACATCTGCTTCGGCGACAACGACGGCAGCGGCGAGTACCGCGATGCGTACATCACCTGTTCGGGCAGCGGCCGCCTGCTGCACATGCGCTGGCCGAACAAGGGCCTGCGCCTCAACTACCTGTGACCTGACACCCCGGTAGCCTGCAACCCTCATGGGCCAGCGCTTCTACGTCGAGACCTTGGGGTGTCCCAAGAACCAGGTCGACAGCGACAAGCTGGTCGGCACCCTGCTGGCCGACGGCATGACCGCCACCGACGACGCGTCCGCCGCCGACCTCGTGGTGGTGAACACCTGCGCGTTCATCGAAGAGGCGCGCAAGGAGAGCATCGACACCATCCTGGCGCTCGAGGAACAGCGCAAGGACGGCGCCCGCATCGTGGTCACCGGCTGCATGGCCGAGCGCTACGGCGCCGAGCTGGCCGAAGCCCTGCCCGAGGTGGACCAGGTGGCCGGGTTCGGCGTGCCCGTGAACGTGCCGGCCGGCAAGAAGCTCATCCCGGTGTCCACCGCACCCATCCCCACGCTGGATCTGCTGAACCTGCCCCGCCCGAAGAGCGCATCGCCGTGGGCGTACGTGAAGATCGCCGAGGGCTGCGATCGCTCGTGCGGGTTCTGTGCCATCCCGTCGTTCCGCGGACCGCAGCGCAGCCGCGACGTGTCGTCCATCCTGGCCGAAGTCGAGCAGTTGGAGGCGAAGGAGATCGTCCTCGTCGCCCAAGACCTCGCCAGCTACGGCAAGGACCGCCCCGACGAACTCGGTGCGGGCTCCATCGTCCCGCTCGTGCAGGCCGTCAGCGGTCTCGTGCCCTGGACCCGCCTGCTCTATCTGTACCCGAGCGACCTCACCGACGAACTGATCGACGCCATCCTCGCCTCGAACGTGCCGTACTTCGACCTGTCGTTGCAGCACGTCAGCAAGCCGTTGCTGCGCCGCATGCGCCGGTGGGGCGACGGTCAGCGGTTCCTGCAGCGCATCGCCGACATCCGCCAGCGCGACCCGCAGGCGGCGTTCCGCAGCAACTTCATCGTCGGCTACCCCGGCGAGACCGAGGAAGACCACGACCAGTTGCTCGCGTTCGTGGAGGAAGCCCAGCTCGACTGGTGCGGCTTCTTCGCCTACAGCCCCGAGGACGGCACCTACGCCATGGACCTCGACGGCACGGTGGATCCGCACCTGATGAACGAGCGCCTCGCCGAGCTGCGCGAGATGCAGGACGACATCACCGCCGCCCGCAGCGACGCCACCATCGGCGACACCCTCACCGTGCTGGTCGACGAGCCGGGTGTGGCGCGCAGCACCCGCGAAGCGCCCGAGATCGACGGCATCGTCGAGGTGCCCACCCACCTCGCCGTGGGCGAGTTCCACCAGGTGCGCGTGGTCGATGCCATGGGGCCCGATCGCGTGGCAGACTCGCTCTGATGCCCGTCGATCCCAGTGCTGTGAAGACGTGGGCGAACCTCGTCACCGTCGCGCGCATCCTGGTCGCGCCGTTCATGCTCGTGCTCATCCCCGACCAGGGGCCCAAGGGCAGCTGGGCGGCGTTCATCCTGTGGTTCCTGCTGTGCTCCAGCGACGGTATCGACGGCTACCTGGCTCGCCGGCACGGCGCCACCACGTTGGGGGCGTTCCTCGACCCGCTGGCCGACAAGGTGCTCGTGCTCGGGGCGATGTTCATCCTGGTCGCCAACGACACCTTCTGGATCGTGCCGGTCGTCATCATCACGGCCCGCGAGATCATGATCTCGCTGTACCGCACGTTCGTCGGGGCGAAGGGTGTCAGCGTGCCCGCCAGCAAGATCGCCAAGTGGAAGACCTTCGTGCAGCAGCTGGCCGTGGGTTTCGCCATCATGCCGCCCACGGCCGTCGACGCGAAGTGGCTGTGGAACGGCCTGCTGTGGATCTCGGTCGCGCTCGCGCTGATCAGCTTCGGGCAGTACGTGTACCGGGCTCGACAGCATCCGCCCGTCGCCGACGTGGCAGCCTGACCCGCATGCGTTGCGACATCCTCGCGGTGGGCACCGAACTGCTCCTCGGCCAGATCACCGACACCAACAGCCAGTGGATGGGCGAGCAACTGGCGGCCGCGGGCATCGACTCGCTGTACCAGGCGAAGGTGGGCGACAACCTCGGCCGGGTCACCACGGTGGTCTCGCGCATGCTGGCCGACGCCGACGCCGTCATCATGTGCGGCGGCCTCGGCCCCACCCACGACGACCTCACCCGCGACGCGATCGCCGCCGTGATGGGCGTGTCGTTGGAGTTCGACGACACGGTGGCGCAGTTCATCCGCGACCTGTTCGAGTCGCGCGGCCGTCGCATGGCCGAGAACAATCTCCGCCAGGCCATGGTGCCGGTGGGCGCCACCATCATCCCGCAGACTCGCGGCACCGCACCCGGCCTCATCTGCCCGGTCACCATCGAGGGCCGGTCGAAGGTCATCTACGCGGTGCCGGGCGTGCCGCACGAGATGAAGGACATGCTGCAACGCGCGGTGCTGCCCGACCTGCTCGAACGAGCCGGTGAGGCCAGCGTCATCGTCAGCCGCACGCTGCGCACCTGGGGCGAGAGCGAGAGCGGATTGAACGAACGACTCGACCCGGTCATCGAACGGCTCGAGGCCGAGGGCAACCCCACGCTCGCGTTCCTGGCGAGCGGGTGGGAGGGCATCAAGGTGCGCCTCACCGCCAAGGCCGCCACGCATGCCGAGGCCTCCGCGGTCATCGATCGATGGGATGCCGAGGTGCGTGCACTCGTCAGCGACATCGTGTTCGGCGTCGACGACGACACCATGGAGTCCGTGGTGCTGCAGTTGCTGCGCGAGCGTGGCCTCACGCTGGGCCTCGCCGAGTCGGTCACCGGCGGGCTGGTGGCCGGACGCATCACCAATGTGGCCGGCGCCAGCGAGGTGTTCCGTGGCGGCATCGTCAGCTACGCCAGCGAGGTGAAGTTCGAGCTGCTCGGCGGGCCCGAGGGTCCGGTGGTCAGCGAGGCCGCTGCGGCGGCGATGGCCGTGGGCGCGCAACGCGTGTTGGGGGCCGACGTCGCGCTCGCGCTCACCGGGGTGGCCGGTCCGGCGGAACAGGACGGCATGCCCGTGGGCACGTTGTGCGTGGGCATCGCCATCGGGTCCGAGGTCACGACGCGAACGCTCCGCCTTCCCGGCCAACGCGACCAGATGCGCCAGATGAGCGTCATCAGCGCGCTCGACCTCCTCCGCCGAAGATTGTCCGCGGCCTAGGCTGACGGCACTGCCTCCGTAGCTCAAAGGAGAGAGCACCGGGTTTCTACCCCGATGGTTGTGGGTTCGAGTCCTACCGGGGGCACCAGACAGACGAGACGACGGTCCGGGATCGCCGACCACGACCGTCCGTGGCGACAACCTGTCGGTGGGTGGCTAGGGTGCGTCATGTTGGACACCGCGGCCTCCTCCCGGCGCGCTCTCACCAAGGGTCAGCGCACCCGCGAACGGCTGCTGCGCGCGGCGGTCGATCGGTTCGGCGCGCAGGGGTACCGGGCCACCTCGGTCAGCCAGCTCAGCCGTGATGCCGGCCTCACGCCTGCGGCCGCCTACGCGTACTTCGCCGACAAGGACGCGTGCTGGGCGGCAGCCGTCACCGCCGACCTCGACGACCTCGCCGAGCAGATCACGGCGAGGGCGATGTCGTCGTCGCGACCGCTCTACGAACTGATGTCGCTGCTCGTGCAGGGCCTGCACGACCATCCGCTCGCCCGTCGGGTGATGGTGGAGGGCACACCCGCCGACCTCAACCTGGTGTTGCAGCATCACCTGTTCGCCGGCACCACGTCGATGGTGGCCCGTGGGCTGCGCGCCCGGCAGGCACTCGGCGTGCTGTCCGCCGATGCCGATCCCGACGTGCTCGCCAGAGGGATCGAGACGGTGATGTTCTCGATGGTGCTGTCCACGGTGCGTGCCGGGCTCGACGAGGAGCCAGAGCGCATCGCCTCGGTGTTGGAAGTGCTGCGCCTCGCCGTGGGTGGCGCGCCGAACCCGGAGGAGATCATCGGCGGAGCTTCCCCTGCTCGGGCGTAGGGAAATCGCTGATCGCGGCCTACCCTTGAAGGGTCCTAGCCGGACCCGACTCCCCGATTCGAAGAGGTCGAAGTGAAGTTCAAAAAGGGCGACACCGTGATCTATCCCCAGCACGGCGCATGCATCGTGGTGGGTACGAAGAAGATGGAGGCCTTCGGGTCGCTCCAGGAATACCTCATCCTGAAGACCGTCATCAACGAGATGACGTTGTCGGTGCCCACGCTGAAGGCCGAGGAAGTGGGTGTGCGGCCGCCGGTCAGCGCCGACGAGCTCGAAGACCTCGTGGCCGTGCTCAGCAAGCCCGACCCGCGCGTGCCCAGCAACTGGAGCCGGCGGTTCAAGAACCACCAGGAGAAGCTGAAGAGCGGCGACGTGTACCAGGTGGCCGAAGTGGTCCGAAACCTTGCAGCACGCAACCGCGATGCATCGCTGTCGGCCGCCGAGCGCACCATGTACGACCGGGCGCGCATCAACCTCATCAGCGAGATCGCTCCCGCGTTGAAGGTGAGTGCCGAAGAGGCCGAGAAGTATCTCGACGATGCATTGGCCAAGGGCGTGCTGAAGCCTGCGAAGGAACCGGCCAAGAAGAAGGCCTGACAACTCGGGCAGCCAGCGGCACCGATTAGTGTCCCGGTCCATGTCTGGTCACATCACACGCGACGATCTCGAACAACTCATCCGCGGGGGCGAGATCGACACCGTGCTCATGGTGTTCCCCGACCTGCAGGGCAGGTTGGTGGGCAAGCGCACCACGGGTCGCTTCTTCCTGCAGAGCGTCGCCGACGCCGGTACCGAGAACTGCGATTACCTCATCGCCTGCGACATGGACAACAACCCCGTGCCGGGGTATCGCTTCGCGAGCTACGACCAGGGCTATGGCGACATGCTCGCCAAGGCCGACTGGAACACCGTTCGCCTCATTCCGTGGGTCGAGAAGACCGCGATGATCATGTGCGACCTGTTGAACGTGGAGTCCCACGAGCTGGTGGAGGTGGCACCGCGCAGCATCCTGCAGCACCAGGTGGATGCCGCGGCGGCGATGGGCTTCCTGCCGATGGTGGCCAGTGAGATCGAGTTCTACCTGTTCAAGGACACCTACGACGAGGCTCACGACAAGGGCTACCGCGACCTGAAGCCGCACTCGCCGTGGCTCGAGGACTACCACATCCTCCAGACCACGAAGGACGAGTACATCCTCGGCGCCATCCGCCGCGGGCTCGAGGCCGCCGGTGTGCCGGTGGAGTTCAGCAAGGGCGAGGCCGGCCGAGGGCAGCACGAGATCAACCTCGACTACACCACCGCGGTCGAGATGGCCGACCGCAACAGCGTCTACAAGTTGGCTGCCAAGGAGATCGCCCACTTCCACGGTCGGTCGGTGAGCTTCATGGCCAAGTACGACTTCAACGACACCGGCTCGTCGTGCCACATCCACTCCAGCCTGTGGACCCTCGACGGCGAGACCGCGGTGTTCGACGATCACCACGGCCCGCACGGCATGAGCGAGACGTTCCAGCACTACCTGGCCGGTCAGATCGCCACGGCTCGCGAGTTCAGCCTGCTGTGGGCGCCCACCATCAACAGCTACAAGCGGTTCCAGCTCGGCTCGTGGGCGCCCACCGGTGTGGGTTGGGGCATCGACAACCGCACCCTCGGGTTCCGCAAGGTCGGCCATGGCAAGGGCACGCGAGTCGAGTGCCGCATCCCCGGCAGCGATGCGAACAGCTACTTCGCGTTCGCCGGCACCATCGCCGGCGGTCTGTACGGCATCCGCAACAAGATGGAGTTGGGAGCGCCGTTCGCCGGCAACGGCTACGAGGCCCCCGAGATCCCGCGCATCCCGTGGAGCATCGTCGACGCGATCGCACTGTGGGAGAGCAGCGACATCGCTCGCGAGTGCTTCGGCGAGGAAGTGCACCATCACATCCTCACGATGGCGAAGGCCGAATGGCAGGCGTTCAACCAGACCGTCACCGACTGGGAACTGCGGCGCTACTGGGAGCGCATCTAGCTCGTTGCGCTCGAGGCGATCTCGAACTCCACGAGCACCGGCACGTGGTCGCTCAGCGCGGCCCATCGTTCGCCGCCCTCGGGCGTGTGCTGATCGGTCACCACGGCGTCCTCCGGCACCAGCACCATGTCGAGCCGTTGGTACGGCGCGATGGCCGGGTTCGAGCTGTCGCCGCCCGGGTCGCGCACCCCGGCCGGGTGGAACTCGCGAACGATCTCGATCAGGTCGTTCGGATGGGTGTTGAGGTCGCCCACGACCACTGCCACCGGAGGGCCTTCCTGCACCACGATGTCGGTGACGCGTCGGGCCTGGGCGATGCGTTCGTCGGTGTCGGTGGACGACAGGTGGGTGTCGTAGACCCGCACTGCCGCGTCGCCGCGTGTGACCGTGACCGCCAGCAGTACCCGGTGACGGAACACCCACGTGCTCACGCCGGGCGAGATGGTGGTGTGCACCACGTGGCTCAACGGGTGCGGCGACAACACCGCGACGCCCTCGCTGCGCCACCACACCAAGGGGGTGAACGGGTGGTGCTTGCGCGTCCACTGCCGCTTCCAGCCGAGACGCTTCGCCAGCTTGCGTGCCTGCCGCCGCTGCACCTCCTGCAGCGCCACCACGTGAGGGGCGTATCCCTCGATGACCTCGGCCACGAGTTCGATGTTCGGGTGAGCCGAGCCGCGGAGATTCCACGTGAGCACACGCCAACGGGACGACGGGGCAGCGGTCATTGAGGCCCAGTCTTGCGCGTCCACTACCGTGTGCCGTCATGAGTCGTCTGTCGGGCAAGGTCGCCCTCATCACTGGTGCATCGTCGGGTCTCGGTCGAGTGGGCGCAGAGCGCTTCGCCGCAGAAGGAGCGAAGGTGGTGATCGCCGACATCACCGATGGTGACGACGCGATCGATGCCATCAACGCCGCCGGCGGCGAGGCGGCGTTCGTGCGCTGCGATGTCACCGACGAGGCCTCGGTGAAGAATGCCGTCGACTTCGCGGTCGAGACCTTCGGTGGGCTCCACGTGCTGTACAACAACGCCGGCGTCATGCTCGGCGACGACGACAACCCGGTCACCACCAGCGTCGAGACGTACCAGAAGACGATGGACATCAACGTCCTCGGCACGCTGCTGGGCTGCAAGTACGCCATCCCCGCGATGCAGGAGTCGGCCAACGAGAGCGGCACCGCTGGGTCCATCGTGAACGTGGCGTCGTTCGTCGCGCACATGGGTGCGGCCACGCCGCAGGTGGCCTACACCGCGTCGAAGGGTGCCGTGCTCGCCATGACCCGCGAGATCGCCGTCATCTACGCCCGCCAGGGCATTCGCTGCAACGCGCTGTGCCCAGGGCCCATCATGACCCCGCTGCTGGCCAAGTTCCTCAGTGACGATGCCAAGCGCAACCGTCGCCTGGTGCACATCCCGATGGGTCGCTTCGGCGAGCCCGTCGAGATCGCGAACGGGGCGCTGTTCCTCGCCAGCGACGAGAGCAGCTGGATGACCGGCCAGTCGCTCATCATCGACGGCGGCATCACCGCGGCATACGTCACCCCCGAGTGATGGCGGCGCGGCCGCTCCACGGGCGCAACGCCTTTCCGCACGACCTCACCGGCGAGATCGCGGAGTGGATGAACGCTCGCATCGCGCAGGCGCCGTTGGGTCGCACGATGACGCCCGCCGACATGGCGCCGCTGTTGGAGGGCACGTTCACGGCCGACGGTCTCGGCGCGCATGCGGCCTGGGAGCGATTCGTCCAGCGCGTCGCACCGAACAACGTGGCGCTCGACAGCGAGCGGTTTCTCGCGTTCATTCCCGTGTCGCCCTCCGCCGCCGGCGTGTGGATGGAAGCCGCCGTGGGCGCGGCCACCTTCAGCGCCGAGTCGTGGCTGGAGGCATCCGGCGCGGTCGCGGCGGAGAACCAGACGCTGCGCTGGCTGGCCGACCTGATGGGTCTGCCCGCCTCGGCGGGCGGCTGCTTCATGAGCGGCGGTTCCATCGGCAACCTGTCGGCCCTCGCGGTGGCACGCGAGCAGTGCGCGCCCGAGCAGTGTGCGGTCGCAGTGAGCGACACCGCGCATGCGTCGGTGTTCAACTCGTTGCGCCTCCTGGGCCTGCACGACACGTTGGTGGTGGCGACGGGTCCCGATGGTCGATTCACCGGAGAGGCACTGGCCGCGGCGTTGAGCGACCGTGCCGACGTGGGCATCGTCATCGGCGCCGGCGGCTCCACGAATGCGGGGGTGGTCGACGACCTGGCGGGGCTGGCCGACGTCGCCCACCGGATCGGTGCGTGGTTGCACGTCGATGCCGCGTACGGCGGTGCCGCACTGCTGCTACCCGAACGGCGACACCTGTTCGATGGCATCGAACGCGCCGACTCGGTGATCGTCGACCCGCACAAGTGGTTGTTCGCGCCGGAGGGATCGTGTGCGCTGCTCTACCGCGAACCGGCGCTCGCTGCCGCCGTGCACACACAGCACGGTCCCTACGTCGACATCCTCCACGACGGCGAACCGCTCTGGAACCCCAGCGACTACGGCTATCAGCTCACTCGCCGCGCCACCGGATTGCCGCTGTGGTTCGCGTTGGCGGTGCACGGCACGGTGGCCCACGAGGTGGCCGTGCGGGTGGGGGTGGAGCTGGCCGAGCTCGCCGCCGGCACGCTCGACGCCGTGCCGGGCGTGTCGGTGGTGATGCCACCCATGCTGGGCGTGGTGCTGTTCCGCCGCGAGGGGTGGGGCCGCGTGGAGTGGCGCGCGTGGGCGGAACGCCTGCTCGCCGACGGCGTGGCCTTCGTGGCCCCGAGCACCTGGAAGGGCGAGCCCGTGGGTCGGCTGGTGTTCATGCACCCGCGCACGCCACCCTCGGTGATCGACGAGATCGCCGCCTCGCTGCGAGGGTGACCGCTACAGCGTGACGGGTCCGCGGGGCGTGTGCACCGCGGCCGACAACGACGCTGGTCCCTCGGCCACCTCGATGATCGACGACGCCCCGATCTCGGCGAGCACCGCGTTCACCATGTCGGCCTCGGGATGGGTGAGGTGCAGCGAGGCCAGGGTGGCCTCGTGGGGGAGGTCGAGGGCGGGATGCGGCGAGTCGAGCCAATCGATCAGGAACGGCACGACGCCCAGGTGCGGCGGGCCCAACAACGGGAACGTGAGTTGCCACTGCAGCAGCACTCCGTCAGGTCGCGCTCGCGACATCTCCATCGCGCCGCCGAGGTCCATGCCCAACGCGGCGATCGCGTTCAGCACGTCCGGTAGCGCACGTCGGGGGCGGGCGCACCAGGCCACGAGCGACGCTGTGGGGAGGTCGTCGACCCCGAAGGGTCGCGGGAGCGCCGGGTCGGGCTGTGTCGGATCAGGACCCACCACCTCGAGGTAGGTCGCGCCGCCGAGGCCGGTGAGTTCGTTGCGTGTCCCGCGTCCCACGTGTGAGCCACCGGGGGCGAGTTCGATGCCCCACGACGCTCGGATCTCGGCCGCAGTGGCCGGAACGTCGGGGGTGGCGAGCACGAGATGATCGATCATCCGATCAGTCTGGTGCGTTCGTGCCTTCGTGACCGGCCAGACTGTGTGGATGAGCTCCGTCGCGTTCCTCGGTCTTGGTGTGATGGGTGCGCCGATGGCGCGCCACCTCGCTGCTGCCGGGCACAAGGTCACCGTCTACAACCGCACCCCTGAGAAGGCGCTGGCCTGGGTGGCGCTGTACGGCAACCTCGCCGCACCCACCCCGCGAGAAGCGGCGGAGGGTGCCGAGTTCGTCTTCATGTGCGTCGGCAACGACGACGACGTGCGCGATGTCGTGTACGGCCCCGACGGCGCCCTGGCCGGTGCCGAGGCGGGTGCCGTCCTGGTGGACCACACGACCGCATCGGCCAAGGTGGCGGCGGAACTGGCAGAGGCATGCGCCGAGTTCGGTGTGGGATTCGTCGATGCGCCGGTGTCGGGCGGGCAGGCCGGCGCCGAGAACGGCCAGCTCACCATCATGTGCGGCGCCGACGACGAAGCGTTCTACCGCCTCGCGCAGCCGGTGATGGCGTCCTATGCGAAGGCCACGGCGCTGATGGGCAAGGCCGGCGCCGGGCAGCTCACCAAGATGGTCAACCAGATCCTCATCGCCGGCATCGTGCAGGGATTGGCCGAAGGGTTGAACTTCGCCGTGCGCGCTGGGCTCGACCCCGAACAGGTCACCGAGGTCATCAAGTACGGCGCCGCGCAGAGCTGGCAGCTCGAGAACCGTGGTCAGACCATGGTGAAGGGCGAGTTCGACTTCGGGTTCGCGGTCGAGTGGATGCGCAAGGATCTCGGCATCGTGCTCGACGAAGCCGATCGCAACGGCGCACGTCTGCCGGTCACCGCGCTCATCGACCAGTTCTACGCGCAGGTCATCGCTCGCGGCGGCCGTCGCTGGGACACGAGCAGCCTCATCCATCTGCTCGCCAACGACTGAGTCATGCGCAGGTTCGTCGTCACCGCCGTGGCCGTCGGCGCGGCCGCGCTCGTCGCGTGCAGCGACGGCGAATCGAGCGGCGCCACGTCGTCGTCGACCAGCGTCGCCGCCTCGTCCACCACCGCGGTGGTGGACGACTCGGTCGTCACTCGCTACCTGGCGGCGCTCGACCAGGGCGATCTGACCGCGGCCAACGCGCTGCGGTGCGCCGAGGGTCGGGTGCCCGACGGTTCGTTGGCCCTGTTCGAGGCCGAGGTGGCCGCGGTGAAGGCGGCGGCGGGCGGGCGCATCGAGCCGCAGCAGGTGTCGATCGTCGAGCCCATCACGCTGGGCAGCCTGCTCGGGTCGCGGCCCGATTCGCAGGTGGCGTTCTCGCTCGCCACTCCCGACGGTCCCACGTCGCTGCTGGCAGTTGCCGTCATCACCCAGGACGGCGAGCCGCGGTTGTGCGGCGAGATGCAGGAGGGTTCACCCGGCGTCCAGTCGGCGGTCTCTGCCGCCACCATCACGCCGATGGCTGCCACCATCGCCGACCTGGCGACCGCGTTGCCCGCCGAGATCGTCACCGGGGCCGCACAGGTCGACGACGCCGAGGTGACCGACCTGTCGCAGGTGCCGGGCGCCATCGCCGGATGGACCCGGGCCTGGTCGACCGCCGATGGCGGCCTGCGGGTCACCCTGTTCCGCACCGACTCCAGCGATGCAGCCGTGCGTTTGGGCAAGCAACTGCTCACCGGTCCGGGGCTCGATTCCGCGGAGCACCTCGCCGACCTGTCGAACGGGTTCCAGGGTGTCAGCGCCGTGTCCAGTCCTTGGACGTGGGCGCATCCTGCGTCGATCGGCTCGCGCGTCGACACTGCCGTCGGTGTCGCGGGCGACGTCGCAGTGGTGGTCGAGGTGGCGGGCGTCCGCGCCGGCCAGGGGCACGACACCATCACCCAGGCAGCGACGAACCTGTCCTTCAGTTGATTCAGCGAGTGGACACTGGCAGGTGGTCCACGCCGCGAATGGTGAGCCGGTCGCGCCAGCCCGGCAGCCCGGCGAGATCCAGCTCGGGGAATCGGCGGATGAGTGACGTGAGCGCCACGCCGGCTTCGAGCTTCGCCAGCGAGGCACCGAGGCAGTAGTGCACACCTGCGGCGAACCCGAGGTGGCGGTTGGCATTCGGCCGGTCGAGCCACAGCTCGCCGGGACGCTCGAACACGGCAGGATCGTGCGAGGCGGCGCCGAGCACCGTCATCACCAGCGTGCCCTTCGGAACCAGCACCTCGCCGCCGTCGGCCGCGGCATAGCTGACATCGACGGTGGGGACGCGCACGGTCTGTTGCACCGGACCGTCGAAGCGCATCAGTTCGTCGATGGCGTTGGTGTCGAGCGACGGGTCGGCGGCCCACTGCCGTCGTTGGTCGGGGTGGCGCAGCAGCGCGAGCGCGCCGTTGCCGATGAGGTTCACGGTGGTCTCGTGGCCGGCCACGTACAGCAACACCACGAACGACAGCAGTTCGGCGGGGGAGAGGCGGTCGCCCGCCTCTTCGGCCTGGATGAGCGCCGACAGGAGGTCGTCACCGAGGTGGCGACGACGGTGTTCGATGACCTCGGTGAGATACCCGCCCATCTGCGCCGCCGCGGCGTCCGCCGCATCCAGCGCGGCGTCGTCGACCGTGGGTTCGAGTGATGCGGTGAGCGTCTGCGACCACGCGCGGACCTCGGCGGTGTGATCCGTGGGCATGTCGAGCAGATCGCTGATCACCTGGAACGGCACGGGGAAGGCCAGCTCTTCGACCAGCTCCATCGAACCGCGGTCGGCGGCCCTGTCGAGCACGTCGTCGACCAGCTGCTGGACGCGTGGCCGCAACCGTTCGATGGCCGACGGAGTGAAGGCCAACGTGACCAGACGGCGCAATCGCGTGTGGTCGGGAGGGTCGAGGTTGAGGATGCTCTTCGCTGCGGTGCCGTCTTCGCGTCGCTGGCGCAGGCGGTCGCGGCGTGCCTTGCGCGGGTCGTCGTCGCGTTCGGTGACGTGGGCCTCGATGTCGCGGGCGAACTCGGCCCCGCGCAGCGTTCGGGCGACGTCGTCGTAGCGGGTGAGCACCGTGAACCCCAACGGTGACACGTGCACGGGATCCGTCTCGCGGAGGCGGTCGTAGAACGGATACGGGTAGGCGCGGAACTGGGCGTCGAACGGGTTGAAGAGGATCTCGCTCATGAGAGATCGAACTCCGGCTGCTCGTGGCGGCCGACGATGTCGCCCTCCTCGCGATATCGCTGTGCGCAGGCCTTCCCGATGCCGCTGCTGCCACCCGTGACCAGTACGTGTTGCCCGTCGAGTTGTCCCATGCGCCCATGCTGCCATTCGGCCCCGCCGCACCGGTCACCGGGACTTCCGGCACTGGTGCGGCCTCGGCCACGGTCGGACGATGGAAGTGCCGAAGGAGTACTGGAGGCGAACATGAGACTCGTGCGATGGTGCGCGGCTGGTGCGGTACTGGGGTGCCTGCTGATGGTTCCGTCCCGCCCGGTGTCGGCGGAGCTCACCAACGACGACGGATGCACAGCGTCGGCGACCTGGGCGAGCAGCGGCATGGTGGTGGACGCCACCCAGACGGGGACGGTGATCATCCCGAGGGCCGACACGGTGCAGTGGACGGGCTCCGTGCCCGCCGCGCCTGGCGACTACCAGGGGTCCGTCACGATCCGTCTGCCGAAGCCGTTCGGTGAACTGGTCATCGACGAATGGTCGGGCACGAGTGTCACCACGTCGAACCAGGGCGTCGAGGAGTACGACCTGCCGGCGTTCGTTCCCGCCGGTGTGCCGATCACCCTCTACGGCCGTCACGTCGATGCGAATGGCGTGTGCGCCGGTCGCGTGACGCTGCAGATCGACGGCAGTCCGATGTCGTCGCCCATCACCTGGGTCGCCCTCGGTGGGACCGCGTTGACGGGTGCCGCCGTGGTGGCGCTCGCCCGCCCGATGTTCAGGAGGGTCGTGTGATGAAGGCCGGTCGAACCATCGGTACCGCCGTGGTGGGGTTCCTGTTCACGCTGTTCCTCGCCATCGACCTGGTGCTCTTCGGGGTGGTCGCGCTCGACAGTGCGGTCATCACCGTGCTGCTGGCGGTCGGCCTGGTGGGTGGCGGCGTGCTCGGCTGGCTGGCAGCCGGTCGGCACCCCATGCCGGTGACGCCTGCTCCCGCAGACGCCGTCGTGCCGCCGCCGCCTCCGGGTCCGCCGCCTCCGCCGCCCCCGATGTGAGCCGGCCGCTGTGACCCGGCCGGTGTGACTCGGCCGGTGTGTGACTCAGCCGAGGGCCGCCGCGACGGCGTCGACGATGCGGTCGATCTGCTCGTCGGTGGTGACCAACGGAGGGCAGAACAGCAACGAATCAGCGTTGAGCGCGCGGCACACCACGCCGCCGTGGTCGAGCATGTGATCGCGTGCAGCCATGGCGTTCTGCTCGGGGTGCAGGCCGGCCGCCCACATCGCTCCGAGGCCACGCACGTGGTGGATGGTGCCGTCGTCGGCCAGTGATCGCAGGCCGGCCTCGAGCCGAGCCCCCATGTGGTTGGCACGCTCCACGAGGTCTTCGCGGCGCATGATCTCCAGGTTCTTCAGCGCCGCGGCGCAGGCGGTGGCGTGGCCGGAGTACGTGAAGCCATGACGCAGGAAGAAGTCGGGGTCGCGCTCGAGGGCCGCTGCCGGCGCCGGGCCGACGAACACGCCGCCCAGTGGCTGATAGCCGCTGGTGACGGCCTTGGCGAAGGTGACCAGGTCGGGCCGCACGCCATAGCGGTGCGAGGCGAACCAGGTGCCCAACCGTCCGAAGCCCGTGATGACCTCGTCGAACACGAGGTACGCGCCGTGCTGGTCGCACAGCCGCCGCACGCCTTCCAGGTAACCCTCGGCGGCGGGGTGGATGCCGCCGGCGCCCTGCACCGGTTCGACGATCACCGCAGCCACCTCGTGGCCGCGCTCGGCCATCAACGACGCCAGCGCCTCCACGTCGTCGGCCGGCACCTGCACCACCTCATCGACGAACGGGCCGAAGTCCTGGCGGTTGGGGGCGATGCCCTGGGCGCTGGTGCCGCCGTAGGCGGTGCCGTGGTACCCGCGCACCCGGGAGATGATGAGCTTGCGATGTCCCTGCCCGGCCTGCACGTGGGCGATGCGGGCGAGCTTCATCGCCGTGTCGATGGATTCGCTGCCCGAGCCGGTGAAGAACACTCGCGAGTCGGGCATCGGCCCGAGGTCACGCAGCAACTCGGCGAGCTCCTCGGCCGGTTCGGTGGTGAAGGGGTCGAAGCACGAGTACGCGGCGAGCGTGCGCGCCTGGGCGGCGATGGCTTCCGCCATCTCCTCTCTGCCGTGTCCGATGGCGCAATACCACAGGCTCGCCATGCCATCGACCAGTTCGCGGCCGTCGGCGTCCCACAGCAGTGCACCCTCACCGCGCACGATGCGGATGAAGGACTCTCGGGTGGGCTTGGCAAAGGGGTGGAGGAACGCCGCAGGCATGGTGCGACGGTAGCGGTCAGGCGGCGACGGCGCAGACCTCGGCGAAGCCAGCCCGCAGGCAGTCGAGCAGCACATCGGGGTCGGGCACGGCGGCCGAGTCGCTGTTGACCCCCATGCAGCACATGCCGTTGTACGACATGAGCGTGATGTTGAGCGCCGACCCGGCGGTGGGGCCGAACGGGAAGAAGCGCTCGACGGCCTGACCCTCCAGCCACATCGGGATCGGCACGCCGGGCACGTTGCTGGCCAGGAAGTCGACGCCCTTCAGCATCGCGCCGATGACGCCACGGGGCATGAGGTTCAAGAACCCGGCGATCGCTTCGGTGTGGTGCAGCGCCCGCTCGTGGCGCACGGCGTCGACCACCTCGTGCATCGCCGAGATGCGGTGGGCCGCGTCGGGGGCGCCGACAGGGAGCACGAACCGGGTGACGGACACGTGGTTGCCACCGGCGGGGTCGTGCTCGCCGCGCTGGCTGATGGGCATCGCGACTCGGAGTTCGGTGATCTCGTGTCCGTGATGGGCGTGGTAGCGATGCAGCCCTGCCGTGATGCCCGCGAGGAAGGCGTCGTTCAGTCTGCCACCGCCCTTCTTCGCCGCATCGCGCAGCTCGGTCATCGGCACCTCCAGCGCCCGGAAGTTCGACGAGAGCATGCGGCCGACCATCACGTGCGACTTCGGATTGGTGGCGGGCCACAGGACTCTGGCGACCGACTTCGCGGTCTCGACCACTTCGTTCACTGCGTCCTGCGGTTCGCGTACGACGTGCAGCAGCGTGGGCACCACCGAGGCGACCTGATGGCGGGTGAAGTCGAGGGCACCGGCCACGTCGTGGGCCACCACCTCGCGCAGTTGGGTGAGCGACGTGGTGCGGTACGTCGGCACGTGTTCGGGTGCTTCACCGCCGGCCGGATCGGGTTCGAAGTCGAACAGATGTGCCGCCAGTTGGACGGCGCCGATGCCGTCGGTGACGACGTGGTGGGCCTTCATCACGAACGCCGCCCGGCCGTCGACCAGACCCTCGATGAGGGTGAACTCCCACAGCGGCCGGGCCGAGTCGAAGCCACCCATCGCCTGCGTGCGAGCCCAGTCGAGCACGTCCTGCTGGTCGCTGCCCTCGGGGAGGCGGATGTGTCGCAGGTGGTAGCCCAGGTCGAAGTCGGGGTCGCGGATCCATTGCAGCGTCGTGGGGTGCAGCGGCACCGGTGCCACGCGCTCGCGCAGTGCGGCCACCTGATGTGTGACGCGTTCGACGCGCGCTTCCAGGCGGTCCCATTCGGGCGCACCGGCGAGGACGATGATGCCCATGATGGTGCTGCGCAGCAACGGGTCTGCCTCGACCATCCACATGATGGTGTCGTTCTGACTGAGATACGGCCGATCGGGCATGGCCCACCCCCTCCTCGTGCATCGTGCCCCTCGCGGGATGGCACGGCCAGGGTCGTTCGTCCCCGTCTCAGCCGAGTGCGTCGCCCAGCGACTCCAGCGAGGGCACCCACCACAGCGCGCCCGTCACCGGGGTGCTGAACTCGGTGAGTCGATCGTGCACGTCGTCGTCGGCACCGAACATGCGGCGCAGCATCGTGTCGAAGCGTGTGGGGTCGGCGCTGAACGCCACGAAGTGCAGACCGTGCTCGGTGACGGTGCCGTAGGGCACGCTGCGGCGGTAGATCTCCAACTCGTCGCCCGCGTCGTCGTCGACCACGACGCGGCTGATGTGCGCCGTGGGTGGGCGAACGTCGTCGTCGAGTTCCACGCTGTCGGCCTTGGTACGGCCGATGACCGACTCCTGCTCGGCGAGCGGGAGTGCCTCGAATCGGGCGAGATGGTGCACCCACCGTTGGGTGATGGCGAACGATCCACCCTGCGCGGTGACGGCCACCTCGTACGCCTCCTCGACCGGCGGGTTCTCGGTGCCGTCGATGAAGCCGGTGAGATCGCGGCTGTCGTGGTAGACGAAGCCCACCACCTCGTGGGCCACCGTGGCCACAGGGGCGAGGAGCTCGGCCACCTTCCTGCTCACGTCGATGAGCACGTCGTCGCCGGTGCCGTGACACCACACCCAGATGTCGTGCTGGGTGACCGGAACGCCGTCGATCGTCGGGAACCCGATCAGTTCGGGCGGGGTGGCGTCGGGAGCGATGGAACGCCACAGCGTGGGGGAGAAGCCCACGACGATGTTCGCTCCACCGGCGGTGCCCGACGGTTGGCGGAGCGAGTGCAGGCATTGCAACGCCTCAGCGGGTGGCACTCCGGGCCGGAGGGCGAACTCGAGGTGTCGGTGCGAGCGCGTGCCCTGGGCGAAGATTCCGGGTTGCGGGGTGGCCATTCGGCCAGTGATAGCCGCGGCAGTGGCACGTCGCAACCATCGCGGGTCGAAAGGCCCTTGTGAGCTGGGGGTGGTGTTCATAGGGTTCAGTCGTGAACCCCGATTCCGATACGCAGGCGCTGCCGCGCCGCGAGATCGTCGATGCCAACGAGGCGGTGGCCGTCGTGGCCCACCTCCTTTCGGAAGTGATCGCGATCTATCCCATCACCCCCGCCTCGCCCATGGGCGAGCATGCCGACCAGTGGAGCGCCCAGGGTCACCCCAACCTGTGGGGCGCTGTGCCCGAGGTCATCGAGATGCAGAGCGAGGCCGGTGCCGCCGGTGCGCTGCACGGTGCCATCCTGCGCGGTGCCTTGGCCACCACGTTCACCGCCAGCCAGGGCCTGTTGCTGATGCTGCCGGAGATGTTCAAGATCGCGGGCGAGCTCACGCCCACGGTCATCCACGTCGCCGCCCGCTCGCTCGCCACTCATGCACTCAGCATCTTCGGTGACCACAGCGACGTGATGGCCGCACGCAGCACGGGCTTCTCCATGCTCTGCGCCGGCGGCGTGCAGGAATCCGCCGACATGGCGGTCATCGCCCACTCGGCCACGCTGCAGACGCGGGTGCCGTTCCTCCACTTCTTCGACGGCTTCCGCACGAGCCACGAACTCAACACCATCCAGGTGCCGAACGCCGAGGTCATCGGCGCCATGATCGACGACGACCGCATCAGCGAGCACCGTCTCCGTGGGCTCGACCCCGATCGTCCGGTGCTGCGCGGCAGTGCGCAGAACCCCGACGTGTTCTTCCAGGCCCGCGAGGCGTGCACCCCGTTCCACGCCGCCGTGCCCGACGCGGTGCAGGCCGCGATGGATCGCTTCGCCGGTCTCACCGGTCGGCAGTACCACCTGGCCGACTACCACGGCGCCCCCGACGCCGACCGTGTCATCGTGATCATGGGTTCGGGCGCCGGCGCCGTGCGCGAGGCCGTGGACGCGATGAACGCCGACGGCGAGCGCGTGGGCGTGCTCGCCCTGCGGTTGTATCGGCCGTTCCCCACCGCCCAACTGTTGGCCGCGCTGCCGCCGTCGGTGCGCACCGTCGTCGTGCTCGACCGGTGCAAGGAGCCGGGCGCGCCGTTCGAGCCGCTGCACCTCGACGTGCTGTCGGCCATGTGGCACAGCGACAACGGGTCGTGGGCCGACGGTCGTCCGCCTCGCGTCATCGGTGGCAGGTACGGGTTGAGCAGCAAGGAGTTCACCCCGGCCATGGTGAAGGCGGTGTTCGACGAAGCCGCGTCCGACACTCCGAAGAATCCGTTCACGGTGGGCATCCACGACGACGTCAGTCACTCGAGTCTCACGTGGGACCCCACCTTCCGCACCGATCGCGCCAAGGTGCGCGCCGTGTTCTACGGCCTCGGCTCCGACGGCACCGTCGGCGCGAACAAGAACACCGCGAAGATCATCGGCGGCAACACCGAGATGAGCGTGCAGGCGTACTTCGTGTACGACTCGAAGAAGTCGGGCAGCACCACCATCAGCCACGTGCGCGTCGACGAGCACCCCATCGACAGCAGCTATCTCATCGACGAGGCGACGTTCGTGGGCGTGCACCAGTGGAGCCTGCTGGAGACGCTCGACGTGCTCGCGCTGGCCGCACCAGGCGCAACAGTGTTGCTCAACGCGCCCTATCCCGAGCACGAGGTGTGGGATCGGCTGTCCGTTCAGGTGCAACAGCAGCTGCTCGAGAAGCGGGTGCGCCTGTTCGCCATCGACGCGGCCAGCGTGGCTCGCGATGCCGGTCTGGGCGGTCGCATCAACACCGTCATGCAGGCCTGCTTCTTCGCGCTGGCGGGCGTGCTGCCCACCGACGAAGCGCTGGCCGAGCTGAAGCACGCCATCGAGAAGTCGTACGGCGCCCGTGGCGAGGTCATCGTCGAGCGCAACGTGGCCGCGGTCGATCAGTCGCTGCAGAACCTGCACGAGCTCGTCCTCGGCGGCGAGGTCACGTCCACCCTTCACCGTCGTCCCGCCGTCAGCGCCGACGCGCCCGACTTCGTGCAGCGTGTCACGGCCCGCATGCTCGCCGGCGAAGGCGACCTGTTGCCGGTGAGCGCCCTCCCGGTCGACGGTGCATTCGCCACCGCCACGTCGCAGTGGGAGAAGCGCACCATCGCCCCCGAGATCCCCATCTGGGAGAGCGACCTGTGCATCGACTGCGGCAAGTGTGCGATCGTCTGCCCGCACGCCGCCATTCGGATGAAGGTCTACGAGCCGGCGGCACTCGACGGGCTGGGCGTCGACCTGAAGACGAAGGACTTCCGCAGCCGCGAAGTGCCGGGGATGAAGCTCACCATCCAGGTGGCCCCCGACGACTGCACCGGCTGCGGTGTGTGCGTGCAGGCCTGCCCGGCGCACGACAAGACCTCGGTGAAGCGCAAGAGCATCAACATGCGACCGATCGGTGACCACCTCGACCACGAACGCATCGCCTGGGACGCCTTCCTGCGCGTGCCCGCTGCCGATCCCGCCCAGTGGGATCCCGCGTCGGTGAAGACCAGCCAGCTGCGCCGTCCGCTGTTCGAGTTCTCCGGGGCCTGCAGTGGCTGCGGTGAGACGCCGTACCTGAAGCTGCTCACGCAGCTGTTCGGTGATCACACGCTCATCGCCAACGCCACTGGTTGCAGCAGCATCTACGGCGGCAACCTGCCCACCACGCCGTATGCGGTCGACGACGACGGTCGCGGGCCGGCGTGGGCCAACAGCCTGTTCGAGGACAACGCCGAGTTCGGTCTCGGTATCCGCCTCGGGTTCGAGGCGCAGCGTCGTACGGCCCTCACGTTGCTCGGTCGGCTGCGCCCGCAGCTGGGCATGAGCGATGAGGCCGTGGAGGCCATCCTCGCCGGCTACGACGACAACGGCGAGATCCCCATCCGCGAGCAGCGGGTGCGGGTCGACGGGTTGCGCGCCGCGCTGGCCTCGATCGACCACGTCGACGCCCGCCGCCTGCTCGACCTCGCGGGCACCCTGGTGCGCAAGAGCGTGTGGATCGTGGGCGGCGACGGTTGGGCCTACGACATCGGTGCCGGTGGGCTCGACCACGTGCTCGGCAGCGGCCGCAACGTGAACATCCTGGTGCTCGACACCGAGGTGTACTCGAACACCGGCGGTCAGGCCTCGAAAGCCACGCCGCGCGGTGCGGTGGCGAAGTTCGCCGCCGGCGGCAAGGGCATCCTGAAGAAGGACCTCGGGCTGGAGGCCATGACCTTCGGCGACGTCTACGTGGCGAAGGTGGCCATGGGCGCCAGCGACGTGCAGACGGTGAAGGCGATGCTCGAGGCAGAGGCGTGGCCCGGCGTGTCGCTGATCATCGCGTACAGCACCTGCATCGCCCACGGGTTCGACATGTCCAAGTCGATGACCCAGCAGAAGCTCGCCGTGCAGACCGGCCACTGGCCGCTGTACCGGTTCCGTCCGTCACCCGACGACGACGCGACGCCGTTCCAGCTGGACAGTGCCGAGCCGTCGGTGGCGTACTCCGAGTTCGCCAGCAGCGAGGCCCGGTTCGCGATGCTCGCTCGATCCAATCCGGAGCGGGCGAAGGAGCTGGTCGACCTGGCGCAGGCCGACGTGAGCACCCGCTTCGACTATTACCGCCAGCTCTCCGACGTGCACCGCACGGCCCCCGGCCATGCGGCCGACACCACCATCGCCGACAGCGAGGACGAGTCGTGACCGATCTCACCACCAACTACCTCGGGCTGTCGTTGCGCAGCCCGCTCGTGGCCTCGGCCAGCCCGCTCACCGGGTCGCCCGACATGTGGCAGCGCATCGAGGCCGCCGGCGCCGGTGCCATCGTGCTGCCGTCGCTGTTCGAGGAAGAGATCGAGAACGAGGCGTTCGCCGTGTCGTTCGCGGCCGAGCACGGCGCCGATCAGTTCGGCGAGGCGCTCAGCTTCCTGCCCGAACTGCCGCTGCCCGAAGTGGGCCCTGCTCGCCATCTGGGCCTGGTGGAGAAGGCTCGTGAAGTGCTCACCATCCCCGTCATCGCCAGCCTCAACGGCACCAGCCCTGGCGGCTGGGTACGGTACGCGAAGCATCTCGCTGATGCGGGTGCGCACGCCATCGAGCTGAACCTCTACGACGTGGTCGTGGATCCCACGATCTCGTCGTCCGAGGTCGAGCGGCGGTACGTCGAGCTGGTGGAAGAGGTGCGGGCCGAGATCTCGGTGCCGCTGGCCGTGAAGATCAGCCCGTGGTTCACCGCCCTCGGCAACCTGGCGGTGCAGCTGCAGGCCGCCGGAGCGGACGGTCTGGTGATGTTCAACCGCCTCTACCAACCCGACATCGACCTCGACTCGCTGACGGTGGTGCCCAAGCTGCAGCTGAGCACCAGCGGCGAGAGCAGGCTGCCGCTGCACTGGATCGCCAACCTTCGCTCGGCCGTGCAGTGTTCGCTGGCGGCGAGCTCCGGCGTGCACGACGGAGCCGACGCGATGAAGCTGCTTCTCGCCGGCGCCGACGTGGTGATGACCACCAGTGGCCTGCTCCGGCACGGGCCCGAACACCTGATGGTGATCGAGCGGTTCATTCGCGAGTGGATGGTCGAGCGCGACTACGTGAGTGTCGACGAGCTGCGCGGCAGCGTCAGTCGCGAGAACGTGCCCGATCCGCAGGTGTACGAGCGGTCGAACTACTACCAGGTGTTGCACAGCTGGGTGCCGGACCGTCCTCGGTAGGCTGACTCCATGCGACACAGCGAAGGCCACATGGGCCACCGTGTCGGTTGGCTGCGGGCGATGGTGCTGGGTGCCAATGACGGCATCATCTCCACGGCCGCGTTGCTGCTCGGCGTGGCAGCGGCCGACGCGTCCCGGTCGGCCATCCTCACCGCCGGCATGGCCGGCCTCGTCGCGGGCGCGGTGTCCATGGCGCTCGGCGAGTACGTGTCGGTGAGTTCCCAGCGCGATTCCGAGCGCAGCGACATCGCCAAGGAAACGTGGGAGCTCGAGCACATGGCCGACCACGAACTCGAGGAGCTCACGGCCATCTACGAATCGAAGGGGCTCAGCACCGAACTGGCCGCACAGGTGGCGGTGGAGCTCACCGCCCACGACGCGCTTGCGGCGCACCTTCGCGAGGAGTTGGGCATCACCGCCGACGATCTGGCCAACCCCATCCAGGCGGCGTGGAGCTCGGCCATCGCCTTCAGTGTCGGCGCGAGCATTCCCCTCATCGCCGCAGCGGTCGCCAGTACGTCGATGCGTATCGTCGCGATCATCACCATCACCCTGTTGTCGCTGGTGGTGCTCGGCTACTCCGGCGCTCGGCTGGGTGGGGCCAAGCCGATGAAGTCCATCGCTCGCGTGGTCATCGGTGGCGCCGTCGCAATGGCCATCACCATGCTCGTCGGCAAGCTGTTCGGCGCCGCCGTTTCGTGACGAAGGTCCCTTGGTACACCTGTACCGGGAATGAGTAGCGTTGCGTCATGACTGACCGTGCAGATGCCGTGGTGATCGGCGCAGGGGTGATCGGCTCGGCCGTGGCGCTCGAACTGGCCCGGGGCGGCCGATCGGTGATCGTCGTCGACAAGGGCCCGGCCCCGGGGGCGGGTTCCACCAGCTCGTCGTCGTCCATCATCCGGTTCAGCTACTCCACCCCCGACGCGGTGCTCACCGCGTGGGAGGCTGCTGCCCTGTGGAACGACTGGGCGGGTCACCTCGGTGTGGTCGACCCCGACGGCATGGTGAAGTTCGTCCAGACCGGCATGCTCATCTTCCACACCCCGGGCAACAACACCACGCGCATCGAGGAACTGTGGAACGAGGTGGGCATCAGCTACGAGCTGCTCGACTCGGCGGCGCTGCGGGCCAGGGTGCCGGGGGTCGACATCGGTGCCTACTTCCCGCCGAAGCGCATCGACGACCCTGCGTTCGCCGACGACGCCTCATCGGAGATGACCGCGATCTACGAGCCGCTGTCGGGGTTCATCGACGATCCGATGCTGTCGGCACACAATCTTGCGTACGCCGCTCGCCACCACGGCGCACAGTTCCGGTTCCACCAGGAGGTCGTCGGGTTCGAGCAGACCGATGGCCGCGTGTCGGGCGTGCTGCTGGCAGATGGCAGCACCATTCACGCACCCGTGGTGGTCAACGTGGGCGGGCCGCACTCGTCGGGCCTGAACCGGCTGGCCGGCGTGGCCGACGGAATGCGCATCGGGAACCGGCCGCTGCGCCAGGAGGTGTTCACCGTGGAGGCACCCGAGGGCTTGCGGCTCGAGGACGGATTCCCCGCGACGGCCGACCTCGACATCGGCCAGTACATCCGCCCGCAGATCGGTGGAACCTGGTTGCTCGGCGGTACCGAGCCCGAGTGCGACGAGCTGCACTGGGTGGACGACCCCGATCAGTACGACCCGTACCCCACGGTGGAGCAGTTCGAGGTGAGCATGATGCGTGCCGCGCGGCGTGTGCCGTCGTTCGGTGTGCCGCACCGGCCGGTCGGTCTGGCCGCGCTGTACGACGTGGCCGACGACTGGGTGCCCATCTACGACAAGAGCGATCTGCCCGGCTTCTTCATGGCCTGTGGCACCAGCGGCAACCAGTTCAAGAACGCGCCGCTCGCCGGCAAGTTCATGGCGGCCATCATCGACGCCGAGGCCGCGGGTCACGACCACGATGCCGAACCCGTGCAGTACATCGGGCCGCGCACGGGCCGCGCCATCAACCTGGGCGCGTTCTCCCGACTCCGTGACAAGTCCGTCACCAGCGGTACCGTGATGGGATGACGCCGGGGGGCGTCGTCCGAGGAGGATTCCGTGAAGGTTCGTGTGGAAGAAGGCTCGTGCCACGGCCATCAGAGCTGTGCCATCGCCGCGCCCGAGGTCTTCGGCGCCGACGACTACGGCAACGCCGTCGTGCTCATCCAGGGAGTCATCCCCACCGAGCTCGAGGCGAAGGTGCGCCGTGCGGAGGGCAACTGCCCCGAGCGTGCCATCGTCATCGAGGACTGAGTCGTGAGCATCGATCCGCTCACCGACTACGACATCTTCGACTCGCAGTTCGTCATCGATCCCTTCCCGGTGATGGACCAGATCCGCGAGTCGGAGTGCCCCGTCGCGCACACCGATCGCTGGGGCGGTTCGTGGATGCCCACGCGCTACGCCGACATCGTCGCCGTGGCGCAGGAACACGACCTGTTCACGTCGCAGCAGATCCTCGTCACGGGTCCGCCGCCCGGGCAGGAGCCCGAAGGGCCCTACGCCGCGGTCGCAGCACCGCCCATCAGCAGCGATCCGCCCGAACACCACTGGCACCGTCGGCTCATCCTGCCGTTCTTCGCTCCGCAGGCCGTGGCCAAGTTCGAGGACGGCACCCGCGAGCTGTGCAACCGGCTCATCGACGGGTTCATCGACCAGGGTGAGGCCGACGCCGCAGCCGACTACGCGCAACAGATCCCCGTGCGGGTCATCGCCACGATGCTGGGCGTGCCCACCGACCTGTCCGACACGTTCACGGGATGGGTGCGCGGCGTGCTGGAAGCCGGCCTGAAGGATCAGGCCATCCGCCTCGAGGCACGCAACAACATCCTCGGCTACTTCAAGCGCGAGATCGACGACCGCACGGCCAACCCACGCGAGAACGACCTCATCACCACGCTGTTGAACAGCGAGGTCGACGGCCAGAAGGTGCCCGAGGAGTACGTGCACGGCGTGTGCAACCTGATGCTCGTGGCCGGAGTCGACACCACCTGGTCATCCATCGGCGCGGCGCTGTGGCACCTGGCCCAGCACCCCGAACACCGCCATCAGTTGCGCGACGATCCCGAGCTGTGGCCCAGCGCCATCGAGGAACTGCTCCGCGCGTACGCGCCGGTCACGATGGCGCGCATCGTCGGGCGCGACACCGAGTTCCAGGGCTGCCCGATGAGCGCGGGCGACCGTGTGTTGATGAGCTTCCCCGCCGCCAACCGCGACCCGCGCCAGTTCGAGCGCCCCGACGAGGTCATCCTCGATCGTGAGCACAACCGCCATGTGGCCTTCGGAGCGGGCATCCACCGGTGCGCGGGCAGCAACCTGGCCCGGCTCGAGTTGCGGGTGGCACTGCAGACGTTCCTGGCGCGCATCCCCGACTTCGAACTGGTCGATCCGTCGGCGGTCACGTGGGCAGGCGGCCAGGTGCGCGGCCCGCGCCAGTGCAAGGTGCGCTTCTGACCCACGCCGTCGTCCGTCGCTGGGCGCACGCGGTACCCGTGCCGTGGCGCAACGGGGGAGGGGTCACCCGCGAGCTGTGGCGCGAGCCCACCCACGGCGACTCGTTCGACTGGCGGGTGTCGGTGGCGCAGGTGGACCACGACGGGCCGTTCTCCTCGTTCCCCGGTTACGAGCGGATACTCGTACTGCTCGTGGGCGCCGGCATGGATCTGCACGCCGGCGACGAGACCGTCGAGGTGCGTCCACCGCTGGGCGCGCACCGGTTCCCCGGCGAGCAACCCATCGAGGCCACATTGCCGGGCGGTCCCACCTCCGACTTCAACCTGATGTGGCGACGCGATGCCTTCGACGCCGAACTGGCGGTGGTCGCGATCGACGGCGCCGTCAGCCTGGGAGCGCTCCACCCGGTGCTGTGCTTCGTGGCCGGCGGTTCGATGCGAGTCGGTGGCGAGGACCTGCACGTCGGCGATCTCGCTCTGCTCGACGGTGCCCAGCGGGTGGAGGGGCGCGGCACCGTGCTGGTCTGCTCTCTTCGCCCGATCAGCGCCTGATCTACGATTCGGCCCCATGGTTTCGATCGCCTCCACACAGCCCACCGACACGTCGCTGGAGATCACGTGGAGCGACGGTGTGATCAGTCGGTTCCCGTGGCTCTGGTTGCGCGACCACGCCCACGACGACGAGACGATGCACCCCGACACGCAGCAGCGCCAGCTGTTCACTGCTCGCGTACCGCGGGGCCTGCGCGGGCTGTCGGTGGCCACCGACACCGATTGGCTCGAGGTCACCTGGGACGTCCTCGAACCGGCGTCGCGGCTGCCGGTGCAGTTCCTGGCCAAGTACCGCCTGCCGCGTCCGGCGCGTGGCACGGTCGACGTGCCCGTCACGCTCTGGAACGCGTCGTCCATCACCACGCCCACGGTGCCGTACGACGCAGTGATCGCCAGCGATGCGGGGCTGTCGCTGTGGCTCAGCCGCACGCTGCAGTACGGGTTCTGCATCGTCGAGGGCACGCCGGCCACGGCGGCCGCCACCGAAGAGTTGCTGCGCCGCGTGTCGTACATCCGCGAGACCATCTTCGGCGGCTTCTGGGAGTTCCAGGCCGACATGAGCAAGGCCGACACGGCCTACAGCACGCTCGAGTTGCGTGGTCACACCGACGGCACCTACAGCCACGACGCGCCGGGCGCGCAGCTGCTGCACTGCTTGGAGTTCATCGGCACCGGCGGCGAGAGCACGATGGTCGACGCATTCGCCATCGCCCGGCGCATCGAAGCCGAGGCCCCCGAGCTGTTCGAGGTGCTGTGCACGGTGGCCGTGCCCGGCCAGTACCTCGGCGACGGCACGCATCTGTTGTCGGCCCGTCCCGTCTTTCGCCACGATCACACCGGCCGCCTGGTGCAGGTGTCGTTCAACAACTACGACCGGGCGCCGTTCTTGCTCGACGAGGCCGACATGGTGGCGTTCTACGACGCCATCCGCCTGTTCGACGAGATGGCCAACGAGCCGGCGATGCAGTGGCGACACGTGTTGCAGCCGGGCGAGGCGATGCTGTTCGACAACTGGCGCGTGCTGCACGGCCGGGCCGCGTACACCGGTGTGCGCCGCATGTGCGGCGGCTACCTCAACCGCGAAGACCTCGAGAGCCGCCTCCGCCAAATGCTCTGAGGGCGGGTCAGCCGGGGTCGAACTCCCAGGTGGCGCGGATGCTGCGGTGCAGCACGAGTTCGGCGTTCGGCTCGTCCACGTCGTCGACCCACGAACGTGCCTCGACAGGGGAGCGGCCATGCGCCTCGTGGCGGGCGACCAATCGAGCGCGACGCACCACGTCGCCGGGGCGGAGCAGCCAGCGTTCGTCGAGCAGATCGGCCACGTCGCCCCACGGTTGCTGGGGAAGCAGCAGGTAGTTGCCCTCGGTGATCACGATGTCGGCGGAGGTGGGGATGCGGATGGCGCCCGCCACGGGCTCCTCGATCTCGCGGTGGAACCGCGGGGCGAGCACGTCGTGCTCACGCCGACGGACACGATGCAGCGTGTCGATGTAGCCACGCACGTCGAACGTCTCCGGCGCGCCCTTGCGGTGGGCGAGCCCGAGGCGCGTGAGTTCCTCGTTGGCGAAGTGGAACCCGTCCATCGGTAGCAGGGCGGTCCGCTCGCCGAAGTGGGCGAGTAGTTGCTCCGCCAGCGTGCTCTTCCCCGCGCCGGGTGGCCCGGCGATGCCGAGCACGCGCCCGCCGCGAGCCACCATGGCCTCCACGCGGTCGATGATCGGGCTCACAACGACATCCCCACGAGGCGGCCCTCGTAGATGGCATGCACCGCCAGCCGCGGTGCCGCGGCGTCGCCCACGACGTACACGTCGTCGCGGTCCTCGCCGAGTTCGTCGATCACCGCTCGCTCGGCCACGTTGGTCGTGCACAGCACCAAGGTGTCGGCCTCGACGGTGTGCTCGCTCGCGTCGAGGAGGCTGCGGACTCGCGCTGCGGTGCCGGTCCACTCGAGCACGGCCGACTCGGTGTGCCAGGTCGTACCCAACGAGGCGAGCCGTGATCGCAGCGCGAAGTCGCCGGCGGTGCGCTGGATGAAGAAGCCCACCATGGGGTGCGGCGTCACGATGGTGACCTGGTGGCCGCGTTCGGCGAGGAACCAGGCGGTGCCGCCGCCCCGCCAGTCGCCGGTGTCGTCGAGCAACACCACCCGGGTGCCGGGTCGTGCTTGGAACGACAACACATCCTCCACGCTGCACACGTTGGGGTGGCCGACCCCGGGCAGCTCGGCCTGGAGCGCGAGCTGGCGTTGGAAGCCGGTGCCCGCCGGCTGCGACCCGGTGGCCATCACCACGTGCCTTGCTCCGAACGACTCGATGTCGTCGGCGGACATCGGCTGGTTCACCAGCACGCGCACGTCGAGCCGTTCCAGCTCGCGTTCGTACCACTCGATCAGTTCGGTGATCTGCGAGCGCCGTGGCTGCAGACCGGCGAGGCGGAACGCGCCACCCAGCTCGGGTCCGGCTTCCGCGAGGGTCACGCGATGGCCCCGCTCGCCGGCCACGCGCGCGGCCTCGAGGCCCGCGGGCCCGCCTCCCACGACCAGCACGGTGGTGGGCTCGACAGCGCGCTCGAACGTGTCGCCACCCCACTCCCACTCGCGGCCGGCCGACGGGTTGACGAGGCACGAGATCCAGTAGTCGCGAGACCGGCGGCCCCAGCACATCTGGTTGCACGAGATGCACCCGCGCACTTCGTCGCCGCGCCCGGAGAGCGCCTTCGATGCCAGGTATGGATCGGCGATCTGCCCGCGCACGATGCTCACCATGTCGGCCTGCCCGCTGGCGATGATGTAGTCAGCGTTCTCCGGCGTGCGCACGTTGCTCTCCGCCTGCACCTTGGCGTGGCGCACGACCGCCTTCAACCGCTCGGCGTACGGCACGCCGAGCTTGTCGGCCCACTGGTACGTGGGGATGATCTTGTCGAAGCTGAAGTAGCTGCCGGTGCCGCAGGTGACGTAGTCCATCAGCTGCCGCTCGTCGTACCACTGCACGATCTCGCACAGGCTGTCGATGTCGAGGGCCACCTCGACGCCCGGGTCGATGCTGACGGCCAGGCCGATGACGAAGTCGTCACCCACTCGCGTCCGGGTGCGCTCCATGATCTCGCGCCCGAACCTCAACCGGTTCTCCAGCGAGCCGCCCCAACGGTCGGTGCGACGATTCGACCACGGCAGCCAGAACTGGTCGATGAGCGCGTGATATGCCGCGAACAGCTCCACTCCGTCGAACCCGCAGGCCTGCGCACGTACCGCTGCCTGCACGTATGCCTCGATGCTCTCCTCGATCTCGGCCTCGCTCATCTGATGGCTGCCGTCGGCGTCGTGGTAGGAGGGCAGCCCGGAGGGTGACCATGCCGGCTGGTAGCTGTTGTCGAAGTCGCCGTGCTGGCCCACGTGGTACATCTGGTGCAGGACCACAGCCCCGTCGGCGTGCACGGCATCGGTGATCGCACGAAAGCCGGGGATGACCGCGTCGTCGGAGTGGAGGAAGTTGCCGCGCGTGAGCACCGCGGTGGCGTGGACCGGCATCGGTTCCACGACGATCATCGCCGCGCCACCGCGAGCGCGTTCGCGGTAGTAGCCGAGGTGGCGTGCACCCGGCAGGCCGCCCTCCGCCATGTTCGCCGTGTGCGCGCCGAACACCACACGGTTGCGAAGCGTCAGATGGCGCAGCTGCAGCGGCTGCGCGAGGTGCGTGAACGTGGCCAATGGATCCCCCGATCCGATTCCTTGTACGACTGTACTCATATCGCCGTGTGCGACAATCTCGACATGAGCGACGAACGGCTGCGGGCCATCTACGCGGCCACCGACGCCGACGAGTTGCAGCAGCGGTACGACGCGTGGGCCACCGAGTACGACGCCGACCTCGAGGCGCTGTCGTACACCGCGCCGATCGCCGGCGCCGAGCAGTGCCATCGAGTGGTCGGGCCGCTGGCCACCGTGCTCGACGCCGGGTGTGGCACCGGTCTGGTGGGCGCTCGGCTGGCGGCGCTCGGCGTGGGTCGACTCGTGGGGTTCGATCTGTCGGCCGAGATGCTCCGCTGTGCCGGCGAACGTGGTGTCTACGCCGAACTCGTGCAGGGCTCGCTGCTCGAGCCGCTGCCGTTCGAACGGCACTTCGACGCGGTGGTCTCGGTGGGGACGTTCACGTTCGGCCACGTCGGCCCCGACGCGCTGGCACACCTTCCTGCGGTGGTGCGGCCCGACGGTTTCGTCGTGATGACGTTCCGCGACGACGTGATGCGCGACATGGGTTTCGACCGGGCGGTCGAACGACTCGAACGCGACGGCGTGTGGCGGTTGGAGGATCGGTCCGACCCGGCGCCGCTCATCGTGGAGGACGGCGTGGGAGCCGACATGCGTGTCTGGACCTGGAGGGTGCTCGGATGACCGAACTCGACGAACTCATCGCGGCGTTCCGGCCGGGCGACCCGGCATTCATCGCCGACCCCTATCCGGTGCTCAACGCGCTGCGCGAGGCCACTCCTGGGTTCCGCAATCCTCTCACCGGGCAGTGGACGATCACTCGCTTCGCCGACGTGCAGGAGACACTGCGCGACCGGCGGCTCGGTCGTGCCTACACGCACCGCTACACGCACCAGGAGATCGGGCAACCCGAGCCCGATCCGCGGTGGGCGAGCTTCCATCAGCACGAGCAGTGGTCGCTGCTGTGCCTGGAACCGCCTGATCACACCCGCATCCGCCGCCTGGTGGCCAAGGTGTTCACGCCTCGGGCGGTGGCGGCGTTGCGGCCTGCCATCGAAGGCTTCTCGACCGAGCTGCTCGACGTGTGCCGCGAACGCGGTGAGTTCGAGTTGCTGCGCGACTACGCCATGCCCTACTCCGTGGCCGTCATCTGCTCGATGCTCGGCGTGCCGCGAGCCGACACGCAACTCCTGCTCGACTGGTCGCACGCGATCGTGAAGATGTACGAGCTCACCACCACCGACGAGGTGCGGGCCGCTGCCAACCGTGCGGCGTCCGAGTACATCGACTACACCCGCTCGCTCATCGCCGAGAAGCGACGTTCCCCCGACGGTCAGCTGGTGAGCGAGCTCGTGCGCGTGGAGGACGAGGGTGACGTGCTCACTGAGGACGAGATCGTCAGCACCACGATGGTGCTGCTCGAAGCCGGCCACGAAGCCACGGTGAACACGTTGGGCAACGGCGTCAGGGCGCTGATGCTGCACCGCGACGAGTGGAATCGCGTCGTGTCGCACGACGTGCCGGCAAAGGCCGCTGTGGAGGAGATGCTGCGCTGGGACGCTCCGCTGCAGCTGTTCGAGCGATGGGTCCTCGAGCCCGACGTGGAGATCGCCGGCGAGGACCTGCGGGTGGGGGAGGAGGTGGCGATGCTCTTCGGTGCTGCCGAGCGCGACCCGCGGCGGTTCCTCGACGCCGACCGGTTCGACATCGGTCGCGGCGACACGGCGCACATCGGCTTCGGTGGCGGCATCCACTTCTGCGTGGGAGCGCCACTGGCGCGTCAGGAACTGGAGGTCAGCCTCACCGGATTGGCCGCCAGGTTCCCCGAGTTGCAGCTCACCGCCGAACCGGCCTATCAGCCCAACTTCGTCATCCGCGGCCTCACCGGCCTGCATGTCGGCGGCTGACCACGGTGCCACCCACCTCGTCATCGACATCGTTGGCTGGATGCCGGTCACTACGCTGCCGGGATGATCCGACACGTGGTGATGTTCCGGTGGAAGGAGGGCGTCGACGACGCCCATGTACGGGCGACGGCCGAGGCGCTGAACGCACTCCCTGATCAGATCCCCGAGATCCTCTCGTACACGTGCGGCCCCGACCTGGGCGTCGCTGACACCAACTTCGACTTCGCGGTGTCGGCGCAGTTCGACGGCATCGACGAGTTCGTCACGTATCGAGACCATCCAGCACATCAGGCAGTGGTACAGACGCTGATCGGCCCTTTCGTGGACGAACGGTGCGCGGTGCAGTTCTCCGAACGGTGAGCGCCTGATCCAGCCGGCCGAGCATGTCGGTGATGTCGTGCGGGGTGGTCTGCCAGCTGGTGACGAAGCGCACCACGCCACCGCCCATCGAGTAGAAGTACACGTCGAGGTCGGCCAGCGCCGCGGCCACCTTGTCGCCCAGCTTGGCGAAGATGATGTTGGCCTGTGGCTCGGCCAGCAAGGCCACGTCTCGTTCGCGCAACCCGCGGGCCAGTTCGGCGGTGGCGGCGTTGGCCGTGCGCGCCATCTTCACCCACAGGCCGTCGCTGAGGTAGGCGATGAGCTGTGCCGACTGGAACCGCATCTTGCTGGAGACATGCCCTGCCCGCTTCACGCGGTACAGCAGCTGGTCGCTCACTTCGGGGTCGAAGCTGACGATGGCGTCGGTGCTGATGGCGCCGCCCTTGATGGCGCCGAGCGAGAAGACGTCGATGCCCGCTTCCCGGGTGAGCGCAGCCGGCGAGCAGTGCAGGCCGGCGATGGCGTTGGCGAGCCGGGCACCGTCGAGGTGCGTCTTCAGGCCGCGTGCGCGAGCCACGGCGACCACCGCCGACACCTCGTCGGGGGAGTACACCGTGCCGAAGTCGGTGGGGCAGGTGAACGAGACCACCGACGGTTGCGAGCAGTGCGGGTCGCCCCACTGCGCCGCGTCGAGCGCGGTCTTCACGGTCTTCGGGGTGAGCTTGTAGCGCTCGCCCGACAGACCCTGCATGACGGCGCCCGCCCCGAACATGGAGGTCGCACCGCCCTCGTTGGTGATGATGTGCGCGGTCTCGTGGCACAGCACACTGCCCCACGGGGGACACATCGCCGACAGGGCGAGCGAGTTGGCCGCGGTGCCACTGGACACCGGGAACACGGCGACGTCGGGAGCGCCGAACGCCTCAGCGACCACCTCGCGCAGTTCCTCCGTCCATGCATCGCCCCCGTAGGCGAGTGCAGAGCCGGTGTTGGCGGCCGCGAGGGCGTTGAGGAGCTGCGGCGCGGCGCCTGCTGCGTTGTCGCTGCGGAGCTCGATCGGGGACGGCATGGCCGACACTGTATTCCTGGCATTGACAGGTACCCCGTGATCAGCGGCAGACTTCGTGGTGATGCCCAGCCGCCGTCACACCAAGAGTGCCCCCACCCCGAAGCCCGCGGGCGCCCCGGCGCCCACTGCGGGGCGTGATCCGGCCGAGATGTTCGCCGCCGCGCTGCGCGAGTCCGAGGCGCGAGACGCGGCGACGCGCGAGCGCGACCGTCAGCAGAAGGAAGCGGCCGCCGCCAAGGCCGAGGCCGCTGCGGCCGCGGCGAACGCGCTGAAGAACGCCCAGCGCGACCTCGATCGGGCGATTCGTGCCGTGCGCGACGCGAAGGCAGCGGGCCGCTCCACGGTCGAGGCCGACGCCGCGTGGAAGGCCGCCAAAGCCCGCGTCATCGAGTTGGAGACGGGCGAGCGTCCGACATGGGCGCCGACACCCGCCCCGGACGACAGCAGCTCGGACGACAGCGGCTCGGACGACAGTGGCTCGGACGAGGAACCCGTCGACTCACCAGTCGATGACGCTCCGGTCGCCGAAGAGTAGGCCGCTCGGCCCGGCATCGGGCAGGGTGGCCAGCCAGATCGGTGTGTCGGCGCCCTCCTCCACGGATCGTTCGGCGTCGTCACCGCCCATACGTGTGCGCACCCAGCCCGGGCAGCAGGCGTTCACCAGCACGCCGGTGCCGTCGAGGTCCTTGGCCAGCTGCAACGTCAGCATGTTCAGCGCGGCCTTCGACACGCCGTAGGCGGGAGCGGTGCCCCACGTTGCCGAGAACGTGCCCGATCGGCTCGACACGTTGACGATGCGACCCCATCCCTGCGCGAGCAGATGGGGGACCGCGGCCCGGATCACCCGCATCGGACCGATGGTGTTCACCTCGAACGCATCGGTCAGGTCGTCGTCGGTGAGCGTGCGCGCATCGGCGCCGTCGTCGTAGTGACCGCCGGCGTTGTTCACCACCACGTGCAACCCGCCGGCGACGTCGAGCACGCGCTGTACCGCGGACGTCACCGACGCGGCGTCGGTGACATCGAGTTGCACGGGGAACGCCGCGCCGCCGATGTCGGCTGCGGCCGCGGTGGCGTCGTCGAGGTGTCGCGCTGCCACGGCCACTCGGAGTCCCTGTTGCGTCAGGCCATGCGCGATGGCAAGGCCGATGCCTCGGTTCGCTCCCGTCACCACGGCCACTCGTGCATCGCTCATGGCGACGACCGTACCGTCACGCCGGTAGCAGGTCGCGAGCGGCCGTGTCGGGCACAGCCACGGCGTCGCCCGCGTGCAGCACGTAACGGTCGGGGCGCACCACCACGACGTCGGCGTGCGCGGCGTCGAGGACCGACGCCAGCTCCGGTGTCGTGACGGCATCGAGCAGCGCCGCGCCGCGGGCACGCCACCAGTCGGCGCCCTCTCCGGTGAGCAGCGCCGACGAGCGGGCAACCACCGCGAATCGCCCGCCGACGAGGTCGTCGAGTCGCGTGCCGTCGACGGTGGGCTGCTGCGACTGCTGGCCGCAGCCCACCGTCACCAGCGGGCCGCTCGTGAGTGCCGCCGCCGCGATGGAGCCGACGTGTCCGCCACCCGCAGCTCGGGCGGCGAGCATGTCGGCATCGCGTTGTGCCGCCACCGCGGGATCGGTGGTGCAGATCAGCCGCCCGAAGCCGACGGCCGCGCCCACCAGATCCTCCACGTGAGGCACGCGCTCGGCCTGATAGGTGTCGAGCAGCGCGTCGGGTGAGACGTCGCGGACCACCCGGTGGAGCTTCCACGCGAGGTTGGCCGCGTCGCGGATGCCGGCGCACATGCCCTGCCCGAGGAACGGTGGCGTCTGGTGCGCCGCATCGCCGGCGAGCAGCACGCGTCCTCGTCGCCACTCGGCGGCGATCAGCCCGTGGAAGGTGTACACGGCGGCGCGCTCGACCGCGGCGTCGTCGGGCTCCATCCACCCCGCCAGCATCGACCGAACGGTGTCGGGCTGTTGGATGGCCTCGGGGTCGTCGCCGTCGATGAGCATGAACTCGAACCGGAAGCGCGGTGCCGGCATGGGCACGAGCGTGGTGGGCCGTGCGGGGTCGCACACCTGCAACGCCAGCGGTGCCGGCGGCTCCACTCCGGGGCGGAGCACCAGATCGACCACCAGCCACGGCTCCTCGAACTGCAGGTCGTGCATCTCGATGCCGAGCTGCTTGCGCACGGTGGAGCGGGCGCCGTCGCAGCCCACCACGTAGGAGGCGGTGACCGAGGTGCCGTCGGCCAGCGAGACCGCCACATGGTCGCCGCGATCGATGAGCTCGGTGACGGCGACGCCCAACGTCGTGGTGGCACCCAGCTCGACCGCTCGGTCGCGGAGGCGGCGTTCCAGATCGGGTTGGTGGAAGAACATCGACGCCGGCCATCCCGACGGAGTGGCGCCATCGGGGCGCATGGACAACAGCACCCTGCGATCCGCCGTGAGGAAGTCCATGCCCGGGTTGACGATGGTGGCCATCGAGAGCTCCTCGGCGATGCCCACCTCCTGCAGCACCCGCATGATCTCCTGGTCGAAGTGCACGGCGCGCGGCAGCGGGTGGATGTCGGTGTCGCGGTCGATGACGTGCACGGCCACACCCCGCAGCGCCAGGAGCGCGGCCAGCGTGCTGCCCACGGGACCGAACCCGATGATCACCACGTCGTGGTCGACGGTGTCGGCCATCAGCTGCGGCTCGCCCACGCGGACTGCAGCGCAGCCATGTCGTCGGGCTCGACGAACTCCGCGGGCAGGTTCGGGCCCCAACTGTTGGCGATGTGCTCGAAGCCCACCGGGGTGCGCTGCACCTCCGCCCAGGCCTCGTCGTCATCGATGACGTCCATGTCGCTGTACAGCTCGAGGAACGAGCCGGCGGGATCACGCAGGTACCAGTAGTAGTTCGAGCCGAGGAAGTGACGACCGAACCCCCAGGCGTGTCGGGCGGGGTCGGTGCGCAGCAGCGCGGTGGCCGAGTGGCCCACGTGGTCGACATCGTCGCACTCCCACGAGTAGTGCTGCAGCATCGGCACCGGCGAGGCAACGAGTGCCACGTTGTGGTGGTCGGTGGAGCAGCGCAGGAAGGTCATGATCGGCGCCATGTCGTCGGACACCTTGAACCCGAGGCCGTGGTGCAGCAGGTCGCGCGTGCCTTCCAGGTCGGGCGTCCCGATGACCAGGTGCCCCAGCCGACGAGGCGGCCGTGCGGTGCCGAACACACCGGCAGCTCGGGCGTTGTGGCGCACCGTCAGGCCCGGGCTGTTGTCGACCGCGGAGGCCACCGGCGGTTGGTGGAACGGTTCGGCGACTTCGATGCGCAGCGTGACCTGCGACGCCGGGTCGACCACGCGGAGCACGCCGTCGGCGATGGTGGGTGCGAGACCCGCGTCGGTGAGCCGACCGGCAGCGGCCGCGAGGTGCGACTCGTCGTCGGCGCCGGCGGTCACCTCCAACAGCCGTCGGAACGGATACTCCTCCACGTGCACGACGGCGCCGCCGTCGCTGCCGGTGAAGTCGTCGGATGCGCCGCGGGAGAGCCCCATCTCGTCGTAGAACGCACCCAGCGCGTGGGGATCGGGCACGCCGACCCGCATGGAGAGCAGACGGTGCAGAGCCATCAGCCGGCCGCCACGCAGCGATTGCGCAAGGTGCCGATGACCGCCGCGCCGGACTCGACCATCTCGCCGGGGGCCAGGAACCGACCCGAGGCCATGCCCACGCCGTCGGGGGTGCCGGTGAAGATGATGTCGCCGGGCTCCAGCGTGCAGATGCCCGACAGGTAGGCCACCAGCTCGGCCACCGGGAAGATCAGATCCGCGGTGCTCGCCTGCTGCTTGCGCTCGCCGGCCACGTCGCACCACAGCTCGATGTCGTCGGGGTCGGGGAACGAGTCGACCGACACGAGCGCCGGACCGATGGGGCCGTACGAGTCGAAGCTCTTGCCCAGCGAGAACTGCGGCGGCTTGCCGGTGAGCTGCACCGTGCGGTCGCTGATGTCCTGTCCGAGCGTGAGGCCGGCGACGTGCGACCACGCGTCCGCCCGGGCGATGTCGCGTCCACCGGTGCCGATGGCCACGACCAGCTCGACCTCCCAGTCCACTGTGGTGCCGCTGAGCACGATGTCGTCGTGCGGGCCGACGAGGCAGCTGGGGAACTTGGTGAACGTGAGGGGAGCGGGCGGCAGCTCCATGGCCGACTCGGCGGCGTGCGAGCGATAGTTGAGCCCGATGGCGAACACCTTCGCCGGACGCGGCACGCAGGGGAGCAGATGCGAGTCATCGACGGTGCCGTCGGCCGGCCGGCCCGCCGTGCGTGCCTGCCAGTCGTGCAACTCGTGGTGACGGGTGATGGCGGCCATCGGATCGGCGAGGGACTCATCGCCCGAGAGCTCGGCGAGGTCGTGCCATCCGGTCTCGGTCTCGAGTGCGGCGCGGCCGTTGACGTTGAGGAGTCGATACATCTCGCCATTATCTATAGATTGTGGAGAAATGGCAAGCAGAGTATTCTGCGAGGCATGTCCACCGCCGAGGCGCCGCCCACCCGAGCCGAATGGGTCGACTCCCTGTTGCGCCGGGCCATCGTCAGCGGCGAGTTGGCGCCGGGGCAGAAGCTGCTGGCCGAGCGCCTGGCCGAACAGTGGGGCGTGTCGCCCACACCGCTGCGCGAGACGTTCCAGCGGCTCGCCGGCGAGGGGCTCGTCGTCATCGAGCCGCAGCGTGGTGCCCGGGTCGCTCCCGTCGACGCCGCGATGGCGGCGGAGATCTACGAGATGCGCCTGCTGCTCGACCCGGTGGCACTGGAGCGGTCGGTGCTCGCCGCCCGTGGCACCGACGACGTCGACCCGCAGTACGTCCAGGCGGTCGACGACGCGCACCGGGCGCTGGTGCGCCGGCACCGCTCGCTGGCCGACTATCACGACGCCCATCGGCAGTTCCACCTCACGCTGGTGTCGCGGTGCCCCAATCAGCGCATGCTCACCCAGGTCGCGCAGCTCCTCGAGCACTCCCAGCGGTTCCAGGTGATCGGCCTGAATCGTCCGCAGGTGCGTCGCGGCGATCCGGCGGCGGAACACGAGCACTTGCGCCTCGCCGCGCGCGCCGGCGACGGGGCCGGCGCGGCCGCCGTGCTGCGCTCGCATCTCGCCGCGACACTCGACGCGGTGCGCGCGGCGGATTGATGCCGTACAGTTAGTGCTAAATAGTCCCAGGAGGACCGATGGCCCGCTATGTCACGAAGGTTCGCACCACCCGCTCGGCTGCCGACGTCTTCGCGTTCATGGCCGACCTGCGCAATCTCACCGAGTGGGACCCCGGCGTGCAACACACCGCGATGATCGAGGGCGAAGCCGGCACAGCGACCGCAGTCGTCGACGTGGCGGTGACGGGCACCACGCTGCGCTATCACACCACCAGCTTCGACCCGCCGACGTCGCTCGTCGTGCGCGCCGAGAGCGGCACGCTGGTGTCGATCGACCGCATCGACGTGGAGGACGAGGGCGACACCCGACTCGTCACCTACGACGCCGAGCTGCAACTGAAGAGCGTGCTGAAGCTGGGCGATCCACTGTTGCGACTCGCGTTTCGCCGCATCGGTGACCGTGCCGCGGCGGGACTGCGTCGGGTGCTCGACGGCGAGACGGTGACGGCATGAGCGTCGCCGAGTTCCTCGATGGCGCGCTCGAGTTCCCGGTGTTCACCAGCTTCACCCGGCTCGGCTACGACGCACGGTCGCGGCTGGCGCACTGGACACCGCTGTCGTCGTACGACATGGAGGGCCAGGTGGTCCTCGTCACCGGTGCCACCTCCGGGCTCGGGATGGTGGCGGCCGAGCAGTTCGCCCGCTGTGGCGCCACGGTGCTGCTGTTGGGACGCGACCGGGCCAAGACCGAGGGCGTCGCTGCCACGTTGGCGCAGCGCACCGGGAGCGAGCGGTTGCACGTGGTGGTCGCCGACATGGGCGACCTGGCTCAGGTGCGCGACGCGGCCGCCGACGTTTTGGCGCGGTTCGACCGACTCGACGTGCTGGTGCACAACGCCGGTGCCCTCACCGCCGATCGCCGGGTGGCACCGTCGGGCATCGAGGCCACCGTCGCCAGCCAAGTGGTGGGTCCGTTCCTGCTCACCACCCTGCTGCTGCCCCGCCTCCGCGAGGCGCAGCCCGGCCGAGTGATCACCGTGTCGTCGGGCGGTATGTACGCGTCGCCGCTGTGCGTCAGCGACCTGCAGATGGGCTCCGACTACAAGGGCTCCGAGCAGTACGCGCGTGCCAAGCGGGCGCAGGTCACCCTCAACGAGATGTGGGCCGAGCGCGTGCCCTCCACCGACGTCGTGTTCCACGCGATGCACCCGGGCTGGGCCGACACCCCCGGCGTGCGCGAGTCATTGCCGACGTTCCGCAAGGTGGTCGGCCCGCTGTTGCGCACTCCCGCGCAGGGCGCCGACACCGTCGTGTGGCTGGCCGCCGATGACGGCGAGCCGCGCACCTCATCGGGCCGGTTCTGGCTCGATCGTCACGTCCGCAACATCCACAAGCTCCCCACCACCCGCTCGTCGGACACCCCCGCACGTCGCGACCAACTGTGGACCTGGGTCGAGGCCTCCACCCGAACTTAAGTTCCGACGTCCGAACTTAAGTTCGCGCGTCGGGGAGGTGGCGGCGGAGGACGGCGAGGCAGTCGCCGGGAGCGTCTTCCTGCGGGAAGTGGCCAGCGCCTTCGATGCGATCCAGCGTGGACCCGGGCAGGGATTGGTGCCACTGCTGCGCCCAGTCCCAGGTGAACACGCCGTCGGCATCGCCGAAGGCCACGTGGATGGGGAGCCCCAACCTGGGGAGCGCGCTGAAGCATCGCTCCTGGTCGGCGGCGTTGCCCGCCTCTGGTTCACCGAACGGGATGCACCACGGGAAGCGGCGAGCGCCGGCCTTGGAGTCGAACCCGTCGTACGGGGCGTCGTAGGCGGCGGCCACCGCCTCCAGGTCGTGGCCCGACCTGCGCAGGCTGCCCGCCACGATGCGGCCCGTCGGCATGTCGCCGCCCAGTCGCTCGGGGTCGAGGGCCATCTGTCGCCAGAACCGGATGCCATCGCTGTACTCGTAGCCCTCGTGGTGCAACCAGGTGTTGAGGATGAACACCCGCTCGAACCGCTCCGGCTGGTCGCACACCTGTCGCAGCCCGGTGGGGCCACCCCAGTCCTGCACCACGATGCTGATGCGGCGCAGGTCGAGCGTGTCGATGAGATGGCGGATGCGCTCGCAGTGCCGTTCGATGACATAGAAGTCGTCGTCGACGGGCTTGTCGCTGCGACCGAACCCGACGTGGTCGGGGGCGACGACGCGATAGCCCAACGCCACGAGCGGCGCCACCCAGTGGCGGTACAGGTAGCTCCACGTGGGCTCGCCGTGCATGAGGAGCACGACCGGCGCATCGCGTGGGCCTTCGTCGAGGTGGTGCACCCGCAGCCCGTTCCACTCCAGGTAGTGCGGAGTGAACGGGAAGTCGGGCAGCGCGTCGAAGCGGTCGTCGGGCGTACGGAACGCGGTCACTTCAGGCGGTATTCGATGGGCAGCGTCTTCAGGCCGCTCACGAAGGTGCTGCGCACGAGGGTGGGCTCGCCCGCCAGTTCGACGTGTGCGAGGCGGGGGAGCAGCGCCGAGAACAGCGCCTTCATCTCCATGCGGGCCAGCATCGCCCCCAGGCAGTAGTGCACGCCGAAGCCGAACGCGAGGTGCTTGTTCGGGGTGCGGCCCACGTCGAACCGGAACGGATCGGTGAACACCTCTTCGTCGCGATTCGCCGCCCAGTACGAGAGCAACACGTCCTGGCCCTGTCGCACGGTGGTGCCGCGGATGTCGTAGTCGACGGTGGCGGTGCGCATGAAGTGCTTCACCGGTGAGGTCCAGCGGATCATCTCGTCGACGGCCGTGGCCATCAGCGATGGGTCGGCCTGCAGGCGAGCGAGCTCCTCCGGGTGCTGCAGCAGGGCGTACATGCCACCCGACATCGAGTTCGACGTGGTGTCGTGACCGGCGGTGGCGGCGATGATGTAGTAGCCGAGCTGTTCCTTGTGGCCGATGGGCTCGCCGTTGACGATGCCGTTGGCGATGACCGACGACAGGTCGCCGGTGGGCGTGGCCTTGCGGTCGGCAGTGATGCCGTCGAAGTACGCCACGAAGTCGGCGACGGTCTGCAGCAGACCGGTCATCGCGTCGTCGTCGCGCTTGAAGTCGGGGTCGTCGGCACCGAACAGCTCCTGCGTGAGCTTGAGCATGCGCGGATAGTCGCCCTCGGGCAGGCCGAGGATGGCGAGGATGACGTACAGCGGGTACTGCATCGCGATCTCAGCGGCGAAGTCGACCTTCCCGCCGGCGTCGACCATCTGCTGCACCGAACGGTCGGCGAGTTCCTGCAGGCGGGCATCGAGCTTGGCCAGGTTCTTCGGCAGGAACCACTCGGCGGTCAGGTTGCGGTGATCGCGGTGCTCAGGATCGTCCATCTGCACGAGCGACTTCACCAGGTGGCCCTGCATCTCGCGCATCGAGTCGGCGGCCTTGTCGCCCAGGATGGCGCGGGGCGCGTTGAGGAACTCGTTGTGATGCAGTTCCACGTCGAGGATGTCGGCGTGCTTGGTGAGCACGTAGAACGGGTTGAAGTTGTCGTGCTCCACCCACTGCACCGGCGACTCGTTGCGCAGGCGGGTGGTGACGCCGTGGAAGAAGTCCTCGTTGGTGAACGTGTCACCGTCGAGGAAGGTCTGCCCGCACTCCTCGAGGGTCAGTGACTGGGGGTCCGGAAAAGTGGTCATGGTGTTCAGCTCCCTGGGATGAGGACGGGTTTGATGGTGCCGCCGCCGAGCGACGACTGTTCGGCTTCGTTGATGCGGCTCATGGGGTACTGCTCGATGAGGCGGTTGAACGGGAAGCGCCCGTCCTGCCACAGCTGGATCATGTGCGGGATGAAGGTCTTGGGGTCGGCACTGCCCTCGAGCACGCCGGTGACGGTCTTGCCGATGAGCGCCATGCCGTCGAGCACGAGATCGCCCTGCTGCACACCCACGTACACGCACGCGCCGGTCATGCGCAGGCACGTGAGCGCCGACTTCATCACCATCGGCACCCCCGTGGTGTCGAAGCTGTAGTGCGCACCGCCACCGGTGATGCCCTGGATGGCGGCAACCACGTTCGGGTCGTGCCCGTCGAGCGCGTGAGTGGCGCCGAGTTCGAGTGCGAGGTCGCGGCGGTGCGGCTGCAGGTCGACGGCAATGATGGTGGTGGCACCGGCGACCACGCCCGCCATGACGGCGGCGAGCCCGACCGCACCCGCCCCGAACACCACGAGGCTGGTGCCGGGCTGCACCCGCAGCGCCTCGAGCACTGAGCCGGCGCCGGTCTGGATGCCGCAGCCCAATGGGCCCATCAGCTCCAAGGGCAAGGAGGGGTCCACCACGACCACGTTGCGTTCGGTGGCCAGGCAGTGCGTGGCGAACGACGACTGACCGAACCAGCGACTGGCGATGGGCTGACCCTGCGCATCGGTGATGCCCGACGACCCGTCGAGATGACGGCCGGTGAGGTTGCGCAGGAAGAACGTGTCGCAGTACGCGGGCTGCCCGGTGGTGCACGGCACGCAGGTGCCGCACGAGTCGAAGCTGAGCACCACGTGATCGCCGACGGCGACCGTGGTGACGGCCGCACCGACGGCCTCCACGACGCCCGCACCCTCGTGGCCGGTGACGATGGGTGGCGCAGCGATGGGGCTGACCCGCGGCAGCACGTCGGTGTGGCACATGCCGGCGCCGACGATGCGCACGAGCACTTCGTCGGGTGCTGGCGCAGCAAGTTCGACTCGCTCGATGGTGTACGCACCGGTGGCGTCGCGGAGCACGGCGGCATCGATCTGCATCGGGATCCCCTTCCCTGGTCGAGTTGCCGTACCCTACGGGCCGGTCGCCCGACCATCCGAATCGAGGGTCTCCGCGGTCTCTCGCGCCGTGGTGGTGCGCGACGCAGGCATTGACCGGATAGTCTGGAACCTTCAAGGGTTCTCCAGCTTCGGCGGATCCACGTCGAAAAGGTAGGGCCCAACATGGCCACAGGTACTGTGAAATTCTTCAACGCCGAGAAGGGCTTCGGCTTCATCTCGCGCGAGGGTGGCGACGACGTGTTCGTGCACTTCTCGCAGATCCAGGGCAGCGGCTACAAGTCGCTCGCCGAGGGCCAGGCCGTCGAGTTCGACGTCGCCCCGGGTCGTAAGGGCGAAGAAGCCCAGAACGTCCGGCCCCTCTGAGCAGTAGCGCCGGGAGGGCCAAACGCGATCGCGAAAAGGCCCGCCAGGAAAAGCAAGCGCTCAAGCGTGAGCGTCGTCAGGGAGCCATCGCCGGTGACGGCGACGAGCTGCTTGACGACGCGACCGCCGTCCGACGCCCGGAGGACGACGTGCTGGCCGACATCGCTCGGCTGCACCAGCGGTTCGCCGACGAGCAGATCGGGTTCGACGACTTCGAGACGGCCAAGGCCGCCCTGCTGTCCGAACTCAGCGTCTAGCGATCCGGCCCCGCTGCACCGCAGCGGAACCGGATCACCAACACCGTGTCAGCGCCGCCCTCGGGCGGCGCTGTCGCGTGCGGCCCCGGAACGGTGCTTGCTCTTGTTGCCGCCCTTGTTCCCACCGGGCCGGCTCCCGCCGTTGGGGCGCGGTGCGGGCTGGCGGGGGTTCTGGGCGGCGAACACCGGCTTCAACGGAGCCGGCTCGCCGACGAGGTCGCGCACGGCCTGATGGCCGGGAGCCACCCGGGTGATGATCGGCTCGATCTTGGCGGCGCGAGCGAGCGACTTCACGTCGCCCACCTGGTCGGGCGTCATGATGGTGACCACGATGCCCTCCGACCCGGCGCGGGCCGTGCGGCCGCTGCGGTGCAGGTACGCCTTGTGCTCGGCGGGCGGGTCGACGTGCACGACGAGCGCGATGTCGTCGACGTGGATGCCGCGGGCGGCGATGTCGGTGGCCACGAGCACCTTGGTGGTGCCGGCGGAGAACGCCTCGAGGTTGCGCTCACGCGCGTTCTGCGAGAGGTTGCCGTGCAGTTCCACCGCGGGGATTCCGGCCATGCACAGCTGCTTGGCCAGCTTCTTGGCGCCGTGCTTGGTGCGGGTGAAGAGCAGCGCGCGGTCCATGCCGGCGGCCAGGTCGCGGACGACGGTGGGCTTGTCGGCCTGCGTGACCGCGAACACGTGGTGGGTCATCGTGCTCACCGGAGCCACCGCAGGGTCGACCGAGTGGATGATGGGGCTCACCAGGTAGCGCTGCACCAGCACGTCGATGCCGTTGTCGAGCGTGGCGGAGAACAGCAGTCGCTGTCCGCCGGACGGCGTGGCGTCCATCAGCCGCTTCACCGACGGCAGGAAGCCGAGGTCGGCCATGTGATCGGCCTCATCGAGCACCGTGACCTCGACGTTGGCGAGCGAGCAGTGGCGCTGCTGGATGAGGTCTTCCAGGCGGCCCGGGGCGGCGACGACGATGTCGACGCCGCGCTTGAGTGCCTGCACCTGCGGCTGCTGGCCGACGCCACCGATGATGGTGGTGACCCGCAGGCCCATGGCCGCGGCGAGCGGCGAGAGCGACTCGGTGACCTGGTTGGCCAGTTCGCGAGTGGGCACGAGCACGAGGGCACGGGGGCGGCCCGGTACCCGAGTCTTGGAGGAGGCCGCCAGCGCCATCACGGTGGGGATGGCGAAGGCGATGGTCTTGCCGCTGCCGGTGCGACCGCGGCCGAGCACGTCGCGGCCGGCCAAGGAGTCGGGCAGCGTGGCGGCCTGGATGGGGAACGGCGTGGTGACGCCGCGCTCGACGAGTGACCGCACGATGGGCGCTGCCACGCCTAGCGACTCGAACGTCGCGTCGGTGGGCACCTCGCGGGTGGAGACCTCGCCGAGGGGTGCCGCGTTGGGCGTCGGGTGGACGCTGGCGGCCGACTTCGGCGGGCGCGGCTGCTTGCCGTGCGGCCGGGCGTGGTGCTGCGGCGTCGCGCTGGCGGGGCGACGACGACGGTTGTTGTTGGCCGGGCGCGCGCGCCCAGACGACGAGGGGGGTGACATGGTCATGAGGTTCTTTCGTGTTCGGAGGGTGGCCGTTGATGCACTGGCCACACGCCTCGAAGGCGAACACTCCCGAGCAAATGGGGAGAACCGTGCGCTGAAAAGCGCTGCACTCGACCGCAGCGCGCCGAAACTCGGCGTGACTGCTGTGGGCACGCTATCGCTGCGTGGGGCACAATCGGGCGATGCACGCACTCCCCGGCCTGTGGCCGAGCCCCTGGCCGGCCGAGGACGGCGGCGCCGAACGACGGCAGGTCCCGCTCGTTCCCTCCGGTCTCGCGCTCCGCATCGGCGACACGTTGGAGGTCACGTCGAGGTTGTCGATCGCCTCCACGATGGTGATCCTTCGCGATCCCGGTGAGGTGTACCTGCTCTGCCACACGGGTGGCGACGGAGCCATCTCGTGGGTGGAGCAGCTGGATCCCGTCACGCTCGAACCGGTGCGCCGCTCGGCGGATCTGCCCGGCGGGCCCACCTGGCCGGGCGGCATCGCGGCGCACGCCAACGGTTCGCTGTACGTGGTGTTCGGCCGGCACGCGCATCGTCTGTCGGCCGATCTGTCGGAGGTGCTCACCGTCGAGTTGCCCCGCGACCGGCCGTACAACAGCTTCGTCGTGCTGCCCGACGGGTGCCTGGCCACCAAGGACTTCGCCGGGGCCCGCCCCGGTCACCTCGACGGCGACGACCTCGGTGGTTCGGAGCTGCTGGTGCTGGAACCCGACTCGCTCGCGGTGGTCGGTCGCTGTGCACTGCCAGAACCCTCCATCGCCCGCCTCAGCGCGTCGGGGTCCGACGTCTACGTCGTGGGCGACACGAGTCTGTTCCGAGTGCGATGGGATGGGCGGCAGCTGCTGCTCGATGCATCGTTCGGCCCTCGCTATCGCACCATGGACGGACAGACCTACGGGTGGGACGCGGTCATCACCGACGACGCCGCCTGGTTCCTCGACAACGGCGCAGGCAACGAGCGATACGCCGGCTCGTTCCGCGGGCTTGGTGTCTCCACCGCGCCGCTGCACCTGGTGCGCGTGGGGCTCGGCGACGGTTCGGTGTCGATGGCGGAGGTGTGCGGGTTGCCCGGCGGCCTCATCGCCAACCCGCCGGCGGTGGATACGGAACGGCACATCGCCGTGGGGTACGACAGTGGCAACGGGGTCGTGTCGGCCTTCCGCTTCGGCGACGACGGTGTGCTCACGCCCCTGTGGCAGCGGGCGATGAACCACGCTGCGCATCCGCTGCTCCTGGCCGACACCGGCGAACTGGTGCTGTGCGACCACGACGCCGCGCGCAACGCCGAGCAGGTGGTGGTGCTGCGCATCGAGACGGGCGAGGAGTTGGCGCGAGCCGACACCGGCAGCCCGGTGCAGTCGGTGCTGTTCGGTGCGCCGGGGTTCGACCGCGATCTCTACCTGTGTTCGTTCACCACCGTGTCGCGAGTGACCGTCAGCGGTTGAGGGTCAGATGTCGACGCCTCAGATGTCGACAGTGGTGAGGTCGTCGCCGAGCACGATGGTGCCGCTGAAGTGGGCGGCGGCGCGTGCACGCCACTCGTCCTCCTGGCCGGGCTGCATCGACGGCACGTAGTGGGTGAGCACCAAGGTGGACACCCCGGCGCGAGTGGCGGTCTCGGCGGACTGCTCGACGGTGGAGTGGTAGTCCAGGATGTCCTGCAGGCGCTGCACCGGGACGAGCTTGACCAGGTCGTCGCGGATGACGGTCTGCACGTAGGCATCGGCGCCCGCACACAGGGTGTCGAGGCCCGCGCAGGGCACGCCGTCGCCGCCGAGCACCACGCTCTTGCCGCCGTCGTCGACGCGGAACGCCACCGTCGGCTCGACGGGGCGATGGTCGGTGGCACCCACCGTGACGGTGGCCGAGCCGACCGTGAAGGTGTCGCCGGGCGCGACCTCGGTGACCTGCACATCGGGGGTCCAGGTGAGGTCGGCGTGGTGATCCAGGCGGTACTGCAGGTCGGGTGCCAGCGACGCCATGATCCCGTTCACCACCTCCTGCGTGCGCGGCGGGCCGTACACGCGCAACGGGGCTCCCTGCGGGGCCATGATCCAGTGGGTGGTGATGACGTCGTTGAGGTCGGTGATGTGATCGCTGTGCAGGTGGGTGACGAGCACCGCGTGCAGCATGGGCGGCAGCACGCCGGCCGCGGTGAGCCGCAACAGCACCCCGCGGCCACAGTCGACGAGGATGCACGCGCCGTCGGTGCGCACGAGCGTGGACGGACCGGCCCGACGCGGGTCGGGGATGGGACTGCCGGTGCCGAGGAGTGTGATCTTCATGGTTGGGCTTCCTCCAGGATGGTGGCGAGTCGAGTGTGACCCTTCGAGCGGGCGTGCTGCAACGGGGTGATTCCCTCGCGGTCGGCGAGGTGGGGGTGTGCGCCGGCGGCGAGCAGCGCCAGCACGATCTCTTCATGGACGGGCGAACCGTCGCCGAGGATGACGGCCTCGAGCAGCACCCGACCCATGGCCACGCTGCCGTTGACGCCGGTGACGAGCCCGGGTGTGTCGTGGAAGTGATCCATCGCGTTGGGGTCGGCGCCGCCCTCGGTGAGCGCGCGGCGCACGGCGTCGACGTCGCCGCTGCCTGCCGCGTCGTGCAGCGTGGCTGGGCGGAGGGTCATTGGCGACCCATCTCGGCGGCGTGCTCCGCCGCCGTGGCGTCCCCGAAACGTTCGGGGCTGGCCTGGATGACCACCTCGTGCAGCGTGCCGGCGAAGGCGAACGGGGCTCGATAGCGCGTGCTGACGGGCGACCCGTGGTCGTAGCCGACGCTGGGGCCGACCGACGACATCATCAGCATGAACAGCGGCAGGTCGGCCTCGCCGCACGGCGTGCCATCGATCTCGATGGACACGGTGCCGGTGCGCCCCGACACCCGACGCACCTTCACACCCAGCCGGGTGGTGCCGGTGGGGACGGGGAGGGACGACTCGACGATGGTGTGCGCGTCGAACGCGTTGTAGTCGAACACCAGGGAGTCACCCTGCACGAACACCGAGAACCCCGAGTTCTCGGTACCCGTGGCGTACAGCACTCCCTCCTGACCGGCGTCGCGGGTGACCGTGGCCGTGAGGTCGAAGCTGCGGCCCCCGAGCGCGGCGGACGCCTGACCTGGCAGCGGCGACATGGGCGGCCGATACACGTATCGGCGATTCGCCGGGTGGGGTGAGCGGTCGCGGAAGCGGGCACCGAACAGCTCGACACCGCGGTCGTCGAGGGGCAGCACGCCGTGACGCTCCGCCTCGCTCCACCAGAGGGCGATCAACTCCTCCAGCCGGTCGGGCAGCTCGGCGGCGAGGTCGCGGCACTCCGACACGTCCTCGGCCAGGTGGTACAGCTCCCACTGCTCGGTGAGGAAGTCGGCGCCCTTCTCGTGCCGGCAGACGGCCTTCCAACCGTCGGACACCAGTGCGCGGCTGCCGCCGTTCTCGAAGTACTGCAACGTGTTGGTGGCTGCCGCCGACGGATCGCGCAGCGCGGCTGCGAACGAGTGGCCGGTGACCGGGTGTTGCGGCACCCCGCGGAACACCTCGGGCGCGCTGACGCCCAGCAGGTCGTACAGCGTGGGTGCGATGTCGCTGACGAACACGAACTGGTCGCGCAGCCCGCGCTGCTCGGCCGCGATTCCTTGCGGCCAGTGCACGAGCATCGGCACGTGCACGCCGCCCTCGTGCGTGTTCTGCTTGTACCACTTGAACGGTGAGTTGCCGCACTGTGCCCAGCCCCACGGGTAGTTCGTGTGGCTGTGGGGACCGCCGATGTCGTCGATGCGGTCGATGGCTTCGTCGGGCGTCTCGAAGATGCCGTTGAAGAACTTCATCTCGTGCATCACGCCGAAGGGGCCACCCTCCTGGCTGGCGCCGTTGTCGGCCAGCAGGACGACGATGGTGTTCTCGAGTTGGCCCATCGCCTGGAGGCCCTCGACGAGGCGCCCGATCTGCACGTCGGTGTGGTCGAGGAACGCCGCGAACGCCTCCTGGAGGCGGGCGGCGAGACGCCGCTGGTTCTCGGGCAGGGAGTCCCACGGTTCCACGCCCGGGTTGCGCGGCGCGAGCTCGGTGCCCGGCGGGATGATGCCCCGCTCGAGCTGACGGCGGTACACGCGCTCGCGCACGACGTCCCACCCCTCGTCGAACCGGCCGCGGTACTTGGCCATGTATTCGGGCGGCGCCTGGTGCGGCGCATGGGTGGCGCCGAACGCGACGTAGCCGAAGAACGGGCGGTCAGGGCGGACGCCCTTGCTGTCGGAGACCATCTTCAGCATCTGGTCGACCAGGTCCTCGCTGACGTGGGAGCCGTCGTCGGGACCCCCGGGCGGCTCGATGGGGTGGTTGTCGCACACCAACTCGGGGTGGAACTGATCGGTCTCGCCGTCGAGGAAGCCATAGAAGCGGTCGAAGCCGCGGCCGAGCGGCCACTGGTCGAACGGGCCGGCGGCCGAGCACTCCTCCATGGGTGCGAGGTGCCACTTGCCGACGGCGAACGTGGCGTAGCCCTGGTCGCGCAGCACCTCGGCCAACGTGGCGGTGCGGGTGCTCACGTGCCCGAGCATGTGCGGGAACCCGGTGCGGAAGTTCGACACCGAGCGCATGCCCGCCCGGTGCTGCGAGCGCCCGGTGAGCAGGGCGGCGCGAGTGGGGGAGCACAGCGGGGTGACGTGGAAGTTCGTGAACTGCAGGCCGTGGCCGGCGAGGCGGTCGATGTTCGGGGTGTCGATCTCGCTGCCGTAGCAACCGAACTGTGCGAACCCGGTGTCGTCGAGCAGCACGACCACGATGTTGGGGGCGTCCTCGCCGGGATGGGGGAGCTCCTCGAACCACGGCTCCGACTCGGCCAGCGTGCGGCCGATGGTTCCCTGGAATGCCTCTGTCCTCATGCTGTCCCCCCGTGGCGGTCACCGTGACGCGGCGCCGAACCTAACAGTTGACAGTTCCACTGACAACAGTTGGCGGCGGTCGCGACGGGGCCGCGGTAGGTTCAGCGAATGGCTGGTTCGATCCTCGGTACACGCGTGCTGCGCACGGAAGACCCTGAGCTGCTCGTGGGGGGCGCACACTACGTGTACGACCTGCCGCTCGAGTCGCCGTTGCACGTGGTGTTCGCGCGTTCCGAGCTCGCCCACGCCCGCCTCGTCGCCATCCACACCGACGACGCGGCGGCGATGCCCGGGGTCGTGCGCGTCTTCACCGCGGCCGACTTCTCGGTCCGGCCCTTCCACGGCATGGCGAAGGTGCACGACCACTTCGCACGCACCCCGCTCGCTGCCGACACGGTGCGGTTCGTCGGCGAAGCTGTCGCAGCAGTGGTGGCCGAGACGGAGACCCAGGCCAAGGACGCTGCCGATGCGGTGTACGTCGAGTACGACGCGCTGCCTGCGGTGGTGCACCCCGAGGACGCGTTGGCCGACGGTGCCCCCGTGCTGTTCCCCGACCACGGCGACAACATCGCCATCGCCACCACCGACTCGCACCAACCCGAGATCTTCGGCGACGCCGACATCGTGGTGCGCGGGCGCTACGTCAACCAGCGCATGGCCGTGGCGCCGATGGAACCGCACAGCTGCGCGGCGGTGCCCGGCGACGACGGACGCCTCACGGTGTATGGCTCCACCCAGATGCCGCACCTGCTGCACCAGTTGATGGCCCGCTCCTTGGGTGTGGAGCGCAGTCAGCTCCGCATCATCACGCCGCACGTCGGCGGCGGCTTCGGCGGCAAGGCGGGCATGTACCCCGAGCAGTTGGTGGTCGCACTCGCGGCGCAACAGCTGCAGCGGCCGGTCACCTGGATGTCCACCCGCAGCGAAGACATGGTGGCGCTGGCGCACAGCCGGGCGCAGATCCAGTACGTCGAGCTCGGCTGCCGCAACGACGGCACGTTCACGGGACTGCGCGTTCGGTTGGTCGGCGACGCCGGCGCCTACCCGGGGATGGGAGCCTTCCTGCCTGCGGGAACGCGGCGCATGTCGAACGGCACGTACGCGTTCACCGGCATCCAGTTCGACATCGCGGTCGCGGCCACCAACACCACACCCACGGGGGCCTACCGCGGCGCCGGTCGTCCGGAGGCCACTGCACTGCTCGAACGGGTGGTGGACCATGCCGCGCTCACATTGGGCATCGACCCCATCGAGATCCGTCACCACAACCTCCTGGCCGACGACGTGTTCCCCTTCGAGACCATCACCGGCGTCACGTACGACAGCGGCGCCTACCGCACGCCCCTCGACGAGGCCGCGCGGTTGGCGGGGTACGCGGCGCTGCGCGAGGAACAGCAGCGCCGACGCGCCGCCGACGACCGCATGCTGCTGGGCATCGGCGTGGCCGCGTACGTGGAGGTCACCGCCGGGGGCGGTAGCAGCGAGTACGGCTCACTGGCCGTGCATCCCGACGGCTCGGCCACGGTGATGGCCGGCACGTCGGCCCACGGGCAGGGCCACCAGACGGCCTTCGCCATGATCGTCAGCGATCGCACGGGCATCCCCGTCGATCGCATCCGGCTGGTGCAGAGCGACACCGACCTCGTGCGGTCGGGCGGTGGCACCGGTGGGTCGCGTTCGCTGCAACTCGGCGGCTCTGCGGTGCTGCGGGCCACGGAGGCCGTGGTGCAGAAGGCTCGCGATCTCGCGGCCCGGTTGCTGGAGGCCGACCCGGCCGACGTGGTGGTGAACGTCGCCGAGGGCACGGTGGGCGTGGCCGGTGTGCCGGCGAGCGCGCTCACGTGGGCCGAGTTGGCCGCGGCGGCCGAGCAGGACGCCGACGCGGTGTCCCACGACGACGGCACCAACGGGCTCGCTGCACAACTCGACTTCGATCAGGCGGGCGCCACCTTCCCGTTCGGCGCGCACATCGCGGTGGTCGAGGTCGACCGCGACACGGGGCGGGTGCGGTTGCTGCGCCACATCGCCGTCGACGACTGTGGCACCGTGCTGAACCCGCTGCTGGTCGAGGGGCAACAGCACGGAGGCGTCGCGGCCGGAGTGAGCCAGGCGCTGTACGAGCATGTCCACTACGACGACGACGGCAATCCGCTCACGGCCAACTTCATGGACTACGCGCTGCCGTCGGCGGCGGAGTTCCCCAGCTTCGAGGTGCACAGCACCGAGACGCCCACCCCGCTCAACCCGCTGGGAGCCAAGGGCATCGGCGAAGCCAGCACCATCGGCAGCACTCCGGCGGTGCAGAACGCGGTGATCGACGCGCTCGCGCACCTGGGCGTCCGCCACATCGACCTGCCGTGCACGAGCCAGCGGGTGTGGCAGGCGATCTGCGACGCGGAGGCCGGCACCTTGCCCGATCCGTGGCGCGAACCGCCGCCGGTGTTCGCCCGTCTCGCCGCGAATCAGGTGGTCGACGCCGCCGGGCTGAAGGCCGCCGAGGGCATCTGACGCACATCGTCCCAGCTCAGCGACATCGTGCAGCAAATCTCGAGTTTTGGCGCATGTTGCCTACCGACCAGTAGGTCGGCTGGGGTACCATGGTCACCAATGACCGAGGTCGCTGCTCCCATCGCCGCCCGAACCGACTCGCTCAACGACGTCCGGGCCATCATCCCCGTCCGCTGCTATCAGCGCTCCGCCCGCCGTGCCTCGTGGGCGCTGGCGCAGGGCTTCCTGCTGTGGTTGCTCCCCGTGGTCGCGCTCGCGTTCACCGACCGCTGGTACTTCGTCGTGCCCCTCTGGGTGTTGGCGGGCCTCGCGGTGTCCGGCCTGTTCGTGCTTGGGCACGATGCGTCGCACGGTGCGCTGGTGACGTCGAGGAAGGCCAACCGGCTGATCGCCCAGGTGTGCATGGCTCCGAGCGCGCATGTGGAGGCAGCGTGGGATCTTGGCCACAACCGCATCCACCACGGCTACACCACCCGCGAGGGATTCGACTTCGTGTGGCACCCGCTCACCCCCGCCCAGTACGCCGAGTTGGGTGCGTTCGCCCGTCTGCGTCATCGGTTCGAGTGGTCGTTCCTCGGTTCGGGCGCCTACTTCCTGCGTGAGGTGTGGTGGGAGAAGATGTGGCGGTACAACGCGCCCGGCAAGCGCCGCAACGCCATCATCCGCGACAAGACCGTGCTCACCGTGGCCATGGTGCTGGCCATCGGCGGTGTCGCCACCGCCGGTGCCATCATGGGCGGCGTGTCCACCGCGTTCTGGCTGCCCATCAAGCTGTTCGTGGTGCCGTTCCTGCTGTTCGTGCACATCATCGGCTGGACGGTGTACGTGCACCACGTGGCGCCCGACATCCGCTGGTGGCCGCGCAAGGAATGGTCACAGTTCAAGGGCCAGATGGAGTCCACCACCATCCTGCGGGTGCCCTCGGTGCTCAACCGACTGTGGTTCCACAACATCTTCGTCCACGTGCCGCACCACGTCGACGCTCGCATTCCGTTCCATCAGCTGCCGGCCGCTGCCGAAGCCATCAAGGAACACTTCCCGCAGACGGTGCGCACCGAGCGCCTCAGCATGCGCGGCTACCTGCGAGCCACCAAGGTCTGCAAGCTGTACGACTTCCAGCAGGGTTGCTGGTTGCCGTACTCGGCCGCCCGCGCCTGAGCGCGAACGGCCGAGCGGCTCCCGCCGATCAGCTCCCGCCGATCAGCCGACGCTGGTGGCGGCGAACCACGCGCCGCCGGGGCTGGTGATGAACGCGATCGGGTCGTCGCACTTCGCCGGCAACGTCACGCGGGTGCGCAGCGACGCATCTCCCGTGGGTGATGCCGGCGTGGTCTCGGTGCTGACGAGCGTGTAGGTGCCGTCGCCGTTGTCGCAGCTGATGACCACCTTGAATTCGGCGATCGGGTTCGTGCCGCCTCGGGGCGGGCCCACGGCGGGGTCGATCACGAGGCCCTCCACCTCCATGCGCACGCGTCCATCGGCCTTCACTCGCAGTTCGCCCTCGTCGAGCACCCACGGTGCCCCGCCGCCGTTCACGCCGTGTACCGGATTGGTGGCGCCGAGGAACGGCGCCTGCACGCCGATGAGGTGCTTGGACCGCACCAGGCTGCCGCCGTGGTCGGCCGAGGCGGTGGTGGCCAGTCCGGCCGTGATGAGGGCTGCCATGGCAGCGGTGGTGGCGAGTCGAATGGATGGACGCATCGGGGTTTCTCCTTCGTCGAGGGATGACCGACGGTCCCACCCGTGATCCCGTCGTGCATCACCTGGTTGAAGCCCCACCCTGTCGCCGCCGTCGGTCGCGCGCAATCGGACGATGGTCGGGCGACCATTGCCCGACCGCGGACCCGCCTCGCGACCTGAAGGTCGGGGGTCAGTCCTCGAGCTGGCGGGCGAGGTGCTGCACCGACTCGATGAACTCGTCGATCATGTCGAACACCACCTGGGCGGCGGGCTTCGACACGTTCATGCTGCCCACGATCTGGCCCACGAAGTAGTTCGCCAACTGCTCGGCGCCGCTGCCGGCTCGGTACGACGCGCGTTCGATGCGGGCCCGTGCCTCGCCCACCAGGATCGGTTGCAGCGGCATGCCCAGCGGACGCGGGTTGGCCGGATCGTCCCACTCGTCGGTCCAGGCCGAACGGAGCTGCCGTGCGGGCTTGCCGGTGAGCGACCGCGACCGGAGCGTGTCGCTGGACGTGGCGGCGAGGAACTTCTGCTTCACCACCGGGTGGGTCTCGGCTTCATCGGTGGTGAGCCACACCGAACCGCACCACACGCCCTGTGCGCCGAGGGCCATGGCGGCCGCCATCTGCCGTCCACGACCGATGCCGCCCGCACCCAGCACCGGCACGGGTGCGACGGCGTCGACGATCTCGGGGATGAGCACCATCGTGCCCACCTCGCCCGTGTGGCCACCGGCCTCGGCGCCCTGGGCGATGATGAGGTCCACGCCGGCCGCGACGTGGCGCTCGGCGTGTTGCGACTTGCCGGCGAGTGAGCCGATGAG
>JACQZZ010000091.1 GCA_016213625.1 Actinomycetota bacterium
CCCCTGCTGATGAACCTGGTGCTCTACCGGGTGATCTTCACCCAGGCCATCGTCGACGAGCAGTGGTGGGCCCTTGGGTGGGTGGGGAAGGCGATCAGTCGGTTCGTCTCACCCACGAGCCCGATGGTGAACTACGTCGTCCACCGCCGCGACCTGTATCCCGACTCGTACCCCTTGTCCGAGGACGACTGCAAGCGACTCGATCGTGGCATCAATCGCCTCGGCAACATCTTCGTGTCCTTGGTCGATCTCGCGGTCATCTCGTATCGACTCCCGCGGCTCTACGACTACGCGGCCACCACGCTCGACCTCCCCGAACTGCGAGGGATGGCGCAGCACTACATGCCGTGTTACCCGTGGGGCTTGAAGATGCACGCCAACGAGCTCGACGCCATCACGAGCACCGACAAGCCGTCGGTGCTCGTACGGCTGACCGGCTACTGCGTGCACGGTGCGGCGGAGTGAGGCGGCGCGCTCGATGAAGTGGCCGTGGATCATGACCCAGCGTTGGCAGCACCTGCTCTACCAGCACTACCGGGTCGACGAGGACGAGCTGCGCGCGTTGTTGCCCGACGAGTTGGAGATCGACACCTACGACGGCAGTGCATGGGTGAGCCTCATCCCCCTGCTGATGAACCACGTGCATCTGCGCGACCTCGTCCCTGTGCCGACCACCAATCGTTTCCCGGAGATGAACCTGCGCACCTACGTGCACCGCAAGGGCGTGCAGGGCGTGTGGTTCCTCAGCATCGACGCGTGCAGTTGGTTCAGTGTGCAGATCGCTCGTCGCGCGTTCCACATCCCCTACTACGACGCCGACATGACGTTCACTCCCACCGCCGATGGGTATCACTTCACGAGTCGCCGCCCGGGGGCGACCGCGGATGGAGCCGGCGAGGTTCACTACCAGGCCGACTACCGGCCCACGGGCACACCGGGGTTGCCGCCCGCCGATTCGGTGCACGCGTTCCTGGCCGAGCGCTACTGCATGTACTCCACGTCGGCCTCCGGCAAGCTGCTGCGCGGCGACATCTCCCACTCGCCGTGGCACATCCAGGGCGCCGAGGTGTCGGTCACCGACAACAACGTGCTGCCCGCCATCGGTCTGCATCCACTGGCCGACCCGGTGGTGGCCTATTCGCCGGGCACCGTGGCCGTCGCCTGGCCGATGTGCTCGGCCGGCTGAGCCACACGCGGCGTCGCCTCAGCGGGGCAGGACCGCGTCGACCAGCGCAGCCTCGAGCTCGTCGAGCTGGTGGTCGATGCGCGAGTGCGCCTTCTTGCGCTGCACCAGCGGCATCGGCCCGGCGATGGCCAGAGCGATGCGCAGCTGCTCGATCGCCTGCAGCATCTCGGCACGGCCGGGTTCGTCGGGATTCGGCAATGCGCGGTCGACCACCGTCGCGAGCGACTCGACGCGTCGCCGCAGGCCCTTCTGACCGAAGCGATTGGTGAAGCCCTCCTTGGTGGCCTTCGACGCATCGCGGCGGCGACTGGCCCACTCGCTGACCTGACGGGGCGCCATCGCCAAGCGGCGACGCACCTCTTCGTTCTTCAAGATCTGTTGGGCGATGACGAACGCACCCGTGACCATCTTCCTTCTGGACAGGGGCAGCGGCACCTTTGGCGACATCTGTTGCAAGGTAGCGGGGAACGATCGGCTTCGGGCCTCACTCGCGTGCTGCCATGGTCCGCCGGATCAGAGCAGCGCCGAGTAGGCCCGCCACGTGTCGTCGTTGAAGCACATGAAGCGCACGAGTGCCACCCTGGCCGGCGTGCTGCGCACGGTGTGCACGGCGACGGCCGCGGCCTCGTCGATGGGGTAGCCGTACACCCCGGTGGAGATGGCCGAGAACGCCACCGAGCGAGCGCCCACTTCGTCGGCACGAGCGAGTGACTCGCGGTAGCACGACGCCAGCAGCTCGGCTTCGCCCTGGGAGCCCCCGTGCCACACCGGCCCGACGGTGTGGATGACCCACCGTGCCGGCAACCGGTGTCCCGAGGTGATCTTCGCCTGCCCCGTTGGGCATCCGCCGAGCGCGCTGCACTCGCGCACCAGCCCGGGTCCCGCTGCGCGGTGGATGGCGCCGTCGACGCCGCCGCCACCCAACAGCGACGAGTTGGCGGCGTTCACGATCGCGTCGACCTGCTGGGTGGTGATGTCGCCTCGCGCCAGTTCGAGGACGATCGACTCGCTCATGTCCCCATGATCGCGGGTCACTCGGCGGGGGCGTGCACGCCGCGCCCCGAGTGGCCGTGGGTCTGGGTGCGATAGCGCTGCACCTCGATGCCGCGCGGCCAGTCGCCGGGCGTGAGTCCGGCCTTGCGCCACACCGCGGCGATGAAGTCGGCGGGTGCGATCAGGTCGTTCCACACCGTGGGCAGCATGGTGGCCCGATGCCGCCCGGCGTGCACGGTGATGCCGTCGACCCCCGGCCGCACCGTGGACAGCAGTTCGGCGTAGCTCTCGACCGGCAACGGCACCGACGGGGTGAGCACCGACACCTCCACATCCAGACGGGGCAGATCGAGCGGGTCGACCGGCCGAAAGCGCGGATCGTTCACGGCTGCCGCGCTCGCCCGGTCGGCGACGGTGACCACGAGCGGAACATCGGTGGTCAACACGCCGATGCAGCCGGCGAGTCGACCGTCGCGATGCAGCGACACGAACGCGGCGCCGGGTGCACGCAGCGCGGGCGGGTACCCGTCTGCGACGGGACGCCATGGTCGGTGGTGCGCGACCACTTCCCAGACCGATCGCTCGGCCACGGCCACCAAGATGTCCAACTCCTCGTCGGTGAGGGGCTCCGTCATCGGACCACGAAGCTCCCGTAGCCGACCACGCGGTCGATCGAGCCGGCGGCGTCGGCCGACGTGCGCAGGTCCACCATGCTCACGTGCTCACCTCGACGGCGGGCCAGCTCGAGTGCACCCCGCAGCGGCACTGCGCCGCACGCGTCGTCGCTGCCCAGTTGCTCCCACGCGGCCGACACGATGGTGGCGGCAGTGTCGCGATCCAGGCGCCGGGCCGTGTGCAGGTCGTGGTAGTGGCTCAGGTCGCTCGAGATCACCACCAGGGTGCCGTCTCGGCCCCACAGCCCGTCGAGCGCATCAGCGATGGCAGTGGCCGAGCCGCTTCCGGCGATGATGGGCACCAGCGACCAGCCGTCGCCGAGCACACGCTGCAGGAACGGCAGTTGCACTTCGATGCAGTGTTCGTGCTCGTGGGCTCGATCGTCGATCATCGCCCCGTTCTGCAGGAGGACACGATTGACCTCGAGGTCGATGGGGACCTCGCCCAGGGGCGTCGCGAACGCATCGTCGGACGACAGGCCCAGGTGATGCACGGGTACTCGATGCGCCGGGCCCACCACCACGACCCTCGTGATGGCCGGCGCCCAGGAGCGCAGCCGCCGATAGACCGCGGCCGCAGTGGGCCCCGAGTACACATAGCCGGCGTGTGGAGCCACCAGGGCGACCGGCATCTCGGCCTCCTCGACGGCCGGCGCATCCTCGAGCAGTTGGTCCACCAGCAGGGCCAACTCCTGGGGATCGGCCGGGTAGAACAGGCCGGCCACGGCGGCGTGGCGCACGTACTTCATGATGCCTCCTCGGTGAGCGCGGTGAGCCGGACCGGCTGGCGGCGGGCGCCCCAGTGACCGACAGGTCCGTCGAACACGCCGGGGACCGCCGCGCCACAGGCGCTGCACTGCCCGTCGTCGGTGATGGCGTAGTACTCGATGCGGTGCCAGTCGCGGATGACCAGCTCCGCGTGACACGAACTGCACGAAGTGGAACCGCCGACGGTGTCGTGCACGTTGCCCGTGTACACGTGATGGATGCCGTGCTGCATCGCGATGCGTCGCGCCCGGGTCAGGGTTGCCGGCGGCGTCGGCGGGTGATCGCCCATGCGGAAATCGGGATGGAACGCCGTGAAGTGCCACGGCACGTCGGCCCCCAGGTGCTCGGCGAACCAATCGGCCATCAGGTGCAGTTCGGCATCGCTGTCGTTCAGGCCGGGCAGCAACAGTGTGGTGACCTCCAACCACACGTCCTGTTCGGCGAGCCATTCGAGCGTGTCGAGCACCGGTCCCAGCCGTGCGCCACAGAGATGTCGGTAGAAGTCGTCGGTGAACGCCTTGAGGTCGATGTTCGCGGCATCCATCCGCGAGAACAGCTGCTCCCTCGGCCCGGGTTCGATGTAGCCCGCACTGACGGCCACGGTGCGCACACCGATCTCGTGGCACGCATCGGCCGTGTCGGCCGCGTACTCGAGGAACACGACCGGGTCGTTGTAGGTGAACGCCACACTCGCGCACCCCTGTTGCTGCGCCACGTGCGCGATTCGTTCCGGACTCCCGGCGTCGGCGAGCACGTCGGTCTCGCGACTCTTGGAGATGTCCCAGTTCTGGCAGAAGCGGCACGCCAGGTTGCAGCCCGCAGTGCCGAACGACAGCACCGAGGTGCCCGGGAGGAAGTGATGCAGCGGCTTCTTCTCGATCGGGTCGACGACGAAGCCGCTGGAACGACCGTACGTGGTGAGCACCAACTGGTCGTCCTGGTTGGCGCGGACGAAGCACAAACCTCGTTGGCCCGCGTGCAACCTGCAGCGTCTCGGGCACACATCACATTGCACTCGTCCGTCAGCGAGCGCGGTCCACCACTCGGTGGGGAATGACGCATCCATCGCGACCTCCCGCCAGTAACCCTGCGGGTTCGGCCGCAGAATCGCCACGGGCTTTGGTCATTGGTTCTCCGCGCGTCTCATTTCGTGGCGAAGTAGTGGTGCACGAAGTCGTCAACGAAGGTGGTGGTGTACAGCACCATGTCGAAGCCCCCCTCCGGCACCACGAAGCAAATCGTGCCGGTGACACTGCCGCCGGCGAAGACATCGCTGAACAGGTCGACCTCGCCAGGGATGATGCCGCACTCGCCCGACAGCTCCACGTTGGTCAGCGCGACCGCCTTGGTGGTGGCCGTGAGCGCGACATCGGAGCCCTCGCCGCTGTAGCTGTAGGTGACGTCGACTCCGACGAACCGGAACCCGGCCGGCGGAGGCTCGTTGAACGAGTTCTCGGCCAGCACGGCATCGGTGATGTCGCGAGCGCCACCGACCACGGTGAGGGCCCAGCCGTCGCCGACGTCGACGCCGGTGTTCACCGGGTTGGGCGCCAACCGATCGGCAGTGGCGGCCGCGCCGTCCTGCGGTCCGGTGAGTGTGGGCATCGGAGCGGGCTCGCCACCCGCAGGCGGTGAGGTGGCGAGGAACGAATCGTCGCCGCCGAAGAAGTCGGCGTTGGCGTACAGCAACATGCCGGCGCCGTCGGCGGGGGTGGTGACGAAGCACAGGTTGCCGACGACGACGCCACCCGCGAAGAGGTCGGTGAAGACCGGGAGCTCCTCGGGGATCACACCGCAGCTGGTCTCCAGCTGCACCTTGTCGGCGCCGAGCGCGTTGATGGTGGGGGTGTAGGCGGCCGCGGGGTCCTCCAGGCCGTAATAACCGAGGGCCACTTTCACCAGCGTGAAGGTCTTTCCGGCCGGCGGCGGATCGTTGAACTCGTTCTCCGCGGCGACTGCGGCAGCGCCGTCGGCCACGAACGAGAGCACCTGGAGGCGCCACCCGCTGCCCACGTCGGCCACCCCGCCGGCGGCCACGGGAGCGTCCTGCGTGCCGCGCTCGCCCGCCGGGGCACCGGCCACCACACCGGCGCCGCTGGGCACCGTGTCGATCGGCTCGGTGACGGCCGTGGTGTCGTCGGGTTCGGTGATCGTGGGCTCGCTGCCCTCCACCGTGGTCTCGGTGCCGACCGTGGTCTCGGTGTCGGCGGTGGGTTCGGTCACGTCGAGCGACGTGTCGGGCCCCAGCGTCTCCGTGTCGTCACCTCCGCTGACCGCAAGACCCACACCCACGCCCACCAGTGCGACGACAGCCACCAACCATGCCCAGACGGGCAGCTTGAGGAACGGTCGCTTGAACCACGGCGTGGGGGCGGACTGCACCGACATGTCGTTGACGAGTTCGGTGATGTCGGAGTGGCTCTGCGGCGGGCCGGACTCGGGTGGCTGCGGCGGAGGGAACTGCGGCGGCGGCAGGTTGCTCATGACCCGACACTACGACGATACGGACCCCCTCATCAGGGACGAAGTACCTGAAAGGAACCGAAGCGCTTCAGCAGCGTGCGGCCCACTCGGCTTCGCCGGCGCGGACATCGGAGATGGTGAGGCCCTCCTGGTCGACGACGACCGACAGCGTGGGCTGCTCGGCGAACAACTCCACCGCGCCGGCGATCACCCCGTCGACCACGAGCACGGCCGATCGGTGACCGAGCACGACGCGCACGGTGCGGGTGCCGTCTTCCGCGTCGGGCAACGTGGCGGTGTCGGTGACGTCGCCATCGTCCTTGCCGCTGATGCCCTCGCTGCCCAGGGTGAGCGTGCGGTCGGCGAAGTCGGTGCCCCCGAGGTGGAAGGTCACCATCTGCTCGGTGGGATCGCCCTGCAGCGTGAGCTCGACGGCACGGCAGTAGCCCGCACCGAGCTCGATGCGTTCGTCGACCTCCGGCTGCTCCGGTACGTCCAGCCCAGAGCCCAGCCCGGTGTCGAGCGCGCCCGACGTCATCTGCTCGGCGAGATCGTTGCGCACGTACACGGTGTCCACCGAGCCGTCGTACATCGGCCGCATGTTCGACGCGACGTACTCACCGAACGGCAGGTCGGGGTCGTGCGGCACGTCCTTGGCCTCCCACTCGGCGGCCGGCGTGGTCTGCGCCATGTCCTCAGCGAACCAGTCCCAGGTCTGGGGTAGCACGTACTGCGGGCCCTTGTTGCCGAGGTAGATGTCGCCGACGAGGAAGGTGTACCAGGCCATCCGCGATGCCGGCACCCTGCGCACCTCGAGGTACGGAGTGGGCGTGTTCGTCCACATCAGGAGTGGATCGTCGTCGCCGGACACGACGTCGAGCACGGCGCGTACCGTGCGGATGTTCCCGTCGGTGTTCGCTCGTCGGAGCTCGGCCAGTTCGGCGGGCGAGTGGTAGTGGCGGATGGACTGGTAGCCCTCGTCCACTCGGTTGTGGTGGAAGTACACGAACGAGAACACCACCGCCATCAGTGGGAACAACGGTGCCAGCTTCAACGGCTTCACTCGGGCGATCAGCGTGAGCCCGTGGCCGACGAGCAGCGCCGCGATGAACATCGTGGGTACGGCGATCACCGCGAAGTAGTGGCTGCTGTATCGCCAGCTGAGCACGAGCTCGAGCCATCCGGCCAGCAGCCACACACCGGCGGTGATGTGCACGGCCCGCTGCCAGCGCGACAGCTGCTTCCAGAACAACCAGGTGAGGAACACGAAGCCGACGACGATGAACAGCGACAGTGGATAGTCGCCGTAGTAGGCCGTCATCTGGTCCCAGCCGCGCTGGAACTTGTCGACCAGCGTCAGATCGGTGGCCGAGCTCTGCCAGCTCGCGTAGGTCCACCAGCCCGCCCAGAACTCGTCGAACGATCCGCGTGCCAGGTACCAGAGCGGCGCAGCGACGAAGACCCCCGCGGCGGTGGAGGCACCCACCACGAGGTGGCGGATCCTTCGTGCCTGCTCGACGCGGTCGAACACCACCCAGATCACGAGACCGCCGATGACCGCGCACTCGATGGCCGCCGACAGCAGGGTCTGGGCGGCCAGTCCGAACAGCGCCCCGATGGCAGCGACGCTCCAGATCGACCGCCGCGGTGTCCACCACTTCGGCACGAGCAGGATCAGCCACACCGCGGCCAAGATGTACGCCGTCTCGTTGCGGGAGTACATGACCCCCGAATAGTCAGCGCGGACGAGCGCGAAGTGGAAGAACGCGATGAGGCCCACCGCCACACCGGCCGAGGCGGGCACGTCGTGCACGCGGGTGACGCGCGAGGTGGCCAGCGCGAGCAGTCCCGTGCCGATGAGGATGAAGAACGAGATGCCGTACCAGTAGGCATCGAAGCCCAACACCTCGCGCGGCACGTGGTAGAGCAGCGCGTCGAACGGGCCCTTGTTGTGCAGCGAGTTCTGGTAGTAGGTGCCACCGAACCGACTGGTGCGTTCACCGATGAGCCGGATGAACTGCGGGTCCACGTCGGCCGAGCGGATCTCGTTGGCGAAGAACGCGAGCGCGGTGAAGGCGATGGCGGCGACCATGCCCACCATGGCGCCGACCGCGCCGAACACGGTGTCGTCGGTGCCGGATGGAGACGGGTCGGAGACCGGCCCCGACTCGTCGATGATCTCGTCGCTGTCCGTCACGCCGGACCTGCCTCCCGCTTCGTCAGCGACCAGGGTATTCGGCGCCGAAGGTGATTGTCAGGGAAGCCGACCGAACCAGAGCAGCGAGCCGGTCGCCGCCAGCGCGAGCAGCAGCACGGCGACGGCGGCGAACCAGTCGGTCACCTCCTCGCGTTCCACTTCCACGGACACGCTACGGCCGAGGTTCTCGTAGATCGTGCGTAGCTCGGCGGCGGTCTCGGCGCGCAGTGGCGCGATGCACGACGGCACTGCTGGTGTTGGTGTCGCGCCGGAGCAACGCCCGAACGCGGGCCGCGAGCTCAGCGAGGGAGAACGGCTTCACGAGGTAGTCGTCGGCGCCGTGGTCGAGCCCGCGGATGCGGTCGTCCACGCTGCCGCGAGCGGTGAGCATGATGATGCGCGGCACGGTGGTGTCGTCCACTGCGGGCAGGTTCACCACCTGGCGGCAGAGGTCGAGACCGTCGGTGTCGGGAAGGTTGAGGTCGAGGCAGAGCAGGTCGTACTCGTTGACCACGACGCGGTCCATGGCGCTCGCGCCGTCATTGGCGATGTCGACGGCGTACCCGTCGCGACGCAGGCTGATGGCGATGGCGGAGGCGAGATCGAGCTCGTCCTCGACGACGAGGATGCGCATCACGGACTCGTCCAGTGGAGCGGGGGGTGGGACACGGGGGAGTGGCTGGCAGGGTTCGGGATCATCGTGACGATCGAGAGGTCCGACGATCCAGGGCGGTGCCGGGGTTCCTGGCCGTCCGTCACATCACGCTCTGGCCGTCGACGGTCACGCTGCGCGCGACCCTTTTCGAGGGTCCAGACAATGTGGCTAGGGTCACCCTCGTACGTGTTGGGGGGTCCCGGGCGGGTGACTCACGCGGCATCGTGCGTCGCATCACATCGTCCAAAGGAGACATCGGATGAATCCCTCATCTGCCCGCGCAGGTTCGCGATCGAGGTTCCGCCTCGGTTTCGCTGCGTTCGCCGTCGCAGCCGCTGCGATCGGCGTGTCCACCGCGCCGTCCGCGGAAGCGGCCACCCCGGTGGTCATCAACCTCGTCACGGTGAACGACTTCCACGGACGTATCGAGCGCAGCGCCCCGTCGGGCGGCATCGCCGCGCTCTCCACCGCGGTGCAGCAGATTCGTGCGACCAATCCCAACACGGTGTTCGCCGCGGCGGGCGACATGATCGGCGCGTCCACGTTCACGTCGTTCATCGCGCAGGACGTGCCCACCATCGAGTCGCTCAACGCCGCCGGACTGCAGGTCAGCGCCGTTGGCAACCACGAGTTCGACCAGGGCTACAGCGACCTCGTCAACCGCGTGCTGCCGCTCGCGAACTGGGAGTACCTCGGTGCGAACGTCGAGACCACTGACGCAGCTCCGGAGCTGCCCGAGTACTGGACGCAGACCTTCGAGGGCATCACCATCGGCTTCGTCGGCGCGGTCACCGACGAGCTGCCGTCGCTGGTGAGCCCCGCCGGGATCGCCAACCTCGTCATCGAGACACCGTTGGCCGCCGCCAACCGTGTCGCGAATCAGCTCAGCGACCTCGACCCCGCCAACGGCGAGGCCGACATCGTGGTGCTCCTCGTGCACGAGGGCGCGGCCACCCCGTCGCTCGCCTCGGCCACGGATCCCAACTCCCGCTTCGGTCAGCTGGTCAACGGCGCCAACGCGAACATCGACGCCATCGTGTCGGGTCACACACACCTGGCCTACAACCACGTCATCAACGGTCGCCCGGTCATCTCCAGCGGCCAGTACGGCGAGAAGTTCAGCAACATGACCATCTCGGTCGACCCGGTGTCCAAGGCGTTCACGATGAACAACGTCATCAACGACATGTTCACCATCGTCCCGCCCGTTCCGCCGTCCACCACGCCCACGTCGGTGCCCAACTATGCCGACGACCCGCTGGTGACGCCCATCGTCACCGCCGCCGTGGCCAATGCCAAGACCCTCGGCAGCGTGCAGCTCGGCAAGGTGACCGCCGACTTCAACCGTGCTCGCCAGAACCCCATCGTCGGACCTCCGGCGAACCCCACGCCCGAGAACCGTGGCGGCGAGAGCACGATCGGCAACTTCGTGGCCGACGTGCAACTGTGGTCCGCGAACCAGGAGGGCTTCGCCCAGATCGCGTTCATGAACCCGGGCGGCATCCGCGCCAACATCACGCTCGGTACTGATGGCGGCATCGTCACCTACGCCGAGGCAGCAGGCGTGCAGCCGTTCGCCAACACGCTCATCACCATGGACCTCACGGGTGCGCAGGTGAAGCAGGTGCTCGAGCAGCAGTGGCAGCCCGCCGGTGCGTCGCGTCCCATCCTGCACCTGGGCATCAACAAGGAACTCAACGTCACCTACGACCCGAACGGGGCCGCAGGGTCGCGTGTCACCGGCATCACCCTCAGCGGCGTGCCGGTGGATCCCGCGGCCACCTACCGCGTGGTCGTCAACTCGTTCCTCGCGGCCGGCGGCGACAACTTCCTCGAGCTGGCCAACGGCACGAACAAGACCGACACCGGCAAGGTGGACCTGCAGTCGATGGTCGACTGGTTCGCGGCGAACCTCACCGCGACGCCCGACCTCGCCCAGCGTCAGGTGGGCGTGAACACCATCACGCCGAACGCGATGGGCGAGCTGCTCACGGTGAACCTGTCGTCGCTGGAGTTCAGCGCCGGTGAGGCGAAGGCCGGCACGGCGTCGGTCACGCTGGCCGGTGCACCGTTCGGTTCCACCGCACTCGACCCCACCATCGTCGACACCACCGATGAGATCGGTCGCGGCACGGTGGTGGCCGCCGTGCCGCCCACCGTGTACGGCTGGCAGCAACTGGGTGTCACCACCGCGCTGGGCACCAATGTGTCGCAGTCGGTGTTCCTGAAGGCACCGAGCAGCGTGCGTGTCGATGCCGACCGCCGTGCGAAGCGTGGCCAGAAGTACGAACTCGAGGTCGCAGTGCGGTCGCCGATCGCGGTGTCGGGATCCTTCACCGTCGCGGTCGACGGAGTGGTGCTGGGCACCTTCCCGTGGGCTCCGAAGCGCGACGGCGAGACCAAGGTGAAGGTGCGGCTGCCGCGCACGCTCACCCGTGGCGCACACACCGTGACGGTCGCCTACGGCGGCTCGGCCACGGTGCTCAGCTCCGCCACCAGCTACGGCATCACCGTTCGCTGAACCATCACGCACCGTTCCGGTCGGGGGCCATGACCATGGTCCCTGGCCGGGACGTGTGTCGGTGATCGACGATGAGGGCATGCGATCCGCCTGGTTGTTCGTCCTTGCCGCGCTCGTCGTCGGATGCTCCGACGACCCGAGCTCGTCGCCCACGTCCGGTGTCGCTGACACTGCGGCCACCGTCGCGTCGGATGCCACGTCCACCACGTCGGCGCCGGCGTTCACCTCGATCGTCCCGGCACCCGACAGCACGATCGACAACGTGTTCGCCGCTGCCGATGTGGAGACCGTGTGCGAGGAGGCGAACCGCGCGGCGTACGCGCATGCCGAGCAACTCGGCTACTGGACCCACCCCCTCACCGCGCCCGAGCAGTTGCAGTACTTCCAGATCCGCGGCGGCACGGTCGACGTGATGGTGGCCTCGCTGGGCACGCTGTCGGGCGACCAGGTGGTCGACGTCCCGGCCGCTGTCGACGCGCTCTCTGCGTACAACGACTGGGTCCACGCGCAGGTGGCCACCATCGAGCAGACCGGCGAGACGGTCTCGGAGGACCACGGAGGCGTGCTCGACACGGCCCGCACCGCGTTGGGTGGCACCGGTGCCTGTGGTGATCTGTTCGACATGAACTGACCGGCGAGGACGCACCGCGTGCCTAGCATCGGCGAGATGAGCAACTCCTCGGGCGTCATCGTGGGCATCGACAACGGGGGGACGAAGAACAACGTCACCGTGCTCGATGCCAGCGGTCGCTTCCTCATCGACCACATGATCGAGGTGCCGAGCAGGGTCACCGAGGGCACCGCGCCGGCCATCGATGCGCTCGAGGCAGCGTTCCTCCACGGGCTGGAGATCACGGGCGTGGAGCGATCGCGGGTGCGTGCGGTGGGGCTCGACACGCCGGGGCCGGCATCTGCCGACGGCGTGATCTCGTCGAAGGGCGCCACCAACTTCGCGCTGCCCGAATGGTGGGGGTTCGATGTGCGCCTCGCGCTCCAGGAGCGACTGCACCTGCCGGTGGTGTACACCAACGACGGCAACGCCGCGGCGATGTACGCCCACTACGCGCACTTCGGGTTCGCCGCGTCGCACCGGTCGTCGGTGTCGGCCATCGTCGGCACCGGGCTGGGCGGTGGTGTGGTGGAGAACGGCGAGGTCGTGCGCGGCGCGGCCGGCATGGCCGGCGAGTTGGGCCACGTGCACATCCCAATGGACGGCCTGCTGCAGGAGGGCCAGTCCGCGCCGCAGTGCAACTGCGGGTTCGTCGGCGACGCCGAGAGCGTGGCCTCACTGACGGGCATCCGCAAGAACCTGTTGCCGTACTGGTTGATCCGCTACCCGTACCACGATTTGGCGGCGATGCCCATCGACGAAGCGGCGAAGGCACTGCGCGGGTACGGCGAGCGGGGCGACGAGATGGCGCGGCACGTGTTCGAACAGCAGGCCATGGCCATCGGCCGGCTGTTCACCATCGCCGCAAACTTCACCGATCCGCACGCGTACTTCCTGGGTGGTGGGGTGGTGGAGGCGGCACCGTCGTTCCGCGACTGGTTCCTCGACACGGTGCGCGAACACACCCTGCTGCGTGAGGAGCAACGCGAGGTGGCCGAGTTCGCGCTGGTGCCCGACCTCGACATGGCCGGTGCCCGCGGTGCCGCCGTGGCCGCGCGAAACGCGCACCCGCTGTGAGCGCGCCGGAACAGGGTTGGTTCGCCGATCCCACCGGCCGCCACCAGATGCGGTACTGGAACGGCTCGGCGTGGACACCGCAGGTGAGCGACTTCGGACAGGTGAGCATCGACCAGCCGGTCATGCCGCCGCCGGCCGACCTGCCCATCGCTCATCCGGTGTCGCCCACCAACGAGCCGCCCATCCCACCGCCGCCGCCCCCTGGCGCGGGTGGTGGCGCCATCCCCATGCCGCCTCCTCCGCCACCGCCGGTCGCGGCGCCCACCCGTGCACCGCAGGCCGTCGCGTGGGGCACCGTGATCGGTGCGGTGCTGGCGGGGGTGAGCACGCTGCTGGCGTGGTTCGACTTCGGTGGTGTCATCAGCGTCAACGCGTTCGACGTGCCGTTCGTGTTCCTGTTCGACCGCAACACGTTGTCCGACTCCGCCATCAGCGTGGGGCTGGTCACCGTTTTCGTGGCTGGGCTCGCGCTGTTGGCCGGGTTCGTGCAGCCGGCCAGGTTGATGGGGCGGATGATGGGCGTGCTGCTGCTGATGATCGGTGCGGCGTTCTGCGTGCAGCTCATCCAGTTGGCCAACGAGGGCGACATCTCGCTCACCGACCTCGCCGGTTTCGGCCCGGTGGGCGTCATCGTTGGCGGCACGCTCGTGCTGATCACCTCCCGCGTGTGACACGCTCACCGGCATGGCATACGAGACCGTCACCGGGTACTGCTGGCCCCATTCCATCGCGCCCGGTGGCACCGTGGCGTTGCACCTGTCGTCGTCGGGCGCGCGAGTGGTCGACGTCGAGATCTCGCGTGTGGGCGCACGTCGCGAGGTGGTCTGGCACGACTCGGTGCCCGCCGGTGATCACCCCGTGCCCGCAGAGGCGTGGACCAACGGATGCGACTGGCCCGCGGCGGCCACGGTCACGGCAGGAGCCGACTGGCGGTCGGGGTACTACGAGGTGGTGCTCACCATCGATGTCGGCGGCAAGACCCGCCGCGATCATGCGTTCTTCGTGCTGCGTCCACCCGCCGATTCGCCGAACCGCATCCTGCTGCAGCTCTCCACCAACACCTGGTACGCCTACAACGACTTCGGCGGGCTGAACCTCTACACCGGCGCCACCATCTCGTCGCTGCAGCGGCCGATGGCGCGTGGCTACCTGTTCAAGCCGCCGGGTGCCGGACGGCGAGTCGCCACGGTGCACCCGCCCGACCCCGACATGAACACGCATGTCGGGTACCTGCGCCAGCACAAGCTCTCCGGCTACGCGGGTTCGGCGGGCTGGCCCAGCTGGGAGTTGCCGTTCGTGGAATGGGCCGAGCGCGAGGGATTCGCGTTCGACATGTGCCTGAACGCCGACCTCGAGGACCACCCGTCGCTCGTCGACGGCTACTCGCTGCTGCTGTCGGTGGGCCACGACGAATACTGGTCGGGGCCGATGCGCGACACCGTCGAGGACTTCATCGCTCGTGGCGGGAACGTGGCGTTCCTGAGCGGCAACACGTCGTTCTGGCAGGTACGCATGGAAGACCGCGACGACCAGGGAGTGGCGACGCGCATGGTCGGGTACAAGGGGCAGTTCAAGGACGACCCGGTGTACGGCACCGACCGGCAATCCGAGCTCACCAGCATCTGGAGCGACCACCTCATCGGTCGACCGGAGAACCACATGACCGGGGTGAGCTTCACCCGCGGTGGCTACCACCGCATCGGCAAGCGACTCACCAACGGTGCCGGTGGCTACACGGTGCACCGGCCCGAGCACTGGATCTTCGAGGGCACCGGCATCGGGTACGGCGACGTACTCGGCGCCGCGGCCACCATCGTCGGCTACGAGTGCGACGGGTGCGACTTCACCTACCGCGACGGGCTGCCCCATCCCACGCACACCGATGGCACGCCGCCCACGTTCGAGATCCTCGGCACGGCGCCGGCCGCGCCGTTCACCCGCACCACCAGTGCGCGCCCACCGAAGCCCAACGAACCGGCCGAGGACGAGTTCGTCGCCGGCCGCCTGTTCGGCACCCGCGACCCCGAGGCCGTCGCCCGCATCCAGCACGGTCACGCTGTGTTGGGCAGCTACACCTCGCCCGCCGGCGGCACCGTCGTCACCAGCGGTTGCACCGACTGGGCCCACGGTCTGGCCGAGCGCGACCCCCAGGTCGAGCAGATCACGAGGAACATCCTCACCCGCCTCAGCGCGCGAACTTGAGTTCCGACGTAGGAACGCAAGTTCGCGTGAGGGGTCAGTCGCGGTCTTGCCAGGTGCAGACGCAGATCTCGTTGCCGTCGGCGTCGGCGAGGACCCACCAGCTGCGCGCGAATTCGGCCGACACGAGCGTGCCGCCGGCCGCCAGCGCCGCCGCGACTCGCGCGTCCGCTTCGTCGTGCGACACGCTGATGTCGAAGTGGATGCGGTTGCGCTGGGGGCGCGGCTCGGTCATCTCCTGGAACCAGATGCCGGGTCCATGGCCGAGCGGATCGACGAGGGAGCCGTTGCGCTCCCGGTAGCCCATCACCGCGGCCCAGAACGGGCGAATGGCGTCGGCGTCCATGGTGTCGATGGCCAGCTCCAGCACCTGCGGCGTGCGCGGTTCGCTGGTGGCGCCCGCCTGCTGGGCGACCACCGAGATGGTGCGCGCCACTTCCACATCGACGTCGCTCAGCCCGTGGATGGCGTGCGTGGTGAGCGTCACCCGCACGCGGTCGGGGTAGCGGACGGCGAGATCCGGGTGGTGGTCGGAGGCCTCGGCCACCTCGGCGATGGCGGCCACCAGACCGGCCGCGGCGGGGAAGGAGCCGGTGCGGAACTCGGCGTGGATGGCGCCGAGCACGAACCGCCAGTCCTCGAGACCGTCGATGGTGGCGAACTCGGTGGCGGTCAAGGGTGTGTAACGCATGCCCTCAGTGAATCACCTGGGGACCACATCGATCACCCGGTCGGCCGCGCTGATGACCGCGGCATCGTGCGTGGCCACCAGGATGCCGGAGCCCTCGGCGGCCGATGCTCGCAGCGCCTGTACGACGGTGCCGGTGTGCACGTCGTCCTGGAAGCTCGTCGGCTCGTCGGCCAGAATGATCGCAGGCGCGGCAGCGATGGCCCTTGCGACCGCGACCCGTTGTTGTTGCCCCATGGAGATCTCGGCGATGGTGCGCTGGGCGAGGTCGTCCACGTCGAGCAGTTCGAGCACCGCGCGGATTTCGGCCGGCGTGCGGTGTGGTGCGCTGTCGGTGACGTTCTCGCCCACTGACAGCTCGATGGCCAACGCCAACACCTGCGGCACGAGCGCGATCGATGTCCACGGGGTGTCGAGTGCGGGCGCTCGGTCGTTCACCGCGACGGTGCCGCTCTGGGTGTCGCACAGTCCGGCCAACAGCGCGAGCAGTGTGGACTTGCCACTACCCGATCGGCCGCGCACCACCACCAACTCGCCGGCCCCGACGGTGACGTCGATGGGATGCAGCCCGATGGCACCGTCCCACAGGTGCGACACGCCGCGTGCGTCGATACGGATCATTCCACCCTCCGTCCGTGGTCGAGGCGGACGACCTGATGGCAGGCGTCCATCACCGCCGGGTCGTGCGTGGCGACGACGATGGTGGCGCCGAACGACACCGCCCGCACCAGCGCGTCGATCACGTGGCCGGCGCTCACGTCGTCGAGCGCGCCGGTGGGCTCATCCGCCAGCACCAGCGGCGTGCCACCCACCAGTGCACAGGCCAAGGCCAGGCGCTGCTGCTCTCCGCCGCTCATCGTGCCGGCCATCCGGTCGACGAAGTCGCCGATGTCCACGTCGTCGATCACCCGTTGCACCCACGAGGCCATGCCGCCGCGCTGCCGCATCGCCACCCGCAGGTTGTGGACGCCGGTGCGGCGAACAAGCAGGTTGTCGGACGGCTGGGGCAGCACCGTGGCCACCTGGGTACGGCGGATGGACCTGCGGGCGCGCCGCCCGAGCGCGGTGATGTCGCGGTCGCCGATGGTCACCGTGCCGGTGGTGGGCCGGTCGAGCGCGCCGAGCTCGGCGAGCAGCGTGGACTTGCCCGAGCCGCTGGGTCCGGCGATGGCCAGCAGACGACCCCGAGGTACGTCGGCCGTCACCTCGTCGAGCGCGAGGACACGCTCGCCACGCACTTCGAACAGCCGACTGACGCGGTCGACCCTGGCGACAACGGCGTGGTCGTTCATGCCGCCCCCTGGAAGACGCGCATGGGGTCGCCTCGCTCGGTGGATCGGACGACCGACCAGCCGATGACCACAGTCCAGATCGGGAGGACCACGACGGCGCCGAGGACCGCGGTCCACGGCATCAGGAACTCGGCGGGTGGCGCGAGCGTGGGCATGGGGTCCAATCGGCCGATCGACAGCGACGACGTCACCAGCGCCACCAACACACCCACCACCGTGCCGACCGCGAGCGGCACACCGACCTCCACCACGGCGGCGGTCCACGACGCTCGCCGGTCGAACCCGCTGCGCACCATCAGCGCGTGCGCGATGCGCCGTTGATCGCGGCGTGCCGACACCACGAGCAGTTGCAGCGCGAGCGCCACCGCCACGAACAGCAGGCCGAGCGCGGCCAACGGCACGTACGACCAGCGGAGGGCGCTGTAGGAGGAACCGTCGAACGCCTGGTCGGCGTCGCGCACGAGCCCCATGCGCGCGCCTTGGTCGCGCAGTTGTTGCAGCGCGTCGTCGGGGGGATCCCGGACCAGCAACACAGTGGACGGGAACGGCACGGCATCGTCGAGCAGATCGCGGCGGACGACGAACAACGGCGACCCGCTGCCCTTCGTGGGGAAGAACGTCGCCGTGGCCACGACCCGCAGCGTGATGGGTTCGGTCGTGCCCGGCGCGGTCACGTCGATCGTGTCGCCTTCGCTCAGATCTGCACCGACCGCCACCGCAGCGATGCCTTCGGCGCCGCTGCCGCTGGCGGGGTCGACGTCGATGAGGGACACCAGATCGTCGAGTGAGCGGGTCGACCCGTCGGAGCGCATCACTGCGGCGTCGGTGAAGGTGGACGGATCGATGCCCGCGATGTCGAGGCCGTCGCCGTCGGACTGGGCTCGAACCCGCGAGGTGAGCGACGTGCGACCGGCCCACTCGTCGGGAACCTCTGACTCACCGAACAGCACCACCGACAGATCCGACCCGACGTACACCGTGGCCTTGTCGCGCAGCTGTTGCTCCGCGCCGCCGAACAAGGCGAAGGCGAGGGTGAAGCAGCCGGCGGCCAGTGCCACCGACATCACCACCGCTGCCAGCGGCGTGGCCTCCAGCACGACGCGACGCCACCCCAACCGCACGGCTCGCCGCCAGCGGGCGCCGGTCAATCGCAGGCGCGGGGTGATCATCACGACCAGCGCGCCGGCCACGCTGATGGCGGCGAGCAGTCCGAACAGCGGGAAGCCCATGGCGAGCAGGTCGCCCCCCGACGACAGCACGCCCGAGGTGCGCACTCCGCCCAGCTCGTCGAGGCGACGGAACGACACGACCGCGAGCACCACCAGTCCGATGGTCGCCACCACGAAGGGCACGTGTGTCGCGACACGCGCAGGGCGACCATCGACCGAACGATCGGCCACGAGGGCCACCACCGCCGCGACGACAGCGGTGGCCACGAGGGCGGCCACCGCCACGCTCACCGCCGCGCCGACGATGGCCCCTGGCTCCAACAGCGACGACGGGCCGAACAGCGCGACCGCCGACCAGGCGAGCGCGAAGCCGGCGAGGGACCCCACCACCACGCTGATCGCGAGACCGGGCGCCACGTACCCTGCCACCTTCACGGGGTGGACCCCGCGCACGGCCAGCAGCCGCAGCTCGCGCCGGCGTTCACGAGCCACGAGCACCGCCGCGGCCACCAGCACCATCAGGTCGGCCAGCAGTGCGATGAGCACGACCGGCGCCAGGTTGCGCTGCACAGTGGTGTGCACCGACGCGGCGCGCTGCACGACACGCGACCACTCGTTGCGTGGCGGTGACACACCAGGGACCGTGTTCTCGAAGTCGGCGACGGCCTGCTCGAAGCCCCGCTCCACCTGGTGCGCCTCGGTGAGGGTGATCTCCTCGGGGATCACCCGGTAGCGGTCGAACACGGAGAGCCGCTCGTTGTGGCCGACGACGGTGTCGAACGAGGCGATGGCGAACGGCGGCGGCAGGTCGCCCGAGTTCGTCGGCTCGAAGAGCTCGGGGAAGCCGCACCAGTAGTCGGGGATGGGGGCGAACGGCACATCGTCGAACGTCTGGGTGATGGTGACCGCGCTGCCGTGCTTGAACTCGATGGTGTCGCCCACCTGGAGGGCGAGCTCGGAGAGGTTGCTCGCCGACACGGCCACCTCGTTGGGCCCCAGCGGCGCGAGCGGCGGCGTCACGTGCTGGTCCGCATCGTCGAGGTTCACCAGTGTGAGGCGACGCGGGAGTCCGCTCGCCGTGAGCATCTCCGGCCGACCGACCGCGCCCCGCACGGGCTCCGACAACATCGGCACCGCATCGCCGATGCGTCGAACCTTCACGTCGGAGTCCGGCGGCTCGAGCAGGATGGGCAGGGTGAGCGCGCTCTCGTCCTCGCACGTCTCACTGCGCTGTTGGGCGAGCGCGGCCGAACCGGCCGACGACGCGTAGAGCCGCGCTCCGGTGAGACTCGTGGCGATGAGCAGCGCGGCCACGACCACCGGCACGTGCGAGGCGAACGACGTGCCGGCGCGCCGCATGGCTACGGCCGCGCTCCGGAGCGGACCACCTCGGCGAACGGACGATCCAGGTCGGCGGCGGGCTCGCGGGGGAGGCCGAGGATGCTCTCGCCGATGATGTTGCGCTGGATCTCGTCGGTGCCACCGGCGATGGATTGGGCGGGTGTGCTGAGCAACACCTCCGCGACGGTGGCGTCATGCGGCCCGGGGCCGTCGAGCAACATGCCCTGTGCTCCGGCGATGGCGGCGTGGACGCGCGCCGCGCGGCGAGCGACCTCGCTGGCGGCGAGCTTGCCGAGCGACCCCTCCGGACCGGGCGCGCGCCCGAGCGCTCGCGCCGCCTGTGCACGTGCTGCCGTCCACTCGTTGGCGCGTGCGAACGACACGAGCCGCGCGATCTCCTGGCGAACCACCGGGTGGTGATTCCGGGCGGCGACGATGGCGAGTTCGGGAACCAGGTCCGCGCGTCCCGCCCGCTGGGGGTACCAGACATAGGTGCGGAAGTGTTCCTCTGCTTCGGCCATCGCCTCTCGCACCGTGCGCCCGGGCGCCCCTGCGGTGTCGAACCGAGGGCGGCGCATGGTGGCGAAGGTGCGTTCGTGGTGCAGCGTGGTACGCGCCACCCGCCATCCGTCACCGAGTTCGCCCACCAGGTTGGTCGCAGGGATGCGGGCATCGGTGAGGAACACCTCGTTGAACGAGGCATGCTGGTTCATCTGCACGATGGGCCGCACCTCCACGCCCGGCTGGTGCATGGGGAGCACGAAGTACGAGATGCCCTGGTGCTTCGGCACGTCCCACGCGGTGCGCGCCACCAGGATTGCCAGGTCGGCGTGATGGGCGCTGGTGTTCCACACCTTCTGCCCGTTCACCACCCACTCGTCGCCGTCGAGGACGGCGGTGGCGGTGAGGCCGGCGAGGTCGCTGCCCGCGCCCGGCTCGCTGAACAGTTGGCACCACTGGAGCGAACCGGTGAGCGTGGGGCGCAGGACGCGCTGCAGCAGTTCGTCGCTACCGTGCTGCAGCAGGGTGGGTGCCGCAAGGGTCATCCCCGAACCGAGCGGCGTGCCCACGGCGCCGGCCGTGCGCAGCTCGTCGGCCACGATGCGATCGGCCCACGACGGAAGGCCCCGGCCGAACCATCGAACGGGCCAACTCGGCACCGCCCATCCGCCGTTCACCAATCGCTCTCGCCACGCCTCCAGACCCAGCTCGGGGTCCCACTCCCGAGTGAGCCAGTCGCGTATCTCCGCGCGCACGGAGGCCTCGGTGGGCGTCGGCGAGATCGGGGCGTCACTCACCTCAGGCACCGTACTGCTCTCGCGGACGTCCCTCGGATGTCGATGGATCGGGCAGGTTTTCCAACTGCCCGGTACGGCTCTTCCAAGAAACGGAAGGGACCAAATGATCCCCGTTCGGGCGGCGTGTCATCGCCGTCAACGCAATCGCAACCCCTCACCCCAAGGACGGGACACCATGAACACCAACTCTCGCAAGAGCATCATCGCCATCAGTGCCATCGCCGGCATCTCGGTCTTCGGCGCCGCCGGCCTCGCCGCCGCCTCGAGTGGTGGCGCCCACCACGTGCGCATCCCCAGCACCGTCGCCACGGTCGCCAGCTCGAACTCCCTCGACGACAAGGGCGGCGAGCGCCCGGCCGGCGTGTCGGACGACTCGGTCACCAGCAACTCGGCCACCAGCAACTCGATCGACGACACGACCACCAGCAACTCGGTCACCAGCAACTCGGTCACCGAGAACAGCACCGACACCAGCATCGACGACCACGGCGGCCTGCGCCCCGACGGCGTGTCGGACGACACGGCCACCAGCAACTCGATCGACGACAACGACGACAGCGACGACGACAGCGACGATGACGACACGGTCACCAGCGTCAGCACGGCCGCCACCACCAACACGGTCGACGACCACGGTGGCAACGGCGGCGGTCACGGCTCGGACGACTGAGCCCACACGATCACACCCCCCGTTCCCCTGGGTGGGAGCCGGAGTGGAGCGGACCCTCAGGGTCCGCTCCACTGCCGTTTTCGGGGTAGTGCTCACCGAGTTCTCACCAAGTTCACCGGAAACTCCCAGGAACGGGTCGCACGATCGCTCCATGCGATCCCCACTCCGTCCGTCCGCCCGCCTCGTGTTGGTACCGCTCAGTGCGGGCCTGCTGCTGTTCGCCTCGTGCGGCGGCGACGACAGCTCATCGCAGGTGGCGTCGCTGGGCACGCTGGCCGGCGCGTCCACGGAGACCACCGTGTCGTCGGGCGACACGCAGGAGCAATGGCTCCAGTTCGCCCAGTGCATGCGCGACAACGGTGTGGACATGGCCGACCCCACGTTCGACGCCGACGGCAACCTCCAGGGTGGATTCGGTCCCGACTCGGGGATCGACTTCCGTGACGACGCCACGCGTACTGCGCTCGAGGCGTGCCAGGAGATCATGCCCGCGGGTGGGCCCGGTGGCGGCGGCGGTGGTCCTCAGTTCGACCGCACCGAAATCCAGGAGTCGCTGACCGAGTTCACTGCGTGCCTGCGCGATCAGGGGCTCGAGGTCGACGACGTCGACTTCGGCGCCGGTCCTGGTGGCGCCGGGCCGGGCGGCCCGCCTGCCGATGGTTCGCTCCCCACGCCGCCCGCTGACGGTGGCGGCGGCTTCCAAGGTGGCCCGCCGCCTGACGGTTCCTTCCCCGCCGGCGGTCCTGGCGGCGAGGGCTTCGATCCGACGGCCCGCATCCTCGAGCAGCTCGGCCTCGACACGACGGATCCCGCGGTGACGGCGGCGGTCGACTCGTGCTCGGCCGTGCTCGACGGCGCATTCGCCGGGTCGGGAGCATGAACCGCACGGTCATCGCGGTGACTGCGGTGGTCGCGCTGGCCGGCGGTGGCGCCGCAGCCTGGTACGCCGTGGACCGCGGTGGCGACGACACCGTCGACGCAGCGCAGCCGGTCTCCACCGCGCTCGTGCAGCAGCAGGACGTCGTCACCTACTCCGAAACCACCGCGACCCTTGGCTTCGCACAGTCGGTGACGGTCTCGTCGCCCGCTGCCGGCACGGTGACCACCATCATCTCGTCCGGCGACCAGGTGGTCGCCGGCTCGGTGGTGGCCACGGTGGATGGCACACCGGTGGTGGCGATGATCGGCGACGTCCCCACCTTCCGCGACCTCTCCACGGCTTCATCCGACGGCATCGATGTTCGCCAGTTGGAGACGAACCTGGTGGCACTCGGCTTCGACCCGGATGGCGATGTCACCATCGACGAATCGTTCGACGCCGCCACGAAGGCGGCGGTGAACGCATGGAAGGTGTCGCTCGGCCTCGACGACGACGGCAAGGTGGCGCAGAGTCTGGTCACCTTCGTGCCCGGAGCACTGCAGGCCGACACCGTCAGCGCACCCGTGGGCGGCGGTGTCAGCGCTGGCGGCGCATTGCTCACGGCGCGAGTCACTCAACGGTTGCTGCCCGTCGTCGCGACGGCGGATCACACGATCACGGCGTTGGCCGCGCCGGGCACTCCCGTGGGCACCGGCACCGTGCTGTTCCGGTCGAACGGCCTGCCCGTCGCCGCGATCGAGGGTGACAGTTCGGCCATTCCTGCGCTCGAACGCGACCTCGAAGTCGGTGTCGATGCTGGGCGCGATGTGCGCCTGCTCGAGCAGATGCTGGTGGCCGGCGGCTTCGACGCTGCGGGAGCGGTGTCGGTGGACGACACCTTCGACGTGAACACCGCCACTGCGGTCCTGGCCTGGTGGCAGTCGGTCGATCCGGCGATCACCGCCGACCCCGCCACGCTCGTGGTGCCTGCCGGTTCGTTCGTCGTGGTGCCATCCGGCTTGCAGGCCGGTGACGCCTCCGTGGCCGACAGCACCGTGTTGACCGCCGACGCCACGGTGATGTCGCTCACCGCGCCGGCGCGGCTGGTGACCACCAGCGCGCCCATCGGCGACGACACCTTCGCGCTCGACGCGCGCATCGACGTGGAGTTCCCCGATGGCACGATCACCACCGGTGTGGTCGTCGAGGTCGGCACCGTGGCCACCAACGCCAGCGGGACGCCGGGTCAGACGCCGTCGGTCGACATCACGATCAGCGTGGACGAGATCCCTGCGTCGGTCGAGTCGTTCGTGTCCATCCCGGTCACCCTTCGCGTGGTCGACGAGGAGGTCCTCGGTGCCTTCGTGGTGCCCACGTCAGCACTGTTGGCGCTCGCCGAAGGTGGATTTGCGCTCGAGGTGGTCACCGCGCCGGCAACGGACGCCACCCCTGCTGCCACCACGCTCATCCCGGTGGAGCCGGGGCTCTACTCCAACGGATTCGTGGTCGTCACCGGTGACCAGGTGTCCGACGGGCTCCAGGTCGTGGTGCCCTCGTGAGCGTGGCCCTCGACGTGATCGACGTCGCGAAGTACTACGACGGCTCGCCGCCGGTGCGCGCGCTCGACGGCGTGTCGCTGCGCATCGACGACGGTGAGCTGGCGGCCATCGTCGGTCCGTCGGGTTCCGGGAAGTCGACCCTGCTGCACATCATCGGCACGCTCGATCGCCCATCGGCCGGCTCGGTGAGCCTGGCCGGTGTCGACGTGTCGCATCTGACCGACCGGCAGCTGTCGGCCGCGCGGTCACAGTTGATCGGTTTCGTGTTCCAGCAGTTCTTCCTGCTCGACGGCCTCAGCGCACTCGAGAACGTGGCCAACGGTCTGCTCTACAGCGGCATCGCTCCGTCAGCTCGGCGGAGGCAGGCCGCGGAGGCTCTCGAACGCGTGGGTCTCGGGCATCGCCTGGCCCACATCCCCAGCCACTTGAGCGGCGGCGAACGCCAGCGTGTGGCCATCGCACGGGCCATCGTCAACCGACCGTCCATCGTGTTGGCCGACGAGCCGACCGGCAACCTCGACTCGAAGTCGGGTGCCTCGGTGATGGACCTGCTGCGCGAGCTCCACGCCGAGGGTCGCACCATCGTCGTCATCACCCACGACCGCGAACTCGCCTCGTCATTGCCGCGACGCATCTCGATGCTCGACGGCAAGGTGGCGAGTGACGAGCGGGAGGTGTTGGTGTGAGCGCCGCTGCGCTGCGCCCATCTCGACTGCGTGCGACCGACCTGCTGCGTGTGGGTTCGTTCGGGCTTCGCACTCGTCGACTGCGCACCGGGCTGTCCACCATCGGTGTCGCCATCGGCATCGCGGCCATGGTGGCCGTGCTCGGCCTCTCGGCATCCTCGCGCGAGGAACTGCAACAGCAGATCCGCGCGCTCGGCACGAACCTCCTGCAGGTGCAGGCCGGCGAAGGCTTCGGCCGCGGCAGCGGTGAACTGCCCGACACCGCGGTGGCGATGGTCAGTCGCATCGGTCCGGTGACCGCCGTGAGTTCACTCGCCACCATCGACGCCACGGTACGGCGCACCGACCTGGTGTCGGAAGGCATCACGGGCGGCATCGGCGTGTTCGCTGCCGACCCCGGGCTCGCCGCCAGTCTGAACATCGCGATGCGCGATGGCGAGTTCCTGAACAGCGCATCGGCCGAGTTCCCGAACGTGGTGCTCGGCAGCGTGACCGCGCAGAACCTCGCCATCGACGACGTGTCCAACGGGCTGCGTCTGTTCATCGGCGGCCAGTGGTTCGCAGTGGTGGGCATCATGGACCCGGTGTCGGCTGCCGAAGGCTTGGACCGCGGTGTGGTCATCGGGTACGGCGCGGCCGAGTCGAACGTGGTGGGCGACGACGTGGTGCCGGAGGTGCTGTACGTGCGCACGGAGGACGGTGCTGTCGACGACGTCCGCAACGTGCTCGCCGCGACCGTGAACCCGCAGACGCCCGAGGAGGTGGAGGTGTCGCGCCCGTCCGATGTGCTGGCAGCGCAGGACGCCGCGGACTCTGCCTTCACGTCGCTGTTGCTCGGACTGGGCGGTGTCGCCCTCCTCGTGGGCGGCATCGGCATCGCCAACGTGATGGTCATCGCCGTCATCGAGCGTCGCACCGAAATCGGCCTCCGCCGCGCGCTCGGTGCCACCAAGGCGCACATTCGCCGGCAGTTCCTCACCGAGGCGCTGCTGCTCGCCGGTGCCGGTGGTCTCGTCGGTGTCGGCCTCGGCGCCGGCATCACGGCCATCGCAGGCAAGGTGCAGCACTGGCCCGTGGTCGTTCCGCCCATCGCCATCGTCGGTGGTCTGGTGGCCGCGCTCGTCATCGGTGCCATCGCCGGGTTGTACCCCGCCGCCCGCGCCGCACGGATGCCACCCACTGTCGCCCTGAGGTCCAGCTGACATGTCCACCGCCAACACCTTCGAGTCCTCTTCCACGTCACCTGTGGGTCGGCGTCGGGCCGGCCGATTGGTTGCTGTGCTCGTTGTCGTCGCTGCGACCGCAGGTGCGGTGTTCGTCCTGACGCGCAGCGACGACGACGAGTCCACCACTGCCGCCACGGTGCCGCTGACGAAGGAGGTCACCGTGGAACGCGGCGACCTGGTGGTGAGCGAGTCGGTCGACGGGTCACTGGAGGAGACCGACACCGTGTCGGTCATCCATCGCATCGAGGGCCAGCAGTCCGTCGGCGCGAGCAACTCCACGCCGCAGGCGACGACTGGGTCCGGTGCGCCGACGGCGGCCGGGCTGACGGCCTCGCCCGCCTCGGCATCCACCGAGTCGCTGTCGTCGGGCGTGTCGTTGAGCGTGTCGGTGGCTCCTCCCGACACCAGCACACCGGATCCTGCGGTTCCCCCCACGACCACCGTTCCCCCCACGACCACCGTTCCCTCGACGACAGAGCCGTCGACACCGGGGGCGGGCGGCGGAGCTCCAGTGGGTGGTGGTGCGCCGACCGGTGGCGTACCCACCTCCGGGTCCGGAACCACTGGCTCGTCTGCCACCGTGTCGCAGGTGATCACCGGCGTCGCCAACGTGGGTGACGAGATCGAGTCCGGCGATGTGCTGTACACCGTGGAGAGCTCGCCGGTGGTGGCGCTCGCCGGAGCGCTGCCCGCGTGGCGGACGATGAGTCGCAGTAGTGCCGACGGGCTCGACATCGCCCAACTCGAGGCCGCGCTGGTGGCGCTCGGCTACGACCCTGACGGCGACGTGGTGGTCGATCAGGAGTGGGACTCGGACACGACCGCGATGGTTCGTCGTTGGCAGTCGGGTCTCCGCCTCGACGACACCGGTGAGGTCGCACTGGGCAGCGTGGTCTTCATCGCCCACACCGGCGCGGTCACGGGAACGTCGGTCTCGGTGGGCGACGAGGTGCAGGACGGTTCGTCGGTGCTGTCGCTGTCGGGCACGGTGCAGCAGGTGATCATCGAGGTTCCCGAGGAACTGCAGGCGAACGTCACCCCGTCCATGCCGGTCGACATCGCCGGCACGCCGGGCACGGTGCAGCGCTTGCGCAGTGCTGCCGCAACAGATGGAGGCAGCGAGGGTGTGACCGTGCAAGCGGTCATCGTGCCCGACACCCCACTCACCAGCCCGGCGGGCTCGGTGGTGAAGGTGACCATCTCCTACTCCGTGGCGATCGATCAACTCGTGGTGGCCACCGAGGCCATCGTGTCTCGTCTGGACGGTGGCTATGCGGTCGAGGTGGCCGATGCCGACGGTGCTCACTCGTTCGTACCGGTCGAGGTGGTGGCGGTGTCGGGCAATCGCACGGCGATCACCGGTGACGGCATCATCGAGTCGATGACCGTGCTCGCCCCCGCCTGACCTCCGACCGAGGGTCGCGCGGTGGGTGTGCGACAAACTGCGTCGCATGCCGCGCCTTCGCCAAGTGAGCCGTTCCGAGACCGACGATCAGTTGATCCTGCAGATGTACGACCAGCTGTTCGGTCACCGCGACCCGGTCGCCGAGCCGGGCACCTCCACCGGTACGCCCGGCGACTGGTGGACCGTGTTCGCGTTGGTGCCCGACGTGTTCCGTCATTCGGTGCAGGGGTTCGGTCTGTACCGCAGCCCGCGCCGTCTGCTCGACCCGGTGCTGCGCGAACTGGGCCAGACCCGTGCGGGGTTCACCCGCGGCAGCCAGTTCGTGTTCTCGCAGCACTGCAAGAGCTGTCGCGCGTTGGGGATGAGCGAGGAGATGATCGCCGCCATCCCGGCGTGGTCGGTCAGCGACGCGTTCTCGCCGGTGCAGCGCGCGGTGCTCGCGTACACCGACTGCTTGGTGCTGGAAGGCGGACGCGTGCCCGACGCGGTGTTCGACGCGTTGAAGGAACACCTCAGCGACGAGGAGATCCTGGAGCTCACCTACATCACCGCGATGTACGAGATGCACGCGGTGATGACGCGTGCGCTGCGCCTGGAGTTCGACGACCGCGACGAGCCGATTGTGGAGATCGCGGCGCCGGAGGGCTTCGCCGGCTTCGACGTCGGTGCGGCCATCAGCCGCCCAGCGGAGGAATAATCACACCGCGTCGAGCGCGGCAGCGCCGAACAACGCGTCGAAGCGCACGCACCACACCAGCACGGTGTCGAGGGTCGCCAGGTCGGTGCCCTCCGGAATGGCGTAGTTCTGGTCGCCGACGTTGCCCTGCAGCGGCCCGAGGTCCACGGCATCCGCGACCCCCGACTCGTCGGGTGCGAGGAAGACGCGCACGTCGGGCCCGTTCGACGTGGCGAACGACTCGAACCGCACGAATCGGCTCCCGTCATCGGCCACGAGGACGAGTGCGGTTCCGCTGGTGTCGTGTTCGCGTCCCTCGAACATGCCGGTGAACGCTCGCTCATCGGCGCCGACCGGCGCGGTCTGGGCGACGGTGTCGTCGATGAATGCGGTCTGCACCTCGAAGTACCCGAACGCCGCCACTGACCCGATGGCGAGCGCGGCCACCGCGATCGACGCTGTGAGCACTCGGTGCGTGCGGATCCATCTCATGCGGGCAGTTCGTCGCCCGCCGACATCTGGATGGGGGTCAGCGAGGCTCGAACGACTGTGCGCCGACCTCACTGGTGTCGTCGCTCAGCATGGTCATCGGGCTGCGACCACCATCGACGTAGCCGAGTGCGTATGCGCCGGGCTCGTAGCCGAGCAGTCGCTGCAGCCGCTCGGGCATGGCCCGCACCTCGTCGAGCGAGTACGTGAGGTACTGGTTCTCCTCCTGGCGCAACCAGCCGAGCACGTAGTCGACGTTGATGCCGATGCGGACCGCATCGCTCTGGTTCGCCCCGCCTCCGTGCACGGTGGAGCCCAGGTACAGCACGACCGAGCCGCGGGGCATGGTGGCCGGCTGCGACTCGGAGGGGTCGTAGCGCCGCTCGTCGGGTGTGCGGTGTGAGTCGGGCACCACTCGTGTGGCGCCGGACTCCTCGGTGAAGTCGGTGAGCGCCCAGATGGTGCTGACCTCCACGTCGACGTCGCGCGGGAACGGGAAGAAGTCGAAACACCAGTGGTCGCGGTGCAGCATCTGTGCGGGCGAGCCCGGGCCGATGGCGATGGACTGCGTGAGGTGCAACTGGAACGTGGTCTTCTTCGGCCACAACGTTCGGTCCACCACGTCGAGCACCAGTGGGTGTGCCACCAACTCGGCGCTCGTCGGGCACTTGGTGAGCAGGCCGCCGGTGCGCCGCGTGCTGAGACCGGAGAACGGGTCGGCGCCGTTCGGTGTGGTTTCCCACCATGGCTGCAGTTCGGCCGCCAGTCGATCGCACGTGTCGGTGTCGAGCAATCGTTCGATGATGACCGCGCCGTGATCGCGCAGCGCTGCCCCCACCTCCTCCGCGTTCGTGTCATGGCTGAACCGAGGAATCGTCGGTGAACTCATGACACGAAGTGTGGCCGATGGCGACCGGTCACATGGGAGGCGGAGTGCCACCGGTGTGGGCGTAGGTCTTGTTGGTGATCCACCACCGGCCGTCGATGCGGCACACCGTGAAGTAGTCGACGAAGTCGCAGCCCAGATAGTCGGTCTCCACCAGTACGGCCACGCCGGCGTCGCCGGTGAGGTCGACGGTGCGGATGTCCCACGAGTAGTTCGGACCGGCCAGGCCGGGCATGGACTCGACCGTGGCCGTGAAGTCGGTGATCGGCTCATAGGTGTCCATCGCACCGATGTGGCCGAACATGTGGGCATCGGGGTGGAAGGCCTGGCGCATCTTGTCGCCGTCGCCGTTCGACCCCTCCACGTACAACTGGATCAGCGCGCGGACATCGGCGATGTCCTGAAGGTGGCTCGCAGTCATGATGAGTTCCAATCTCGCTTGTGGGATTGTGAACTCAGTCTGTCATGCGGTGACGAGGGGCCTGACCGACACGCGGATGCCGGTCATGTGCGCCTGGCTGGAGAGCGGCTCGTAGCTGTCGTCGCCGGTGGGCAGCAGCACGTTCGGGTTCGCGCCAGGGCTGGCCGCGGCGACGCGCAGGCGCGGGCTCGCCGTGTGGCCCCAGCCGTGCACCATCGACACCACGCCGTCCATCAACGCGTCGTCCACCTCCACCACGGTCTCGATCTCGCCGTGCGCACTGGCCACGGACACGGGCTGGCCGTCGGCGAGACCCAACCGGGTGGCGTCGGCTGGCGACACCGACAGCGGGTTGTTCGTGCGACCGCGCTGCTTCATCCGCTCGAGGTTCGCGAACCACGAGTTGTGCATCCACTGATCGCGCTTGTGGATGAGCAACAGGTCGCCGTCGGCTCGCGGAGCGCTGGCTTCGTCGAACAGGCGATGGCTGCGCTCGATCGCCTCGGTGAACACCGGCGGGCAGCAGTCGACCTTGCCGTCGGCGGTGTGCACCTGGTCGGCGAAGAACGAGCCGGGTGTGGGCGTGGGGAGCACGCGGGCGACGCCGTCGTGCAGATCGGCCAGGTCGAGCCCGCTGCCACGCTGCAGCATGTGACGCCACTTCGACCACGGGTCGGGCTCCTCACCCTCTGCCACCTCGTCGAACAGCGACGGCTTCCCCATCGCCCGCAGCAATGAATGGGCGATCCACCACTCGGGCTTGCGTTCGGCCTTCGGCGCCACGACGGCCGACGTGTACTGCGCGAACGGTTGCGCGCTGGTGCCGATGTTGACGATGTTCAGATCATCGCGTTCGTACATGTCAGTGGACGGCAGCAGCACGTGGGCGTACTCGCTGGTGGCACTGGGGTAGATGTCGATGACCACCAGCAGCTCGAGTTGCTCGAATGCCTTGCGCATGCGCGCCTCGCCAGCGATCGACAACAGCGGATTCCCGGCCACCACGATGAGCGCACGCACGGGGGAGGCGCTGTCGAGGATGCTGTGCGACAACAGCGTGCCGGGCAGGTTGCCGCGACGGAGGCGGCCGAACTCGGTGTCGACGTACGCCTGGTCGGGGCTGCCCGCGCCCGCCCGCGCGTTGGGGTAGAAGCCGTCGCTCTTCAGGTTCCCGCCCTCGGCGTCGAGTCGGCCGGTGACGAACGACAGCATGTGCACCAGCCAGTAGGCGAGGGTGCCCTGGCGGCCCATGTTGATGCCCGTGCTGCCGTGCACCGACGCTCGCGGTGTGGCCACCCATGCGGCCGCGAGTTCGCGCACGCTGGACGCGGGTACGCCGGTGACGGCCTCGGTGCGATCGGCGGGATAGGTGGCGATGAACGCGCGCAGTTCGTCGACGTGCGTGCCGTGCGCGGCGATGACCCGTGCGTCGAACCCACCGAGCAGATCGATCTCGTGCAGCAGCGACGCCAGGAACCACACGTCGGTGTCGGGGCGGATGAGCAACGTGTCGCCCACCCCCATCTCGGGGGTCTCGATGCGGCGCGGGTTCACGAACACGATGCGCGCCCCGCGGGCTGTGGCGCGGCGCATCTCGCCCAGCACATTGGGCACCGAATAGAAACTGGCCTGCGAGGCGCGAGGGTTCTCGCCGATGATGAGGCACAGGTCGGTGTTCGCCAGGTCGGGGATGGGGTGCACCATGCTGCTGCCGAACACCGCCTCGCTGGCCACGAACTTGTTCGCGCAGTCCTGTGTGCCGGAGCTGAACGTGCGCCGCACACCGAGCGTGCGCAGCAAGGTGCCGGTGTGCAGTTGACCGAGCGCGTTGAACGCGGTGGGGTTGCCCACGTACGCGGCCACCGAGTCGATGCCGTGCTCGGTGATGATGGCCTGCAGCCGGGTGGCCGTGGTGCTGAGCGCGTCGTCCCACGAGGTGGTGCTCCACGTGCCGTCGGCGGCGCGCAGCATCGGATGGTCGAGCCGATCGGGGTCGTGGTGCAGGTCGACCGCGGCGAGTCCCTTGTGGCAGGCGAACCCCTTCGTCACCGGATGGTCGCGGTCGGGGGTGAGCTTCACCAACTGCCCGTCGTCGACCTGGGCGATGAGCCCACAGCTCGGCTCGCAGATGCGGCAGAAGGTTCGAGTGAGAGTGCTCTCGCTGTCCATGCCGTTTTCTACCCCACACGTGTACGGTCGGGCGCATGCCTGCCGATCAGCCCCGACTGCTGCCTCGCTCCGCCGCCGACGACCCGCGTCTGGCCGAACTGTTCTCGAAGGGTCTCAATGGTCCCGATGGGACACCGCTGAACATCTTCGGCACGTTGGCCCACCACCCCGACATGCTGCGTCGGTGGCTGGTGTTCGCGGCCCACGTGCTGTCGAAGAACACGCTCCCCGAGCGCGAGCGCGAGCTGCTCATCCTGCGCACCGGCTGGAACTGCCGTAGCCGTTACGAGTTCAGTCAGCACGTGCAGATCGGGCTGCGGTGTGGCATCACGGCGGCCGAGATCGAGCGGGTGAAAGTGGGGCCCGACGGTGGTTGGGGAGCCCTCGACCGGTTGCTGCTCGTGGCAGCAGACGAGCTGCACGAACGGTCCACGCTCGAGTCCGGCACCTGGTCGGCGCTCGCGGCGCACTACTCGACCGAGCAGGTGCTCGACCTGGTGGCCACGGTGGGCAACTACCACCTGGTGGCGATGTTCTTGAACAGCACCGGCGTGCAACTCGACGAAGGCGTGCCCGACGGCTTCGCCTGACCCGCGGCTCGCGGATCTGTGTCGCGAGTGTCCCCCCTGAATGTCGGCTGGCTGACGGAAGAACCGTCGTCCAGCCGACAGACATTGGACAGTTCCCGAGTGACGATGGGCACACCGCGATCCAGGAGTACCCGATGACCTCGACCGAAGCCAGCGCACTCGACCAGCACCTCGACGACTCCAATCAGCCGCACCCCCTGCCGCCGAAACTGTTGGGAGAACTGGTCGCCCGCGAAGTGCTGCGTGTGTCGTGGATGGCGCGCAAGCTCGGCGTGGAGGACGACGCCCTGCAGAGCTGGGACGACGACATCTGTCCGCCCTGGCCGCAGGCGCCGGTGGTGCCTCGCCACGTGTGGGGCTTCGTGCTCCCCGAGCCCGACGACGACTGGTTGCGGGCCTATCACCTCGGTCTGTCGCTCACCCTGGCCCAGGCCGACGGCTGGCAACGCAATGCACCCATCGTGCGCAATGCCTTCGAGAAGAGCACCACCGCGCTCGGCGCCTCCATGCGCTGAGCACCTGCCCGGCACGTAATCTCGTACGCGTGACGACGGTCGTGGTGGGTGCGGGTCCGATGGGTGCGTCGGCGGCGCGTCACGCCGCGCTGCTCGCCCGTGCCGACGCGGGTGATGTCGTCGTCATCGGTCCCGACGAAGCCGGGTTGCCGGGGGCGTGGCACGACGAAGCCCGCCTGACGCGCATCGTCGCCCACGACGACGTGTGGGCCACCCTCGCCCAGCAGTCCATCGCGCGGTACCCGCAGATCGCTGCCGAGGGCGGTGCCGAGTTCCATCGCACCCAGGGCGTGCTGTACGTGCACGAGCGCGCCGACTGGTTCCGCCGGCAGCTCGCGGTGGCCGACCGATGCGGCGCCGCGTTCGAGGTCCCCACTGCCGACCGCTTCCCGTACCTGCGTCTGCCCGAGGGCGCGGGCCTCATCCTGGAGGGCGGTGGCGCCGGCACCGTGAACCCGCGCGCGCTGGTGACCAACCAGCTGCGTGCCGCGCAGGCGCACGGTGCGCGGTGGGTGCGCGATCACGTCGTGCGCATCGAGCAGCTCGACGGCGCCGCCCGTGTGCACACGGCGGGCGGAGACGTGGTGGAGGCCCAGCGTGTGCTGGTGGCGGTGGGCGCACACGTGAACGCCTTCGAGCTGTTCCCCGAGCCGCTGCCCGTGGTGGCCACCGGCATCACCGCCCTGTTCTTCGAGGTGGGCGACGTGGGCGACGCGTGCGACGCGCTGGCCCACATGCCGGGCATCCTCTGGTACGAGGCGCATCACGATCACTTCCTCTACACGGTGCCACCCACCCGCTATCCCGATGGGCGCACCTGGTTCAAGATCGGCGGCTACCGCGAGAGTGGTCCGCTGCACACCGCCGCCGAGATCGATGAGTGGTATCGCACCGATGGCGGCCGGATGGAGGCCGACATGTTGCGTGCCTGGGTGGCCGAGCACATCCCAGTGCTCGCCGGTCGCGATGCGCACGCGGTTGGGTGTGTGGTCACCGACGTGGCGAGTGGTTTCCCGATGATCCGGGAGGTGTCGCCGAGCGTGGTGGTGGCCACCGGTTGCGCGGGAGCGGCAGCGAAGAGCTGCGACGAGATCGGTCGCATCGCCGCGGTGCTCACGGTGCGGGGTCGGTGGGACAGCTCGCTCGACCAGTCGCTGTTCCAGGGCTAGCGGCTCGCCTCCAGCTCGTACATGGGCACGCCGTGGTGCGGCACCCAGAGGCCGGCGCCCACCTGTCGGAAGTGCATCTCGAGGTGCTGGCGGTACCAGCGGGCGGTGCGGCGGAACACGTGCAGGTCGGTGCGTTCGGGGTCGATGATGTGCATCAGGTCGCCCGTGGTGGGCAGCTCGAGGTAGAGCAGGTGCCGAGTGGCCGCGCCGAGGTGGTCGATGGCCCGCACCACGCGTTCTTCGTCGACGTACTGCAGCACGCTGTGGCAGATGACGAGATCGAACGGTGCCGACGGGCGCCAGTCGGCGATGTCGAGGTGGTCGTGTCCCCACGTGGCGCAGGCGTAGGGACTGACGTCGATGGACTGCAGGTGCACGGTGGGGTGGTGGGCGCGGTACCAGTCGCGCCACATTCCCATACCGGCGCCCACATCGAGCACCGACCGCACCGTGATGCCCCACCACGCGGCCATGTGGTGCACCGCGAGTGCCAGGTGCGCCAGCCGCTCGGGATCGTGCGCGCCCGTCTCGCCGTAGAACCGCGAGTAGTACGCGTCGTCGAACCTGGCCGGGTCGTCTGCCTGCACGCTCTCAGTCTGGCGCAGGCCCGGTGGGGCAGAGGCGACAGACGGGAAAGGTGTCGCCTCCGCCCTGGCACCGGGAGGCTCTGGCCGTGTGGGCCGGTGTGTCATCAGAAACCGCGGGCGGCGGGAGACGCACCGCGAGCCAACCGAGGGGCGACACGTGTGTTGCGCTCGTTCTCCCTTCCCCGGATGTGTCGCTCTCTCTTCACTGTCCGGCGGACCCCAGACGCGCCAGTAGGGCCGGAAGTCCTCCCGGCCGTCAAGGTTTCGTTGTGTACCGTTCGGCGGTGCCCGCGCTGCTGCCCACTCTGTTGCCCACTCTGTTGCCCACGACAGAGGAATCACCACACGAGCTGGCGGTGATCACCGACGACGGCTCGCGAACCTGGAGGCAACTCGAGCAGCACGCGCGTCGAGTCGGCAACGGGCTCGGCGTTCGACGCATGGCGCGACGCCCACCCCGACACGGCGCTCGACAACACCGTGGCTGGTTCGCCACTGCTGTACACCGGCGGTACCACCGGCGCCTCGAAGGGTGTGGTGCGTTCGGACTCCGGCATGCCCATCCCCAACTGGGTCGTCGGTGTCTCCATGTGGGGCGGGTTCGTGCGCATGCCCGAGGCGGGGGTGATGCTCATCGCCACGCCGCTGTACCACGCGTTCGGCTCCGGTGTGTTGGGCGCGCCACGACGTGAGCTCGCTGCAATGGATCAGCCACACCGCGGCCCCGTGCCCGGCGTGGGCGAAGCAGGCGGTCATCGACCGGCTCGGCCCGATCGTCGTCGAGTTCTACTGCAGGTGTCGGTGGTCGACGATGACGGCAACGACCTGCCCGCCGGCGAGGTGGGCACGTGGTACTTCCGTCGAGCTGACGGCTCGCCGACGTACCACGGCGACGAGGCGAAGACCCGCGCCGCCCAGTTGCCCGACGGTCGCTTCACCGTGGGCGACCTCGGCTACCTCGACGACGACGGGTTCATGTACCTCGTCGACCGCCCGGCGCTCACCGCCGACGAACTGATCGCCTGGTGTCGCGAACGGCTGGCCAACGTCAAGTGCCCGCGCTCAGTGGACTTCCACGAGTCGCTCCCACGCGAGGCGCACGGCAAGTTGAAGAAGCGGTTGCTCCGAGACGTCGACTGGACGGCGTCGTAATCTGAGTCTCGGTTCGGTCTTGCACCACCTCCCACCGTGGTGACACACACACTCCGTGATCAGGCATTAGTCCTCTGCACAGTTTCGTTGACAGAGAGTGACACTTGAACCAGAGGTTCGGGTCCCTGGACCTCGTGGGAACACACAGTGAGAGGTGCGTCATGACGTGGCTAATGGAACTGTATCTGCGGATGTTCAGCCCCCGTGAGGAAGAGGACAAGGGCGCAGCGATGGTCGAGTACGGCCTGCTGATCTCCTTCATCGCGGTCGCGGTCATTGCCGTTCTCATCGTGCTCGGACCGGCGATCGCCGATCTGTTCCAGCAGGTGGTGGACGCGATCTGACCCTGATCGAGGTGTAGGGCGGCGGTCATTCGGGCCGCCGCCCGCGGGTGTGTGGTGACCGAAGCGGGTGAGTGTCATGGAACGGACTGAGCGCGATGTGTCGCGCCGAGAATCGGGTCGAGATCACGGCGCCGTGATGGTCGAGTTGGCGCTGGTGCTCCCCATTCTCGTGATGCTTCTGGTGGGCATTGTCCAGTTCGGCATGGCGTACAGCTCGCAAGTGTCCATCCAGAGTGCGGCCCGCGAAGGCGCTCGTGCCCTGGCGCTCGGTGAGCCGATCGCAGCGGTCAATGCCGCCGTCAACGGAGCGGCCGGCGCTGCGGACGTCACCTCGATCGAGACGACCGCATGCCCTGCCAACCCGACGGCCGGCTCGACGGCGTACGCGACGGTGAAGGTGAAGGCGACCTACACGTTCTCGATCCCGTTCGTTCCGATCGACAACCCGAAGACCCTGACGGCGACTGCGAGGATGCGATGTGGACTCTGAAGCACATCTCTCGACGCGCGCCGGCAGCTGATCGCGATCAGGGTGCGGTCCTCGTGATCGTGGCCGTGATCATGGTGGCGCTGCTCGGTGTCGGCGCGATGGTGATCGATCTCGGCGCGCTCTATGTGGAGAAGCGCCAACTGCAGAACGGGGCCGACGCTGCGGCCCTCGCCGTTGCGCAGGACTGCGCCGGCGGCGACTGCGGCGATGAAGTCGCGACGAGTCGGCAGTACGCCGACCTCAATTCCAATGATGGACAGAGTGCGGTCGATCTCGTCTGTGGCAAGGGTGCCGGACTGACGCCGTGTGTCGCCCCGGCGCCCGCTGGTGCCGCGAACGCGACGGGTTGGGTGCGCGTCGTCACCAGTACGAAGACCGCGAGCGGCACGGAAGTCGACTTCGTGCTCGCCCCGGTGATGGACTCGCTCGCCGGGAGCACCGTGCACGCCGGCGCAGTGGCCGCGTGGGGCGCGCTGGGCACCTACCGCACCATCCGGTTCATCATCTCCGAGTGCGAGTTCCAGCAGATGGGCGGCAACCTCGCCACCCAGACGTTCCCGACGGGTGTCTCGTACATCTACTCGAAGAAGGGGACGGCGAAGGACGACAAGAACAATGATCCTCCGTGCACGTCGTCGTCTTCGGGCGGCACGGTCGCGGGCAACTTCGCATGGCTCGACGCGGATGCCGGCGACATCTGCCGTGCCACCGTCACCGCCGGGATGATCGTCGGGGGCAACCCCGGTAACGACCCCGAGATCAGCAAGAAGGACTGCGCGGCGGTGTTCGCCGCGATGAAGGCCGGCGAAGAGTTCGTGATGCCGATCTTCAATCAGGTCGTCGGCACAGGGCAGTCGGCGCAGTACACGGTGGCCGGGTTCATCGGCTTCCGGTTCACGGGGTGGCAACTGAGTGGCAACTCGTGGCCAGCGGGGTTCAGCTGCCCGGATCCCTACACGGGGCAACCCGGAGGCGGTGACCTGCGCTGCTTCAGGGGCACGTTCACGCGGGTCGTCAGCGATGGCGGCGGTTTCGGAGGCATCGACTACGGAGCGAGGGTCGTGAAGATGGTGGGTTGACGCCTGCCATGAAGCAACAACTGAAGGGCTCGGATCGAGCTGGGAGGCATCATCATGAAGCGTCAGGTGATCGGCATCACGATTGCGGTCGTCTTGGCGGTGGCGGGCACGTTCGCCCTCATCTCCTACGTGAAGTCAGCGAAGGACGACGCCGTCAAGGACGAACAGCTCACGCAGGTGTACGTCGTCAGTGACGACATCGCCAAGGGAACGTCCGTCGCCGACATGGGGGACCGCGTGGCGCTCACCGATGTGCCACAACGACTGGTCGCCCCTTCCGCCGTCACCGACCTGGCGACGCTCGACGAGGCATTCGTCGCCTCGCTGGATCTGCAACGTGGCGAGCAGCTGCTGGAGAACCGGTTGGTCGACCCGCGGACGTTGGTGCGGGTCGACGTGCCCGACGGCCTGCAGGAGATCACCATCGCCCTGTCGCCCGAGCGGGCAGTGGGCGGTGAGCTGTTCGCCGGCGACACCGTGGGCGTGCTGTTCTCGTTCGACCCGTTCCAGACCTCCACCGCGGGCGCTGCCGTCGAACCGTCGACCGACCCGAACGCTCCCGTGGTGACGGTCGCCGCGCCGACGATGACGCCGAACACCACCCACTTCACCCTGCACAAGGTGTTGGTCACGGCGATCCAGTTCTCGCGGGTCGACACCGAGCGGGCGGCGGAGGTGCAGAGCGACGACGAGAGCACTGACACCACACTCGACCCCACCGTGGCCGAAGCACCGGCGGCGCAACTCCTGATCACGCTCGCCGTGTCCGCCCCAGAGGCCGAGCAGTTGGTGTTCGCCTCCGAGTTCGGCTTCATCTGGCTGACTGCGGAAGGCTCCGACGCGGCTGAAGAGGGCACACGGATCCTCACGCTCGACGGCGTGTATGTGACGGTGCCGCGATGACCGACACCGTCCGCACCGTTGCCGTCGTCACGGCCGACCCGACCCGTTCGCTGTGGTCGGCAGAGGCGGAGCGTTCGCTGCGACCGGCGTTCATCGCGCTGACCGAGATGATCGATGCTGCGGCGCTGGTGACGCTGATCGAACACACCGGCGCGCTCGCGGTCTGCCTCGCGGTCGACGTGCCGGAGGCGCTCGCGTTGGAGACGGCTCGGCTGCTGGACGAGACCCGTCCGGAGATCGGTGTGGTGCTGGTCCGTCCACCGACCCCCGAGCTGTGGGCATCGGCCGCTCGGGTCGGTGTGCGCGACGTGGTGTCGCCCGAGGCGCGGCCCGAGCAGTTGGTGGACTCGCTCGTCGCCGCCGCGGAGCGAGGTGAGCGCGTCCGATCCACGCGACCGGTCGAGACGGCCCCGACGTCGCACGGCAAGGTCATCGTGGTGCTGTCGCCCAAGGGTGGTAGCGGCAAGACGATGGTGGCGTCGAACCTCGCCGTCTCCCTGGCCGCCACCGGCACCGGCGACACCGTGCTCGTGGATCTCGACGGCGTGTTCGGCGACGTGGCGAGTGTGATGGGTCTGGTGCCCGATCACACCGTCGGTCAGCTCGCGGCGCTGCCGTCGTTCGACAGCGCGACGTTGAAGGTGTTCCTCACTCGCCACGACCAGTCGGGCCTGTTCGTGCTCGCCAGCTCGGGCTCGCCCGAGGAGGGTGAGGCGCTCACCGACAAGCTGGCCGCGCAGATCATCGACATGCTGGCGAGCGACTTCGCGTACGTGGTCATCGACACCGCCGCGGGCCTCGACGAGCGGGCGCTCGCCGCCATCGACCGGGCCACCGACTGCGTGCTGCTCGCCAGCATGGACGTCGCCAGTATCCGCAATCTGGCCAAGGAGATCGACGCGCTCGACCGTGCCGGCATGGTGGCCGCGCGGCGGCACTTCATCCTCAACCGAGCCGACGCCCGCGTGGGTCTGGAAGTTGTCGACGTGGAGAACGCGATCGGCATGTCGGCCGACGCCGCGCTGCCCAGCTCGCGGTTGGTGCCGCTGGCCATGAACCGCGGGCGCGTGGTCGTGCTCGAGGACCCCGACTCGCCGGTCGCCTTGCAGCTGCGGACCTTTGCCCAGCGGTTCACCCCCCGCCCCGACGACCGTGGACGCAGCGATCCGAAACCCCGGTTCTCATTCAGGAGGCGTTGACATGAAGCTCTCCGAACGCTTGAAGGTCGCCGAAGCCGGTGACGGTCGCACGCCTGCCGCGTACAACGCGGCGCGACTGGTCGCGGCACCGCCGAAGGATGCGATGTCCACGTTCAAGGCCCGTGTGCACGAGGCACTGTTCGCGCGGCTGGGTACTCGCCTGTTCGACTCCACGCTCGGCACCGAACAGCTCACCGCCTACGTGGCACAGGAGATCTCGGATCTCATGGCCGAGGCGAAGGAACCGCTCACCGTCGCCGAACGTCAGCGCCTCGCCGCCGAGATCATGAGCGACGTCGTGGGGTTGGGTCCCATCGAACGGTTCCTCGCCGACCCGGAGGTCGATGAGGTGATGGTCAACTCGCTGCACCCCATCTACATCGAACGCAACGGCAAGATCGAGATGACCGATGTGCGGTTCATGAGCGACGACCACCTCCGTCGGGTGATCGAGCGCATCGTCGGCGACATCGGCCGTCGGATCGACGAGTCGTCGCCCATGGTGGACGCACGTCTCGCCGACGGTTCGCGTGTGAACGCGATCATTCCTCCGCTGGCGGTGGACGGACCGGCCCTCACGATTCGCAAGTTCGCCGTCGACCCGTATCAGGTCGACGATCTCATCGGCTTCGGCACGCTCACCCCCGAGCTCGCGGCGTTGCTCAAGATCGTGGTCGAGGTGGGGCTCAACGTCATCGTGTCCGGTGGTACCGGCACCGGCAAGACCACGTTGCTCAACGTGCTGTCCGGCTTCATTCCCAGTGACGAGCGCATCGTCACCATCGAGGACGCGGTCGAGCTGCAACTGCACCAGGAACACGTGGTGCGCCTGGAGAGCCGTCCTCCGAACATGGAGGGTCGCGGTGAGGTGACGGTGCGAGATCTGGTGCGCAACGCGCTCCGCATGCGTCCCGACCGCATCATCGTCGGTGAGGTGCGTGGCCCTGAGGCGCTCGACATGTTGCAGGCGATGAACACCGGCCACGACGGTTCCATCTCCACGATCCACTGCAACGGTCCGCGCGATGCGCTCGCTCGCCTGGAGACGCTGGTGCTGATGAGCGGTGTCGACCTGCCCAGCCGCGCCATCCGCGAGCAGGTCGCCTCGGCGATCGACCTCATCGTGCACCTGCACCGGTTCCGCGATGGTTCGCGCAGGGTGACCGAGGTGACCGAGGTGGTGGGTATGGAAGGCGGCACCATCACCACTGGCGACATCTATGCGTTCGACCACTCGGCAGGCTTCGACGAGCATGGTCACACCCTCGGTCGCGTCCGCCCCACGGGTGTGCGTCCGCACTTCACCGATCGTCTCATCGAGGCCGGCGTCGACCTGCCGAGCGATCTCTACAGCGCCGACTTCGCTGGGTTGAAGGGGTGGCAGCGATGACACGCCAGCGGCTCGCCATCCTGATCACGGCACTCGTGCTCATCCTGTGCGGCATCTTGCTGGGGGCGACCGTCCGCGCGGCCGATGACGGCCTGCACGTGACGAACGTCGACGTGAGCGATCCACCGCACGTGGTGCTCGAAGTGGCGGCGCCAGCCGCGCTGACGGGCACGACGCTGACGGGTGCCGACGTGGTGCTCACCGAGAACGGGACTCCCGTGGACGCCACGTTGACGGTGGTGCCGGCGGCCGGCCTGGAAGTGGTGTTGGCGATCGACACGTCGGGTTCGATGAAGGAAGGCGACGCGATCGGTGCGGCGAAGTCGGCAGCGCAGCGGTTCCTCGAGGTACTGCCCGTGGAGGTGCCCGTGGGAGTCGTCGCGTTTGCCGACTCGCCGCGCCTGGTCAGCGCGCTGACGGTGGACCGTGCGTTATTGAACCACGCCATCGGGCAGCTCTCCGCCCGAGGTGAGACCGCGCTCTACGACGGGATGGTGCTCGCTCAGTCGGTGTTCTCGGGTGCCACGGCCGATCGCCAGATCGTGCTGCTGAGCGATGGCGGCAACACGGTCGGCAAATCCACGCTCGACGACGCGCTGGCCGTGGCTGCGGCGATCCGCACGAGTGTGGTGCAGCTCACGAGCTCCGAGGCGGACCCGGCGAGCCTGCAGCAGTTGGCCGGTGCGAATCACGGCACGCTGAGCGCGGCGAGTGACCCTGCGGCCCTGACCGGGCTCTACGAGTCGATCGCCAACTCGCTGGTGCACCGCTACCGGCTCGAGTTCGACAGCACCGCATCGGGCGAGGTGCTCTACACCCTCACGGTGGCCGGGGCGGACGGACCCGTCTCGGTCACGGTCACGGCCACCGTGCCCCTGGGGGGATCGGCGCCGCCCGCCGTCGATCCCTCCACCGTCCCCGCCTCCACCGTCGTGGCGTCCACCTCCCCGTCCGATGGCGGAGGCGGGGCCACCCCTGACGACGTCGTGTCGTCAGGGGTGTCGACCGACACCTGGTTGCGCGTCGGGGCGGCGTGCCTGTTCCTGGCACTGCTGATCGGCATGCTCGCGTTCTTCCTCGGCCGTCACGAACCGAGCGACGTCGCGCTCGACATCGGCCGCCATCCGAAGGAATTGATCGACCCCGATGAACGAACTGGTCTCGGTGGTCGAGTCGAGTCGATGGCCGACCGCGCGTTGGATCGCGGCAACCGTCGACACGGGCTCGCAGTGGCGCTGGAGGTGGCCTCGATCAACCTGCGGCCGGGCGAGTTCGTCATCCTCGGGACGCTCGGTGGCATCGTCCTCGCACTCCTGCTGTCGACGTTCATGGGCATCCTCGGCTTCGTGATCGGGCTCGTCGTCGCGCCGCTCCTGGCATGGATGGTCGTGTCCTCGAAGGCCGATCGGCGTCGACGCGCGTTCGACGACCAGTTGCCCGATGTGCTGCACCTGATCGTCACGCTGCTCCAGTCCGGCTATGGCCTCCCGCAAGCGCTCGATGCGGTGTCCGCCCAGGCCGCCGAGCCGGCCGCCACCGAGTTCCGCCGCGTGCTGCTCGAGGTGCGCATCGGCCGCGACCCCACTGATGCACTGGCCGCCACGGCGGCACGGATGAAGAGCCGTGACTTCGCGTGGGTGGTGTCGGCGATCAACATCAACCGCGAGGTCGGCGGCGAGTTGGCCGCCATCCTCGACGCAGTGGCCGAGACCGTGCGCGAACGGCAACGGCTGCACCGACAGGTGCGCACCCTCACCGCCGAGGGTCGGCTCTCGGCGTGGGTGCTCACCGCACTGCCGGTGCTGTTGGTGGCGCTGTTGAGCGTGATCAACCCCGGCTACTTCGAGCCGATGACCGAATCGCCCGGACCGGTGCTGATCATCGTCGGTGTCGTGCTGCTCCTCATCGGCTGGGTGTGGATGCACCGCCTCGTCAAGACGCACTCGTGAGAAGGATGAACCCATGGACCTCACTCTCGTTCTCGGATCGGCGGCGGTACTCCTGTCGCTGCTCGTGCTGTGGTGGTCGGTCGCCGGACGACGAGCGACCGAGCCGGTGAACCTCGGACAGGTCGGCGTGCAAGCCGACTTGCGTGCTCGGAGCCTGGTGCCGAGCGCATCGGAGCGGGCGGTCGGACCACTCCATCGCCCGGGTGAGTGGCTGCACGGGCTGCTGCCGGGCGACCGCACGGCTGCCATCGCGCGCCGGATCCGCAGCGCGGGGAGCCCGGATGGTTGGTCGGTGGAACGGGTGCTCGCGGCCAAGTTCCTGCTCGCCGTGATCGTCGGCTTCCTGTTGCTGGTGCGGTTCCTCGGTGCACCGAACGCGCTCAACCTCCTCCTCCTCGTCTGCGTGACGTTGCTCGGGTTCTTCTTCCCGAATGTCGTGTTGGAGTCGAAGGTGAACCATCGCAGGGACGCAGTGCGGATGGAGGTAGCCGAGGTGATCGACCAGTTGGCGGTGATGGTGCGAGCCGGTCTCAGCATCGACGCCGCGCTGGTGCGGAGCGCGCAGGCGAACCAGGGTGCGATGGGCGAGGAGCTGCGTCGGGTGGTGCAGGACATGCGGGTCGGCGTCAGCCGTGCGACGGCCCTCACGCACATGGCCGATCGTGTGGACATCCCCGAACTGCGCGGGTTCGTCGCGGCACTGTCGCAAGCTGACCAGCTCGGTGTGCCGGTGACCGAGACCCTGCGGGTGCAGGCCGACGAGATGCGGTTGAAGCAGCGTCAGGCGGCCGAGGAGATGGCCATGAAGTTGCCGGTCAAGATCCTGTTCCCGACGGTGCTGTGCATCCTGCCGGTGATCTTCATCGTGTTGCTCGGCCCGGCCGCGCTGCGGATCTTCGACCAGTTCGGCGGCTGAGTTCGGCGGCCGGTCCCACCGCCGCCCGGACGCGACCGAGGTCGCACCTGGGCAGTTGGTGCGACCTCGGAACGTGGTTGCAGGAAGGGTGTTACGCGGCGCGCATCACACGGCGGGCTGCCGGCTTGGCGGCGGCCTTCGGGGCGGTCTTGGGTGCGGGCTTGGTGGCCTCGAACTTCGTGGTCATCGGGCCCATCGCGATCAACATGCGGCGCACGAAGGTGGCCTGCTCGTCGACCATCCGCTTGCGGAACTTCAGGCCGTTGTCGACCAGCTGGTGCATGGTGGGCATCCCGGCCATGAAGGTCGGGCGCTCGGGCACGTACTGGGCGGCGGTCTCGGCCATGCGGCCGGTGTAGCGGACGACCGGCTCCTCCACCTTCTTGGTGACGGTGAAGAACTCGTCTTCCCACTTCTTGATGGTGGTCATGGTGTCCATGGATGCCTCCTGAGGCGTCGATCTCTCCTTCCATCGTGCGCCGAACTGCTCACTCTTGCAAGCACGCGCTAGCAAACGTGACGTATCTCACAGCTCGTGTTCGGCGAGCTCGCGGAACTCCTCGGGCACGGACGTGTGCTCGCTGAGCGTGACCGAGGCGTAGCCCACGGCGGAGCGGCCGAAGCGCCGTCGCACTTCGTCGACCGAGTGGTCGATGGCGAATCGCGCTGCGGCCACATCGCCCGCGCTCTCTGGGTTGTCGGGTTCGAGGGGGAGCTCGAGTTGCAGTGACGCCTGGTCGACCAGGTTCGACACGGAGATGGCGAGCAGCGAGATCTGCACCCGCTCCTCGCTCGGCTGGCTGAGCGCACCCCACACCAACCGCTCGGCGATCTCGGTGAGCGTGAGCGTGCTGTTCACCGGCAGCCGCCCGGTGTGCGAGCGGGTGATGGCCTTCATGCCGGCGAAGCGGATGCGTACGGTGACGGTGCGGCCGGCGCGCAGCTTGGCCCGCAACCGGCCGGCCACTCGATCGGCGAGGTGGCCGAGCACCTGGCGCACGAACTCGGGCTCGGGGTCGCGCCGGCCGAATGCCGACTGCGCACCCACCGACCCGGCGCGCCCGTTGGGCCGCACCTTGCGCCGGTCGTCGTTGTTGGCGAGCGCGCCCACCTTCCCGCCGAGCGCCTTGCCCAACAGCGAGTGCAGCACCTCGGGTGACACCTCGGCGAGCTGCCCGATGGTGTGCACGCCTCGCTCGGCCAGCTTCGCCTGCGTGACCGGGCCGATGCCCCACATCAGCCCCACAGGCAGCGGGTGGAGGAACTCGGTTTCCAGGTGGGGCTGCACCACCACCAGCCCGTCGGGCTTGGCCACCTGCGAGGCGATCTTCGCGAGGTGCTTGGTGCGGGCCGCGCCCACCGAGATGGGCAGCCCGATGTCGGTGCGCACGCGCTCGCGGATGCGGGCGCCGATGACCTCGGGTGGGCCGAACAGGTGCACCGACCCGGTGACGTCGATGAACGCCTCGTCGATGGAGATGCGTTGCACCATGGGCGTGAAGTCGTGCAGCACGGCCATCACCTCGTCGCCCAGGCGCTGGTACTCCTTGAAGTGGCCGCCCACGAACTGCAGGTTGGGACAGAGCTGCTTGGCCTTGTTGCCCGACATGCCGCTGGACACCCCGTACCGCTTGGCCTCGTAGGAGCAGGCCAGCACCACACCGCCGCCCACCGCGATGGGCTTGCCCCGCAGTTCGGGGTGCAGCAGCTGCTCGACGGAGGCGTAGAAGGCATCGAGGTCGGCGTGGAGGATGGTGGGGCCGGGGTCCACCTCGATCACTGTAGTCGAACAGATGTTCGATTAAACCAACCCGATGTCAGAGATGACGGATGGTGGTGCTGGTCTTCAGTGATCGGGCGGTGGGCCACTTCCGATCGGTGGTCACCAACTGGTCGGCACCGTGCTCGACCGCGGTGGCGATGATGATGGCATCCGGTAACCGGAGACTGCGGTGGCGTGCCCGGAGTTGGGCGGCGGTGACGGCGATCTCGGCGGTCAGCGGAACGATGGTGATGGGCACGCGCTCGAACAGGTCTCGCACCAACTGCACCTCGGCCGGTCCCCGGCGGGCCGGGCCGACCAGACACTCGGCGAACGCCGATGACGCCATGGCCAGGCGATCGCCGTTGCGCAATGCCTGTGTCATCGTGTCGCTGGCTGCCTGGTGATGGGCATCGTCGCGATCGAGGAAACCGATCACCACGCCGGCATCGAGGTGGATCAGTCCCACTCGGCTCGCAGATCCTCGATCTCGGTGCGGGTGTAGACGCCTGTCATCGCGCCGGCGAACTCGGCGAGCACATCGTGCTCACGTTCCAGCACCACGCGCCCGGGACCATCGGCACGGGCGACGACCCGTTCGCCCACCTCCAGGCCGGCACTGCGCAGCGCGTCGGCGGGAATGGTGATCTGGTGCTTGGAGCTGATGCGTGTGGCGCCACGACGCCGATCCTTTACTTTCACCATGGAAGTAAAGGTATGCCCGCGGGGAGCCGAACGCAACCAACCATCCGTCCGCCGAGCGGCCGCCTGGTGAGCTCGTTTCACTTCTTTCGGATTTGCCCCCGGCGTCAGCGGTGCAGGTAGGCGTCGACGAGCTTCGCCGGTGCGCAGGCGAGCCAGCCGTCCTCGAGCGCTTCCCGCATGGGCTTCTTCGTCACCCTGTCGAGCTGGATGAGCACGGCCGGGTAGCCGTCGAAGTGGGGGATGGTGAAGAACGCCTTCGGTTGGGCGGCGAGCACGGCGTCCTTCTCCTCGAGGTCGTCCACCCGCACGGCCACGATGGGGCCGGCCGGAGGTGTCTCCTTGCCGAAGCGCGTGATGTCGGCCTTGCTGAACGGCCGTTCCCACGCGAACGCCCGCCCGCTGACGAGCCAAGTGCGATGCCCGAACCGTTCGCCCTCGGTGACGTGCGGAAACGCCATCGCCATCTCAGTTACCTCTTCGAGCGTCACCATGCCCGAGACCGTACCGGGGGGATCGGGGATATCGGGTGATCGCCTACCGTCGGGGGCATGAGCGAGATCGCGTTGGCCGTGGTGGGGACGGCGTACCACACGCCCACGGCGGATCGGCTGGAGGTGTTGCGCGACGTGGTGGTCGCGGTGGACGGGGCCGGCGAGATCGTGGGCGTGCGTGCGGTCGACTCGGCGGAGGGGGTCGCGGCGATCGCGGGCGCGGCGCTCGTCCACCGGCTGCAGCCCACTCAGCGACTGCTGCCGGGTCTGGTGGACCTGCACATCCATGCACCGCAGTGGCCGCAGCTTGGCACGGGACTGGATCTGCCGTTGGAGCGGTGGCTGTTCGAGTACACGTTCCCGCTGGAGGCCCGTTTCGCCGACGAGGGGTTCGCCCGCGACGTGTGGGCGCACATGGTGCCCACGCTGTTGGCTCACGGCACCACCACCGCCGTGTACTTCTCGTCGATCCATGAGCCGGCCACGCTGGCCCTGGCGGAGCAGTGCGTGCGCAGCGGCCAGCGTGCGTTCGTGGGACGGGTGGCGATGGACCATCCGGAGGGCACACCCGACTGGTACCGCGACGCGTCAGCCGCGGAGGGCGTGGCAGCGAGTCGTCGATCGGTCGACGCCATCCGCTCCCTGGGAAGCGAGTTGGTGCAGCCGATCGTCACTCCGCGGTTCGTGCCCGCCTGCACCGACGAATTGCTGCACGGGTTGGGCGCTCTGGCCGAGGAGACGGGCGCGCTGGTGCAGACCCACTGCTCGGAGAGCGACTGGGAACACGGCGCGGTGCTCGACCGATGTGGCGTGACCGACACGCACGCGCTGGCCGGGTTCGGATTGTTGCGTGAGGGCACCGTGCTGGCGCACGGCAACCATCTGGGCGACGACGACCTGCGCACCATTCGCGCCGCGGCCGCCGGTGTCGCCCACTGCCCGCTGAGCAACGCCTACTTCGCCAACGCCGTGTTCCCCGCGCGGCGCATCATGCAGGCGGGCGTGAAGGTGGGCATGGGCACCGACATCGCCGGCGGTGCCGAGCCAGGCCTGCTGCACCAGTGCGCGATCGCGATCGACTCGTCGCGCATCCTGCACGACGGTGTCGACCAGCGGCTGCCGGCAGGGGAGCGAGGTGTACCCGACTCGCGTCTCGATGCGGTGAGCGCCTTCCACCTGGGCACCGTGGGCGGTGCGGGCGTGCTCGGGTTGCCGGTGGGGCGGTTCACGGCAGGCATGCAGTTCGACGCAATCGTGGTGGAGACCGCGTCGGTGAGCTCGGGGATGCGGGCGTGGGACGGCATCGACGACGACGACGATCGCATCTTCGAGAAGATCGTCCGCCTCACCCGCCCCGCCGACATCCAATCGGTGTGGGTCGCCGGCCGCGTCAGTGGAAGGGGACGTCGAGGATGATGCCGAGGATCTCGCGAATCTGAGAGATGGTCATCGCTCCGACGTTGCCGTGCACTCGGTCGATCCGTGCGACGGAGACAGCTCGTACATGCTGGCACTGCGCAGCGGACCGATGTTGCAGCCCGTTGGTGGGGCTGGGCTCGATGTCGATTTCGGACGCGAAGTTGCGGATGGTGGACGTGAGCGGGACCACCTGCACGACGGTGGGGGACGCGTCGAGGACGCGCTGCGCTGTGACCACGACCGCTGGATGGCGGAACCCGGCCTCGCGCCCGGCAGGCACGCCGAGATCGAGGTGGACGACATCACCCGAGGTCAGCATCGAGCCACGCGACGTCGTCCGCGGCGAGTGCTGACGCCAGTTGTTCGCCGATCTGGTCTTGGCGCAAACGCCGGACGGCGATGGACACCGTGTCGCTCACCGTGGTGCCCATGGAGGTGGCGAGCTGCTTGAGCTCGAGATGAGTGCGCCGGTCGATTCGCACGCTGGTGCTTTGCATGCACCAATGCTAACAAGATTGCATGCAGAGATGCATGCAGGGGACTCGAGCAGCGGCACAACGGGATCTTCGGTGGGTGCTGGTGCACCTACTTCCACGACTGCGCCGAACGCGGGCCGGGTTACGAGGGCGGCCGAGCGTTCAAGCAGCTGATGGTCGAGGCCGGAGTGGCTCATGCGGCGCTGGTGATGGTGGGCGACGAGGCGATCGCGTGGGCCGAGTACGGCACCCCGGACGAGTTGCCGAACATCCACCACAGCAAGCAGTACCTCGCCGAGGCCGACGTGATGCCCGACTACCGCATCACCTGTATCTTCGTCGACAAGCGGTACCGCCGGCAGCAGTACGCCAAGGTGGCGCTGGCTGGTGCGCTGGATCTGATCGCGGCGCAGGGTGGCGGCGTGGTCGAGGGGTACCCGCACGAGATCGGCGAGAAGCGGATGAACAACTCGTTCGTCTACAACGGAACGCGCACGATGTACGAGCAAGCGGGTTTCGAGTTCGTCCGCTCCAAGGGGTTGAAGAACACCGTCATGCGCCGCACGGTCCAACCGGCCTGAGCCGCCCCACCGCGGCGTCGGGGACCTCTCGACGTGGTGCACGGCCGGTGAGAGGATCGGGCGATGACAGCGACGCCACCGGAGTTCTACGCATCCCCGGGGCGACACACCGACGTCACCGGGTTCGGCATCGAGGTCGCCGATGTCCGAGAAGCGGTCGACATCGTGCAGGGGTTGCTCGTGTACGACCTCGCTGCCAAGGACCTCTACGACGTCGAACTCACCCCCGTGCAGTCCGGAGCGGTGCACGAACGGAACGCGGCGGCGCTCCTCGAACTCGCCCGCACGGTCGACCCCCGCCCACTCGACAAGCCCCGCAGCCCTGGTGATCGCATCGGTGGACGGTGCAACACCTTCACGCTCCTCACGGTCGCTCTCCTACGGGCCGCCGGGATACCCGCGCGATCGCGCTGCGGGTTCGGTGCCTACTTCGTGCCGGGCTACTACGAAGACCACTGGGTGGCCGAGTACTGGGACGCCGAGCGGCATCGGTGGACGATGGTCGACGCGCAACTCGACGAGACCTGGCAGCGACTGATCGGAATGAGCAGCGACATCCCGGTCGAGGTGGGGCCGGAGCAGTTCTTCACGGCTGGACATGCTTGGCAGGCATGGAGGGCCGGCCGACTCGACGCAGACCGTTGCGGCCTGACGTCGATCGGCGAGCACGGTGCGTTCTGGATCGCCGGCAACCTCCGCCTCGACTTCGCAGCCTTGAACAAGGTCGAGATGCTGCCCTGGGACATCTGGGGGCTCGGTTGGGAGCCCGGCGATGAACCGCCGACGGCGGAGGTCTTGGCGGTCTTCGACACCATCGCCGAACTGACCGTCGACCCGGATGAACGACTCAACGACCTTCGGAATCGCTACGAGACGGATCCGTCGTTCCGGATGGACGGCACCGTGTTCAGCGTGCTGCTGGGCGAACAAGTACAGGTCTGAACGGCATCGGATCCGCGGTCTGACAGTCTGTTGACGATGACCGTTGTCGAGGTGCTCGTCGCCGTCGGCATCGCCGTCGGGCTGGTGGGCGTCGTGGTGCCCGTGCTTCCCGGCTCGTTGCTCGCCTGGTCGGCCATCGTGGTGTGGGGCTTCTCCGTCGGCACCGCCACCGGTTGCGCGCCGCCGGAGTTCCCAACCGCACACTGATCGTCGGTGGGTTGCTGGCCATCGTGGGGTTCTTCGTCGTCCCTGTCGTGGGAGTGCTCCTCGGCTTCGTCCTCGGCGTCTACGCGTCGGAGGTCCAGCGGGTCGGAGCGTCGGCGGCGTGGCCGTCGACCAAGGCGGCCTTGCGCGCCGTGGGCATCTCGATGCTGCTCGAGCTGACCTCGACCCTGTTGGCTGCGGCCGTGTGGATCATCGGGGTCACCATCACCTGACGTGTCCGGCCGATGTCGGCGCGCCGGTGACCGGGGATTGACGTTCACACCTCGCGGGACCACACTTTCCCCGGCGACACAGAGGGTTCGAGAAGGGATGCCATGTCCATCGACGCACACATCGAGGTGGTCTTGGACTACTTCGACGGTTGCAACACCGGTGAGATGGAGCATCTCCTGCGCACCTTGGACGACGACGTCGTCCACTACTTCCTGCCCGCCGCCCACCCGCCCATCCACGGCGCGGCCCATCTCGCCAACTACTGGCGGAAGTTCAAGAAGGTCTACGACCCGACGTGGAAGATCGACCACTTGATCGGGAGCGGCGACGAGGTCGTCAGCGAGTGGAGTTGCGCGTACACGTTGCCGGACTCAGGAGCTCGGATGATGTTCCGAGGCACTGAGTGGTATGTGATGAAGCAAGGCCGGATTGCTGAGGTTCGCGCCTACTACGAATACGACGACTCCAAGGATTGCCAACTCAACGGGTTCCCGTACGCCGATCGCTCGTATCTCGACAAGTAGGAGATCTGTCCGTGTCTCGCCCCATGAGGGGCGCGCCTTTGACCGGCCCTTGGGCGGGCCGGTCGTTCACGGGCGGGCGTGTGCGCTGGGTCAGGGGCCCATGGCCAGGACGGCGACCCCTGCATGCTGCAGGTTGGTGCGCAGCATGGGCCAGCCGATCTCGGTGCCGTCGGGTCGGTAGGTGTGCCAACGGCCCTTGGCGTCGCGCATGGTGCGCATGCCGTTGTTCTTGAACGGATTGTGGAACCGGCATGAGGGCCCGCCGTTGGCCGCGTCGGTGGGCCCGCCGCGGGCCGCTGGGACCAGGTGATCGGCCTGACATCGATGGCCGGGGATGGTGCAGCCGGCGGTCGTGCACCGGCGTGCGGACAGCAACACCGCTTCGCGTGCCGCGCCGGTGAACAGCCGCTGTCGGCGCCCCATGTTCAACACCACACCATCGGCGGCGAGGACGAGCCGGCGTACCTGACCGACCAGGGACGCGGCGACCGCCGCCCGCGGATCGACCACACGACCCTGTGCGTCTTCGCACCGACGAGACGGGGCGTGCGATGGCGGGATCGGTGCCGGGTTGCCGCCCAGCATCGCCTCGAGTTCGTGTTCGTAGGTGGCCTGGTCGATGACGATGTCGACGGTGATCTTCGGCCCCAACTCGCTCGACCCCGCGGCCGCGGCGAACAGGCGTTGGAGGGCGTCGAAGCACCGTTGTGAGTGGGTGCGCTCCATGAGGCCGGCGCACATGGCATCGCCGTGGACGGTGGCGAGCATGTCCCATTCGGTCTGCCATTCGATCTGCACGAAGTGCTGGAGCACCTCGTCGAAGATGACGCCGTCGAACGCGGGGCCCTGCGCATCGAGGAAGGCTCGTGCGCCGACGAACGTGACGCCTGCCCGACGGTCGAGCACGGCACGGTCGTGGCGGGAGCGGGCGCCGTCGGCATCGGCGAGTTCTTCCCAGTGCCGCAGCATTTCCGACAGATCGTCGAACGGCAAGTCGCGCGCTGCGTTGGTGAACAACTCGTCGGCCTCGGCCAGGTGCTCGCGCACCCGAGGGTTGGCGGCGACCCGAGCGATGGCATGCATCTGCGCGACGCCCAGCTCGCCGGCGAGCGCTGCCCGAGCGAACCCGGGCAACGTGGCCATGGCTCGGGCGAGCTTGACGAGCACGGCCGCCTCGGGACCCGACCAGTTGTTGGTGGCACGCCCCCACGCTGCGACCCGACGATGACCATCGGCCGCGTACGCACCCGCTGCGTCGACACGCTGGACGAGCAGCGCGGTGGTCGCTTCCAACTGGCGCCGTTGCACCTCGAGCACGTGCGCCAAACGTTCGACATCGACCGGCGACATCGCCGCCAATTCCTCGACCTCGGGCACGTGCAACTCCATGGCCGCATTCAACACGAGGGGTGTGACAGAGATACTTCCGCGGTCGGCGCGTAGCGTTCGATCGATGCAGCGAGGCGACCGAGCACGACGAAGCGTCGCCACCCGTCTCGTGCTGACGGGCCTGTTGCTCGCGGTGTTGGCCGTGTGGGTGTTGGTGCCCCACCCGCTGGAAGGCCCGGTGCTGTTCAGCCTGAGCACGGACCACGGCATCCACCTCGGCGACCTCGCCGGCCTTGCGGTTGCGCTGGGGGTCGCCTGGTGGCTGTGGTGAGGTGTTGCCGCGATGAGCATCCCGCCAGATCAAAGCTGCACTGCGGATCCGACGAGCAGGCTGCCTGGCTCATCCCGCACTTGTCCGCGTGCCATTTCGATGTTCACAAGTTGTCGAGGAGGGCGAGGAGGTGAGTGGTGGTCGACCAGCTGCGGATGGTCATCAGCTGGTACTCGGGGGTGCCAACGATCCTCGACATCAAGCTGCGCTGCCGCTCGGCACTGAGGCGAGCGAAGTACACGACGCCCTTGCCGGCCCATGCCTGGTCGACGCCCTCGCGCAGCTGCACCACCCCCATTGCTTCTTCCGGCGTGAGCGGCAACTTCAAGAACGCGGCATCGCGGTGGTGGGTGCCGTTGAGGACGACGAAGTCGGCCGGAGCCTGATCTACCACCGCGCGGACCTGCAGATGGGAACGCACCATGACCACCAGCGGCATCCCGAACTGCTTCTCGAGAACGCTCTCGATCTCGTCCTCGAGCGTTGTGGCCGGTCGCTCAGTGCGGAACAGCACGTTGCCGGAGGCGATGTATGTGCCGACGTCGTCGAAGCCGGCGCCGGCGAAGGCGTCGCGGAGGTCGGCCATCGTCATCTTGTTCTTGCCACCGACGTTGATGCCCCGTAGAAGGGCGACGTAACCGGTACTTGCCATCAGACGAACGCTAGCGAGGATCTGTAGAGCGCCAAGGGGTCCGTGGATCGGGACGGGCAACACTCGCAAACGCCTGCGTCACCACCGGCGGCCACCGATCTCGTCGGCGTGCGTTGGCAAGGTGACAGCGTCGCAGCTCGAGTCGGCGATCTGCGCGCGCCAGGCCGTCGGATGGGGTGCCCCCTATCGCCGGGGCGGCACTGCTCCGCGACGTCCAGCCTGGCGCGTCGTTAACCCAGCTTTGCGAGCAGACGGATGAGAGTGGCGCGCTCGCGGTCATTGAGCGGCTCGAGGACGACATCCTGTACCTCGGTGAGAGCGACGTCGAGCCGGCGCAGCATCTCCTCTCCGGGCCGAGTGATCGTGACCACATTCTGACGTCGGTCGTTGGAGTCCGGGGCACGGCTCACGAGGTCCTTGACCACGAGGTCGTTCAGTGTGGCCACAATGTCGCTGCGATCAATCCCGGTACGTCGGCCAAGGTTGGCCTGGCTCACGGGTCCGAACTCTTCGAGCGCTGCGAGGACTCGGAAGTGGTACCCGCGAACGCCGGCGCGACCAAACGCGTCGTGCAGGATCGCCTGAGCGCGGGCGTTGGCGCGGCTGAGCAGCCAGGTCGGTAACCCGTCGACACGCTTCAGGCTCGCCATGTCCTTCATTCTAGAACGGGTTGTTGGTACGGCCAACGATCTTATATCGTTGGTCGTGCCAACGATTATGGAGGAGAACAATCATGACCACGCGATTCGGCCCGCAACTCATCGGTGAGACCGAGAAGACGCTGAATGCGATGCTCTGCCGGGCGCTCGAAGGCAGCGGGCTGAACGAGCCGCAGTGGGTGACGCTGCGGGTCGCCGATCAACTCGATTCCGTCGACGGTCCGGCGCTCGCGGCTGCGCTCGCCGACCGCGCACATTTCACGAACCCCGCACAACTCGTCGATCAGCTGACGGAGCGCGGGCTTCTCGATGGCGGTCGATTGACGACTGTTGGCCGCGATCTCCTCCGGTCCTTGCAGGCCGTCATCACAAAGATGACAGCACCCATCTGGCATGACCTCGCCAGCGAGGATGTCGCTGCTGCCGAGCGGCTGCTCAACGAGATCATCTGCCGCAGCCGTCTTGTACTCGACGCTCAGCACTGACGCGCTCTGTCCCCATCAGGGGTCACCGACGCGTCTCGCGTCGACGAGCGTCAGCGTGTGCGCCGCCGGTTTCCGGTCGGTTGGGACACGGACTCGTGCGAGTCGAGGCGCGGCCATCAGATGAGTTCGACCGAGACTCCCCGTGCGTGTGCAGCGAGCGCTTCGATGTCGGCCTTGTCTCCGGTGAGAACGGTCCCGTCCGGCTCGGCGAGCGCGACGATGAGGGCGTCGACGGCGGAGCCGGTTCGAGCGCGGCGCCTGAGCTCGGCGGCTCGCCGGGCCATGTCGGGCGTGACCTCTGGTTGGATGATGCAGGTCTTGAGGAATCGGTTCGTGTTGGCGTCTCGCGCTGGATCGCCGCGGAGCGACTCGACGAGGACCATCGTTGGGACGATCGGGGGCCAGAGCCCCTCGTCCACGAGGGAGCGGATGAGCGCGAGCGCTGGCTTGGTGCGTGACGACAATCGGGTCACACCCCCGCTGTCGAGGATGAGCATGTCAGCCGGCCTGGCCGAGGCCTCGCTCGCGAACTCGTCGAACGATCGCGTCCGCATGGGTGCGTTGACGGGCGGTGGGTTCGCCGACCTCGGCGGCGAGTTCCTCGAGATAGGTCGTTGTCTCGTCGAGCGCATCCTGGCGTTCGAGCTCGGCCCGAAGTGCGATCTGTAGGAGTTCGGACGCCGGGAGCCCGCGTCGCTTCAGCTCATCGTGAAGATCCTCGGGCAGGTAGACCTGAAGGCGTGGCATACGCCTAAATGTACGCCTGTGCACCGAACAGGGCAACCGAGCGAAGGCGCGCCTGCGCGGCACCACCCCGTCGGCCGTGGGCAGGTCGGGTCACACGTTGAGCCGGACCGAACGTTGGCGACCCTTCGCATTCAGTAGCCGCGAAGGGCGTTCTGCTGCTCGAGCTGTTCGAGGAACCACTGGTAGGTGGTGCGGATGCCGGCGTCGAGGTCGATGCTCGCCTTCCAGCCGTTGCTGTTGAGCTTGCTCACGTCGAGCACTTTGCGCGGCGTGCCGTCGGGCTTGCTGGTGTCGAAGGTGAGCGTGGCGGTGGGGTGCACCACGTCGCGGATCTTCTCGGCCAGTTCCTTGATGGGCAGGTCCACTCCGGTGCCGACGTTCACGTGTTGGTCGTCGTCGTAGTGCTCCATCAAATGGAGGCATGCGTCGGCCAGGTCGTCGACGTGGAGGAACTCGCGCTGCGGTGAACCGGTGCCCCAGATCTGGACCTCGTCGACGCCTTGCACCTTCGCATCGTGGAAGCGACGGATCAGTGCCGGCAGCACGTGGCTGGAGGTGAGGTCGAAGTTGTCGTTGGGGCCGTACAGGTTGGTCGGCATGGCCGAGATGAAGTTGCACCCGTACTGGCGGCGGTAGGCCTGGCACAGCTTGATGCCCGAGATCTTGGCGATGGCGTACCACTCGTTGGTGGGCTCGAGCGGACCGGTGAGGAGTGCTTCCTCGGTGATCGGCTGCGACGCGTCGCGCGGGTAGATGCAGCTCGAGCCCAGGTACAGCAACTTGGTGGTGTTGTACTCGTAGGCGGCGTGCACCACGGTGCCGTGGATCATCATGTTGTCGTAGATGAACTCGGCCGGTCGCGTGCTGTTGGCCATGATGCCGCCCACCGTGCCGGCCACCAGGAACACGTACTCGGGACGGTTTGCCTTGAACCAGTGCGACACCTCGCTCTGGTCGCGCAGATCGAGTTGCTTGCGAGACGCGGTGAGGATGTTCGTGTGCCCCGCGGCCTCGAGGCGGCGAACCGTCGCCGACCCCACCAGACCGGTGTGGCCCGCCACGTAGATGCGTGCGTCCTTCGGGACCGCGGTAGTCATGGATGAATACTGCCACGGGCCGCGTGGCATGACACCGCGTGGGCCCGGCAGGGTGAGGTGGCCTCGCGTGATGGGGTCTCCCACACTTCGATGAAGTGTGGTGACACACTGAATGGCACGCGTGTGGCTGTCCACATTGACATCAAATACACCGAAAGTGCTGTGGGAGAATTGCGCCATTGACGCGCGAGAAAGCGTGCGGTTAGGTTCCCGAGAACGGCCGGGAGTTCCGGTCTGGGGACGGGCGATGACCTGCCAGGCGATGTGGTCGCCGAGGTGCCTGGCAGTGAGCGAGTGGCGAAACCGACGACCTCATTGATTGGGTGATCGCTGATGTGGCGCGCCCAGAAGGAGGTATTCGCATGCGTCTCACGAAACTCACTCGCGTTGGGGTCTTCGTCGCCTGCCTGGGATTGTCAGGGGGCCTCGTGGCTGCGGCCAGCGGTGCCACCGGGGCGTACTTCAGCGACTCGGAGGCCGGCACGTTCTCCGGAACACTCGGATCGATCAAGATCGAAGGGTCGGGTGGCACCGGAGCGAATGGTCTCGACTTCGAGTTCGAGCACATCCTGCCCGGTGAGACCCGCACGGCGACGGCCACGTTCGCCAACACCGGTTTGAGCCCGCAGGACGTGTGGATCACGTTCCCGAACACGCCGCAGTTCCAGATGCTCAATCAGCTCGGCTCGTTCGGCGCCGTGGAGGTCAAGGCGAACAGCGACACGATCTTCTACTCCGCGAACCTCAACAGCAACTTCGCGTGCGGCACGCCCGGCATCCCGCCCCAACCGACGATCTGTGCGCTTCCGAACAAGTTGAAGTTGTTCGGCAATGTCGCTCCCGGTGGCACTGGGACGTTCTCGTTCTCGTTCACGCTCGGTTCGGCCTTCACCACGCAGCCCGATCCGATCCCTGTGGTCCCGGGCCTCGACTACTTGCTGGTGGGTACTCAGGTGGGCATCCAGCCCTGATCCGATGACGCCTGGCCGGGGTGGGTGGTGCCCACTCCGGCTCGACGTTCGGGTTCATCGACGGAGAGGAGGTGGCGATGCGGCTCTTGCGGCGAGCGGTACTGGTGACGATGGTGCTCGTTCTCGTCGGCCTGGCCGCGTCCGCAGCCTGGGCGTGGCAGCGCGGCTATCGCATCTACACCGTCCGCACCGGCTCGATGGAACCCGCCATCCAGGTGGGTGACGCAGTGTTGATCCGCCCCGCGGACGGCCTCCCATCCGTGGGTGACATCGTCACCTTCCAGCCGTCGGAGTCGGCCGGGGTGGTGACGCACCGGGTCGTCGACGTCGACGATGGCGCCCTGACCACCAAGGGGGACGCCAACGACACCGACGACACCTGGCTGGTCGATGAGTCCATGTTGATCGGCGAGGTGCAGGCACGCCTGCCCTTCATCGGTTTCGTGCTGATCTTCCTTCGGCAGCCGACAGGGCTGGCGTCGGTGGCCACGCTCGTGCTCGCGATCTGCATGTTGTGGCGACTCTGCTTCCCGGTGCCGAGCGGTACGACACACCGGCTGCACCATGGCCAGCGTCTCCATCACCCGGACCTCGCTCGTCTCTGGACGGAGCTCACCGACGCGCTCGAGGCTGCGGCGCACGCCATCGGCGGCCATCATCCGCCGGCGGTGTCGCCCGCAATGGTGGACTTCGCCCTCGACGACGATTCGGCGAGGGTGTCGATGGGATGGAGCGAGGACACGTTGCTGTCCCTCGAACTCCTCTGCGCACAACTGGCGCCCGAGCATCCCTGACAGCGGGCGCTCGACACCACTGAGTGGTGCTCGCCATCGTGCGTGAGCGACCCGCAGCGACGGGTGACGGCGCGGCCGTGACTCTTGACGACATTCCACTTCCCGGCGAAATGAACGTCATCCATGCTGGGAGACATGACGGATCTGGCCACCACCGCACCTGCGCCGGTGACTTCCAACCGTCCGGACACTCTCGACACCGACGGCGTCGCTGGACTGTGGCTGGTGCTGGTGACCGCGGCCTGCGCATTCGGAGTACTCGGCCTGACCCGCAGCCCCTCGCTGTTCGTGGCCATGGCGGCCATCGCTGCCGGCTCGCTGATGATGGGCCGTGCGTCCATGTCGGTGGAGGCCCACACCCGTCGCTCGCTGCGCCTGCTGCAAACCCTGGGAATGGTCTGCTGCGTCACCGTGCTGCTGAACCTGTTCTCCTGAGCCCGATCGCCTGGACGGTGCGGCTCGGTCCTCCGCTCACGCGCGACCGAGCATCTGGTCGTACATGCCCTTGACGTGCGCGTACACCTGCGGCGGTGCGCTGCGCGGGTGACCGCTGTCGAAGGGCGGTGCCGGGTCGTACTCCATGTCGAGCTGCACCGCCTGCGCGTGCTCGGTGCTCACCAATCGCTCGGCGAGTGTGAGCCCCATGTCGATGCCCGCCGAGACACCGGCCGACGTGATGATCTTCCCGTACTCCACCACGCGCTCCTCCACCGGCGTGGCCCCGTAGGCAATCAGGTCGTCCATGCAGTACCAGTGCGTCGTCGCCGGCGCACCCTGCAGGCAGCCGGCCGCCCCCAACATCAGCGCTCCGGTGCACACCGAAGTGGTCCATTGCGTATTGGGATGCACGTGACGGATCCAGTCGATGAGCGGCCCACCGTCCTGCGCGAGCTGGATGGCGGCGATGCCACCGGGCACCAACAACACGTCCACTGTGTCGAGCTCGTCGATGCCGGTGGGAGCCTCCATCGTGAACGACCCGCCGTTGCCCACCGGTCCGGCGTGTTCGGCCACGAACGTGAACTCGTAGCCGGGGGTGCCGGCCAACGCATGATACGGGCCGATGGCGTCGAGGGCGGTGAAGCCCGGATAGAGGAGGATGGCGATCTTCACGGGGAGTCCTTCGGTGATGAGTGAGTGTCGGGTTCGAGCGGAGCAACGGTGATGTGCGGGCGACCGGTCAGCGGGTGTTCGCCCACATGCGCGCGCACGCCGAAGACGTCGGCGATTCGCTCGGGCGTGAGTACCGCCAGGGGTGCGCCACTGGCGACGGCGTGGCCCTCACGCATGATGGTGATGCCGTCGCACATGGAGACAGCTTGGTCCAGGTCGTGGAGCGCGGCGATGGTGGTCAGCCCCAACGACTTCACCAGGCGCAGCAGCTCGAGTTGGGCGCGCACATCCAGATGGTTGGTCGGCTCGTCGAGCACCAGCACCGGTGCCTGCTGGGTGATGGCACGGGCGAGGAACACGCGCTGGCGCTCGCCGCCCGACAGCGTGGCTGCCAGACGTGAGCCTGCCCACGCCATGCCCACGTGCTCGAGCGCGGTGACGACCAGCTCGCGGTCGCGTGCGGTGTCGCGCTCGAACAGTGTCTTGTGCGGTGCGCGGCCCATGGCCACCACGTCGGTCACCGTGAACTCGAAGTCCAGCGATGAATCCTGAGCGAGCACCGCCCGCCGACGCGCCGCGTCGCGAGCCGACAGGTCGCGCCACACGTCGTCTCCCCCGAGCAGCACCTGACCATCGTGTGGACGCAGCGAGCGATAGACCGCGCGCAAGAGGGTGCTCTTGCCCGAACCGTTCGGCCCGATGACGCCGTGGAAGGTGCCCGCTGGCACGTCCATCGACACGTCGCGAACGATGGACACCCCGTCGATCTGGAGCGACACACCAACGATCTCGGCGCGCATCAGGCGGCTCGTCCACCGCGACGCATCAGCAACAGGAAGAACGGGGCCCCGATGGCGGCGGTGAAGATGCCGACGGGCAACTCGTTCGGGCGGTCCACCACTCGGCTCAGCAGGTCGACCAACACCAAGAACACCGCGCCCACCAGCGCCGACACGGGCAGCAGTCGACGATGGTCGGGGCCGACGACGAATCGTGCCGCGTGGGGAATCATCAGCCCCACGAAACCGATCCCTCCGGCGACGCTGACGGCCGTGGCGGTGAGCAGCGACGTGATCACGAGCAGTTCGATCCTCAACCGGTTCACGTCGACGCCGAGCGCGCTCGCCGTGTCGTCGCCGGTCGCCAACACGTTCATCGAGCGCCCGCGTGCGAGGAGCCACACCGAGCAGATCGCAATGGCCAGCGTGGGGATGCCCAGGTCGCCCCACCGTGCGTTCTGCAACGAACCCAGGATCCAGAACATCGTGCCGCGCAACGCGAGAGGGTCGCCGTACAGCTGCACGAAGCTGGTGATCGCGGTCGCGAGGTAGCTGACGGCCACCCCTGCCAACACCAGGCGAGTGGGCCCGATACGGCCCGCTCGTTGGGCGAACGCGAACACCACGACGAGCGTGGCCATGCTCATCGCGAACGCCGCGCCGCTCACCCCGAAGCCACCGACCGCGGCCGAACCCAGCGTGACGGCGAGCACGGCACCCAGCGCTGCGCCCGACGAGACGCCCAACACGTACGGATCGGCCAGCCCATTTCGGGCCAGCACCTGCAGGCACGCCCCCGCCAGGCTGAGGGCGGCCCCCACCACGGCGGCCAGCAGCACGCGCGCCGTGCGGAAGTCCCAGATGATCTGGTCTCGGACAGGACTGATGGCCGCATCGTTCCAGTCGAGGTGCGACCCGACCACCGTCCACACCTCGCTGAGCGGCACCGTGACCGTGCCCGCGCTGATGCCGACGAAGAGCGCGGCGACCAGCGCGAGCACCAGCACGAGAAGGGTCACCGCGAAGCCCCGGCCCTGAGCGTGGTAAGGGCTCCGCGGTGAGACCCTGACCTCAGCCAAGCGCGGCGATCGCGTCGGCGATCTTCGTGATGCCGACCGCGTTGTACGGCCCGAGGTAGAAGCTGTCGCTGACCGCGACGAACGCGTTGTTCTTGGCGGCGTCCCATTGCGGGAACTGAGCGAAGATCTGCGCGGCGTAGTCGGCAGCGCTCTCGCCGGGGAAGAACAGTCCGACCATCAACACGTCGACGTCGGCGGCAGCGAGGGCCTCGGCGTTGATCATCGCCCCGTCGTTGAACGAGGGCACACCGTCGAACGCGTTCACGCCGCCGGCAGCCTCGATGATGCTGTCGACCAGCGGCCCGGCGAACACCATCGGCACCTCGACCGACACACCCATGCCCGGGTAGGCGACCAGCACGTGCGCCGGATCGGCCGATGCAGGCGCGATGGCTTCGATGTCCTCACGGGCGTGCTCGAGGAAATGCTCTGCCTCGTGCTGCACGTCGAAGATCATCGCGATCTCTTCGACCAACTCGAACGATGCCTCGTAGGTCTGGCTGTCGTAGCGCTCCTGGTCTTCCGGACGGGGCGACTCTGCTCCGTACGCGCAGTTCACCGGCGTGACGTAGCTGTTGATGCCCAGCGACTGCAGCTCGTCGCGGGTGATCGAACCCATCGACTCGCTGAAGCCGCCCGACCACGTGCTGATCACCAGATCGGGCTCGAGCGCCAGGATCTGCTCCCGCGGCACCTCGAAGTTCTCGTTGAGCGTGATGTCGCCGGTGGGCAGCGCGGCGATCTTCTCCACCATGCCCTCGACATCGGACTGCCCGTACGACTGGCTGTTGGCCAGGATGTGATCCTCCAGGCCGAGCGCGATGAACGTCTCGACCTCGGCGACGGAGGTGCCGTTCATGATGAGCACTCGTTCTGGCGCCTTCTCGAACGTCAGCTCGTACCCGCAGTTGTCGATGGTGAGCGGATACTCCGTCGACGTGTCGCTGTGCGCCACGTCGTGCGAGCCCTCGGTGTCGGCCACGGTGGTCTCCACTGCGGCCGTGGATTCGGGGACGGCGGTGGTCTCCGGAGCGGCCGTCTCGGGCGGGGCGGTGGTGGCGGTGCTGTCGTCGTCGCCACACGCGGCGAGGAGCAACGTGCCGACGAGCATCGGGATCATGAATCGTGAACGCATATTCCACGGAGTCGCTCGAGGGACCTCAATGGTTCCCGACTCGTGGGATGCGACCGAATGCCCTCACCGCGTGACATCGACTGAGCAAACCTTGACGCAGAGTGTGGAAGTCGCGGGAACTGCTTCGCCGCGTGTGACGACCTTGCTCGCATGGCACACATCGGAGCACCCATTCGCGTCGTCCGCGTCCAGCCCTTCGTCCCCAGGCCGGCACCCCGTGAGGCGCCGACGCCCGTGCAGGTGGCCGGCTCGGCACGGTGACCCGGTCATGTCGATGACACTGCCGATCGACGAGGTTGCCGAGCCGCTGCGCGGCTTCAAGTTCGCCGAGGTCCGCGGGGCGCGCCACCCGCAGGTGCACCCCGCGGGCAAGTTCTGGCGGCGCGCCTACGACCATCGGCAACCCGCGACGGCGGTGTGTCATCGACGCGGCCACGCCGCCCCGAGCGTGGAATGCACTTGCGGCTTCCATGCGGTACAGGACCTGCACACCCTGCCCGACGTGACCGAGCACCACGACCACATGGTGGTGCTGGAAGTGGAACTGGGCAGCACGGTCATCGAACACGAACAGGGCCTGCGCGGCGAACAACAGACCGTGTTGGCAATGCGCTTCCCCGTGGCGTGCACCCGGTGCCGTCGCCCCGCCACCCATCTGCAACCCGGACGCGTGTGGCGCTCGGTGTGCGGCGCCTGCACGGGTCGCGACGCCGTCAGTCGTGCGGACGCGACAGCCCTGTTCGGTGTGGAGGTCAGCTTCACGGCGCAGGCGCCGAAGCAGTCGCAGCGCGTGATGGAGACCGTGCGCGGGTTCTCGATGGTGGCGCTCATGCTGGTGTGCACCCTCTGCGCCACGAAGGTGTCCCCGCCACCGGCGTTCATGGCGTTGATGGGCGGTCTCACCTCGATGACGCTCGGGCTCGGCGCGGCCACGGCCGCCGCGCGCCTGCCGCGCACCCGAGAGTCGCTGTTCATCCTCCAGTCGGTGACACTCTTTCTGTCGTCGATGCTCCTGATCGCGATCACTCCCTGACACCCGGCGAGCCGGCCGAGTCACTCGCCGAGGGGTAGCCGCACTCGCGCCGTGGTGCCCTGCGGCGACGTCTCGAAACTGATCTCGCCGTGATGGCGATCCACCACGATCCGCCGCGAGATGTCGAGCCCCAACCCCGTGCCCTTCCCCACGTCCTTGGTGGTGAAGAACGGCTCGAACACCCTCTGGAGCACGTCGGCGGGAATGCCCGTCCCCGAGTCGGTGAGCTCCACCTGCAAGAAGCCGTCGACCACCGAGGAGGCGATGTGCAGCGTGCCCTTGCCCTCCATCGCATCGACCGCGTTGTCGATGACGTTGGTCCACACCTGGTTCATCTCAGCGGGGTAGCCACCGATGTCGGGAGTGTCGCCGTAGTCGCGAGTGATGCGGATGTTCTTCAGCTTCGGCGACAGCATCACCAGCGTGCTCTCGAGTCCCTCGCGCACCACGAACGTCTGACGACCGGCGCGGTCCAGTTGCGAGTAGCTCTTCACCGCCTCGACCAGATTCGAGATGCGCCTCGTGGTGTCGGAGAGCTCGCCCAGCAGTCGGCTGGCCGAGAACGTGGTGGCCGTCCACCGCAATGCCGGGTCGAGTGCCTCCGGCCCCACGGCTTTCTCCACGGCGGCGAGCCAGGTGCCATCGGCGCCCACCGCGGCCAACGACGGCGCCAGGTCCCACGGACGGGTGACCCCGTGGCGCTCGAGCCACGTGCCCACGTTGTCCTCCCGGTCCATCATCGCCAGCGCGTCGGCATCAGGAATCGCCAGGTCGAGCAGCTCGCGACGCAACCGATCCAGCTCGACGAACTGTTCTGCGGAGATGGGCATCACCGCCAGCGCCGACAGGTTCCCGAGCATCTCGTTGCACGTGGTGTTCAACGCTTCCACCGCGCGCAGCGAGGCCGATGCGGGGTTGTTGATCTCGTGCGCCAGCCCTGCGGCCATGGTGCCCAGCGCCACCAGCGCCTCGCGCTGGCGCACCGTCGCTTCGATGCTGCGCACCGTTTGGTAGATGCCGGTGATGAGGTGCTTCCCGAACGGGAACCACTCGTCGATGAGGCGACCGAGTTCGCTCGACGGCAGCCGGAACATCGTGGTGGGCGCCACGGTGGTGCCCGTCGCCCGGTACCCGGCAGCGCTGGCGTCGGCCCACGCGCTCAGGCCGCCCGCCCACTGACCCGGAGCGGTCATGGTGGCCACCACCACCGTGTCGCCGGCGGACCGGCGCGTCAACTGCACCGCACCGTCGAGCAGGATCCACAGGAAGTCGGACGTGCGCCCTTCGACGAACAGTTCCTCGCCCGGTTCGAATGTGAGCTCTTCACCCGTCGCCCACATCTGCTCCAACTGCGCGTCGGTGAGGTCGCGGGTGAGGAACGCCTCGCGGAGTGCGTCGATGCTAATCAGATGGTCTCGAGGTACATGTGGACGTTGCTGACGGCGCTGGAACCTTCACCCACGGCCGACGCCACTCGCTTCATCGACGACAGGCGCACGTCGCCCGCAGCGAACACGCCCGGTCTGCTGGTCTCCAACAGGAACGGCATGCGCTGCAGCGGCCAGCGCGGCCCGTCACCTGTGAGCGCAGCCACGTCGGGACCGGTGAGGATGAACCCCTTCGAGTCGCGCGCCACGTCGTCGCCCAGCCATTCGGTGCGGGGGAGTGCACCGATGAACGCGTACACCCAGTTCGCCTCCACCGTCTGCGTCTCGCCCGTCTGCCGGTTCACCAACGTGAGCGTCTCGAGGTGATCGGTGCCGGTGCCCGACTGGATCTCGGTGTGCAACAGCACGTCGATGTTCTCCGCGGCGTTGATGCGCTCGACCAGGTACTGCGACATGCCCGCTTCGAGCGAGCCACCGCGCACCAGCATCACCACTCGCTTCGCGTACTTCGCGAGGTGCATGGCCGCCTGCCCTGCGGAGTTGGCCGCGCCCACGATGTACACGTCGTCGCCCGCGGTGCCCGGCGCATCGCTGGCCGACGCGCCGTAGTACACACCGCGTCCGGCGAGAGCTGCCATGCCCGGCGCCTCGAGCAGCCGATACGACACACCCGAGGCCACGAGCACTGCTCGCGCCTCGACCGACGTGCCGTCGTCGAACTGCACGGCGTGGATGCAACCGCGCGTCTCGAGGCCCACCACGTTGCGGGCCAGCACCATCTCGGCCCCGAGGCGCTTGGCCTGGGTGACCGCCCGATGCGACAGGTCGGCGCCGCTCAATCCGTTGGGGAACCCGAGGTAGTTCTCGATGCGTGAGCTCTGTGCGGCCTGACCGCCCGGTGCTTCGCGTTCGATGATCGCGGTGGCCAATCCCTCCGACGCGCCGTACACGGCGGCGGCCAGCCCGGCGGGCCCGGCACCCACGACCACCAGGTCGTAGAGCGTGGACTCGGCGGTCGTGCGCAGGCCCAGCGCATCGGCCAGACCGCGCAGGTCGGCGCCGTGCAGAGCAGTGCCGTCGGGCAGCAGCACCAACGGCTCGGTGGCCTCGTCGGCGGCGAACAGACCGTGCAGTCGCTGCGCCTCGGCATCGCGCCCGAGCTCCAACCACTGGTACGGCACGTGGTTGCGGGCCAGGAACATGCGGGTGTCGTGACTGCGCTCGCTCCATTTGCTCCCCACCACGCGCACACCCTGGAACCGGTTGCCGAACTCGCGCTGCCAGTCGCCGAGCAGGTCGTCGAGCACCGGATACAGCCGTTCCTCCGGTGGTGCCCACGGCTTCATCAGGTAGTGGTCGAGCCCGATCTCGTTGATGGCCCGGATGGCCACGTCGGTGTCGGCATACGCCGTGAGCAACACCTTCTTCGCGTTCGGGGCGAACTCCACGGATCGACCCAGCAACTCGATGCCCGTCATCTCCGGCATGCGGTGATCCGACACGATGAGCGCCACCGCCTGGTCGCGCCTGGCGAACTCCTCCAGCGCGGTGAGCGCCTCGGCCCCCGAGGTGGCACGCGCGATGCGATAGCGATCGGCGTAGCGCGCCCGAAGGTCACGCGTGATCGCTTGCGACACGGCGACGTCGTCGTCGACCGTGAGGATGATGTCGGTCGGCAATGGCCCTCCGTGCGTGCAACCGCGGCCCCCGTCGAGCCGATGTCGGCACATCGTAGGTGAGGGCGGAGGGTGCTCGAATCAGATCGGCGGCACCGGCTGGGGCGTGTACGGCGCCTCCAGGCGGGCCACTTCGTCGTCGGTGAGGTGTACGTCGAGCGACGCCACCGCATCGTCGAGGTGATGGGGTTTGGTGAACCCCACGATGGGTGCGGCGACCGCAGGATGGCGCGACACCCAGGCCAACCCCACTGCCGCACGCGACACGCCGCGCTCGGCCGCGATCTGCGCCACCTGCTCGATGATCTCGGTGTTCGCCGCGGTGTAGATGCGCTTGCCGTACTCGTCGGTCTCGAGGCGAGTGGTGGTGGCATCCAGGTCGCGGGTGAGCTTGCCGCGGGCGAGCGGGCTCCACGGGATGACGCCCACCCCCTGGTCCAGACAGAGCGGCAGCATCTCGCGCTCCTCCTCGCGGTAGATCAGGTTGTACTGGTTCTGCATGGTGACGAACTTCGTCCACCCGTGCAGCTCGGCCGTGTACTGCAGCTTCGAGAACTGCCACGCCCACATCGACGACGCGCCCAGATAGCGGGCCTTGCCGGCCTTCACCACGTCGTGCAGCGCGTCCATCGTCTCCTCCACCGGCGTGTGTGGGTCGAACCGGTGGATCTGGTAGAGGTCGACGTACTCGGTGCCCAGCCGGCGCAGGCTGGCGTCGATCTCGTGCATGATCGCCTTGCGTGACAAGCCGCCCGAGTTCGGGCCGCGGCGCGTGGGGAAGAACACCTTGGTGGCCAGCACGATCTCTTCGCGGCGGGCGAAGTCGCGCAGGGCGCGCCCCACGATCTCCTCGCTGGTGCCGTCGGAGTAGCTGTTGGCCGTGTCGAAGAAGTTGATGCCGACGTCGATGGCTCGCTGGATGAACGGGCGGCTCTCGTCCTCGCCCATCGTCCATGCATGGGTGCCGCGTTCGGGCACCCCGTAGCTCATGCAACCGAGGCAGATGCGGGAGACGTCGAGGCCGGTGGATCCGAGCTTGGTGTACTGCATGTGGCGACTCTACGCACCGGCCGCGGTCGTCCGACCGCCTGCCGGTGACCATGCGTGGCGGTCGACGCGAAACGGCGTTGCCTTCTTGACCTTTCCGGTCCCTTGGTCCCTGTTCGGCGCAGCGCCGACCCCGACAGAATGGACAGTGAGAGCGGGCGGTTCCGATGGTCCGGTGCCCGGAGACAACGATGCAGTGGGACGACATCAGTTCGTTGGACGCACAGTTCAGGCTCCTGGTCGACCTCTCGCGCGAGGTCGTCTTCCGGGTGGACGAGTTCGGCGACTTCGAGTGGGTGTCGCCAGCGGTGGAACGCATCACTGGGTGGCCGCCAGAGGACCTGGTGGGGCGGAGTTCGCTCGACGTGGTCCCACCGGCTGGTTTGGACGATTTGGCCAAGATCGAACACGACCTCCGCAACGGCGACGTGGTCCACTACTTGGGGCAGTTCGCGCACGCCGATGGCACTGCACGGTGGACCGAAGTCGAGTTGCGGCCGGCATATGACGACGTGGGTGAGCGAATGGGCACGGTGGGTGTCGCTCGCGACGTGCACGACGCAGTGATCGCCCAGCGAGCGCTGGCCGAGTCGGAGGCCCACTACCGCCTCATCGCCGACCACGCATCGGACGTGGTCGTGAAGCTCGATCCGCAGCTGAGGATTCGGTGGGTCTCGCCGTCGGTGCAGCACGTGCTCGGGTGGGACCCGGACGAGGCGGAGGGCATCGACGCGCTGAGTCTGGTGCACCCCGACGATGTGGCGCTCACCGATCATCGCGGCATGACCGACGGTGATCCGGCACGGCCACCAGTCCCGCCCGACGGGTTCGTCCTGCGCATCCTCGATGCGCATGGCAAGTATCGATGGATGCTGTCGACCCGGCCGCGAACCGTGTTCGGCCCCGATGGCGAGGAGATCGCCACGGTCTCCAACTGGACGGATGTGCAGGACCTCGTGAAGGCGCGCCAGGCGGCGCAGCGCGACCAGGAGCGCCTGCGAGTGACCCTCGACTCGATGCTCGACCCGCACGTGGTGCTCGCCCCACTGTTCGGCGACGACGGCACGCTGGTCGACTTCGTGGTGGTCGAGGCGAACGTCGCTGCCCTGGTGGCGTCGGCCGCACGGCGCGACGAGGCGATCACCGGGCGAATGGTCGAATTCCTGTCCGGGCGCGATCACCTGCGCGCCGTCGACCTGCTCGGCAGGGTGTTCGAGACGGGCGAGTCGCTGGCGATCGACGACCAGCCGTTCGACTCGCGGGCCGACGGCATGCGCGAACACCGCTACGACCTTCGTGCCGTGAAGGTGAACGATCAGGTCAGTGTCACCTGGCGCGACGTCACCGACCGGCATGTGTTCGAGGAACGCCTGTCCGACATGGCGCTGCACGATCCACTGACCGGACTGGCCAACCGCGCCGCGCTGCTCGACGAGTTGCTCCGAGCGCTGGTCTCCGGCCGACGCTCCCGGGCGATGACCGCGGTGTTGATGATGGACCTCGACCAGTTCAAGTCCGTCAACGACACGCACGGTCATGGTGTGGGGGATCAGCTCCTCGTGGTCGCCGCCGATCGCCTGCGTCGTGTGGTGCGCGCAGGCGATCTGGTGGCCCGACTCGGTGGCGACGAGTTCGTGGTGGTCATGCGCGACCTCGCCGACACCGACGAGCCGTTCCGCGTCGGCGCTCGCATCGTCGACGAGTTCCGCCAGCCCATTCGGGTGAGCGGTCATGATCTGCTCACCACCGCCAGCCTGGGGATCGCCATCTCCACGGACCGCAGCGGTGCCGACGACCTGCTGCGCGAGGCCGACGTGGCGATGTACCGCGCCAAGGAGAGCGGTCGCGACCGGTTCACCGCGTACAACGAGGCGCTCCGTGTTGCGGCCGGAGAGCGGGTGTTGCTGGAGCAGCAACTCCGACCGGCGCTGGGCCTGGGCGAGCTGGTGGTGTTCTTCCAGCCCGAGGTCGACCTCGCCACGGGCGAGGTGTGCGGCGCCGAGGCGTTGCTGCGCTGGCACCACCAGTCGGGCGAGCTCTACGCCGCCGATCGGTTCATCGACCTCGCCGAGGAGACCGGGCTGATGGTCGACATCGGTCGATGGGTGCTGCGCGAGGGCTGCCGGGCGGCCGCCAAGTGGAGCAAGTGCGCCTCCACGCCGTTGCGCACGCTGTACCTGAACGTGTCCAGAGCGCAGCTGAGCGATGTCGGGTTGTCCGACGACCTCGAACGCATCCTCGCGGAGACCGGTGTGTCCCCGGCGATGATCTGTGTGGAGGTCGCCGAGCCGGCGCTGGACCACGCGGGGATGACCGTCACCGCCAACCTCGCTCGACTCCACGAGCTCGGGGTGCGCCTCGCCATCGACGACTTCGGCAGCGGTGACGCAGCGTTGGCTCACCTGCGCGACCATCGGGTCGACGCGGTGAAGATCGATCGATCCTTCGTCAGCGATGTCGACGTCGACGACTACTCGCGTCGTCTCGTGGCCGGTATCACGGCCCTCGCCGGGCAGGTGGGCCTCACCGTGGTGGCCGAAGGCGTGGAGACCGACTCGCAGGCGAGGGTGCTGCGCGACCTCGGCTGTGCCACCGCCCACGGCTACCTGTTCGCCCACGCAGTCCCGCTGGACGAGTTCCCGACGGTGATGCGGCGGCTGCACCACATCGGCTGACGACTCCGCCGCTGCCCCGCCGTGCCCCGCTCAGTGACGCGGGTTTAGTCTGGACTCGATGCGAGCGACGGACGAGCCGCTGCGCGGGAGTCTGCTGAGCCCGCTTGCCGCGCTGCTGTCCGTGGTGATGCCTGGTGCAGGTCACATGGCCATCGGTGCGCGATGGCGTCCCGCGGTCATCGTCGCCGCCTCGGCCAATGCGATGGCGATGGCCAGCATGGCCGGGATCCTCTGGAACGTGCACGGCACCGCCGACTTCGGCGACGTCATCGCCGACCGCGCGACCTTCCTCTTCGTCGCCGTGCTGCTGCTGGTGATGGCGGCCACCCGTCTGTGGGCAGCGCTCGACAGCGCGTGGCTGTCGCGCCCCGAGGCCGGCCATCGAGTGCGCACCGTCACCGTCGGCATCGTGGTGGTCGCCGTCACCGTGCTCGGTGCGGTGCCCTTCGCCGTGGCCGCGCACTACGTGTGGCGCACCGACCAGGCGGTGGAGCGGGTGTTCAGCTCCGACGATGCGGTCACCGCCACGCCGGGCGCCATTGCCACCACCGCCCCGACCACCACCACCGTCGCCGCCAGCACCACCGTGGCCGCGTCGACCACCTCGACCTCCAGTACCAGCACCACCAGCACCACGGTGCCGCCGTTCGCCGGTGTCGACCGGGTGAACGTGCTGCTGCTGGGTGGCGACGCCGGACCGGGCAGGTACAGCCTGCGCACCGATTCGATGATCGTGGTGTCCATCGACCCCGAGACCGGCGACACCGCGATGATCTCGGTACCGCGCAACCTGGAGGACATGCCGTTCCCGCCGGGCACGCCGCTGGCGGAGGAGTTCCCGAAGGGTTTCGACAACCTGGCCAACTCCGTCTACACGTATGCCGACAAGCACCGCGAGCTGGCGGGCGGCGGCGACGACGCCGGCGCGCAGGCCATCAAGCAGGGCATCGCCCAACTGCTGGGTATCCCGATCAACTTCTACGTGCTGGTCGACATGGCCGGCTTCGTCAACATCGTTGACGCGCTGGGCGGCATCGACATCTACGTGCCCAAACGAGTCCCCACCGCCGGCAACCCGCCGCGCTCGAAGCACCCTGTGCCCGAGTACATCCAGAAAGGGCAGCAGCACATGGACGGCACGCTCGCGCTCAGCTACGCGCGCAGCCGCGAGGCCGACAGTGACTATCGCCGCATGGAGCGGCAGCGGTGCGTGTTGGCGGCGATCGCCGACGCCGCCACACCCCAGGCTCTCGCCACCGGGCTCCCCGCGTTGATGAACGCATTCGGCGATGCCGTTCGCTCGGACATCCCACGCGACGAGCTGGGCGACCTCGCGCAGCTGATCGACCGCTACGTGGATGCCGGTGGCCTGAAGGCCGTGCGCACCCTGCACCTGGCGCCGCCGCAGATCAAGCCCAGCAACTGGGATGCGGAGGAGGTGCGTCAGCTGGTGGCCGAGGCATTGAAGGTGCCCGACCTGGGCGACCTCGAGAACCTCCCCATCCTCGCCGACGCCTGCATCGACCCCGGAACTTAAGTTCGCGCGTCGGGGCGGTCGCGGAGTCTGGCCCACACGATGGCGATGAGGCCGATGCCGACGAGCAGTTCGGCGATGGGCCAGAACGACAGCAGGCCGCCACCTCCCGCCGACGGCAGCGATCCGTCGGGCGACACCGTGGGCGGCAGGGGGGGTTCCACCGCGATGTTGGTGAACACACAGTCGATGGTCTCGGCGTTGTTCAGGGTGATGACCACCGTGTCGCCGTCGACCTGCACGGTGCTGGTGACGGCGCCGGTGCACACCACGTCGTCCACTGCCCACCCGTCGGGTACCAGTTCGGTGAACGTGTACGTGCCGGGGCGCAGGCCGTCGGCCGCCGCGCGTTCGGCCACCAACCCGTTGTCGGGATCGTCGACGATGTTGCCGTCGTCGTCGATCACGAACGGCACGGGTGCGACCCGGTTGTACGACATCGTGAACGACACGTCCTGTGCGGCATTCGGTTGCGAGTCCTTGCGCACGGTGATCTGACCGAGCCTGGTGTTCGTGTACGTGCACGACACGGCGTCACCGGCCGCGACGGTGATGGCCACCGTGCCGCTGTTCGTGTCGGCATCGACACGTTCGCCCGTCGACGTGCAGTCGATGTCGACCGCCCAACCCTCGGGGACCAACTCGTCCACCGTGTACGTGCCGGGCAGCAGGTCGGCCAACACGAACGAGCCGCCGTCGTTCAGGAAGCGATCGGCCAGGCCGTCGCCGACGGAGTCGAACCCGAAGCCGCCCTGGGGCCCGGCGAACCCGTCGGGCAGAACGTCCTTGGTGATCGTGATGGTCGCGGTGCGGGTGTTGGTGTAGGTGCACACGGCTGCCTCGCCCGGCCCGAGCAGCACTTCGGCGTACCCGGTGGCGAGGTCGACGGTGCCGATGCTCGCGCCGGTGCACGTGATGTCGCTGACCACCCAGCCGGCAGGCGCGGTCTCGGTGATGGTGTACAGGTCGGGCGCGAGATCGGTGAACTGTTGACTGCCGCCGTCGGCCAGGGTGAACGACGCGGCCATCGGGTCCAGCGTGAAGGGGAACCCGGTGCCACCCGCGGGCGCGGTGGCCTTCACCACCGTGAGCGTGGCGGGCCGATAGTTCACGAACACGCACAGCTCGATGTGCCCATCGAGCACGTCGACGTCGACTGAGGCTCCAGTGACCACGGCATTGGGCTCACTGCAGACGATGTCGGCGAGGTTCCACCCGGCGGGCACCAGCTCCTCCACGGTGAAGGTGCCAGGCACCACGGGGAAGATCTCGTACGCGGGGTGCGTCGCGTCGGGCGTGCCGGGCGGATCGTTGTCGAGGGTGAACTGTCCAAGGGTGCCGTCGAAGTCGAAGGCGGTGCCATCAGCGGGCAGCGCCAACTTCAGCACGATCAGCGTGCCGCTGCCAGGGGCGGGCGGCAGCGCGTTCGAGAAGGTGCACACGACGTTCTCGCCCGGCTTCAGGTCGATGGTCGCGTTCGCCGTGGGGAGGTTGATGCTGGTGGTGTCGCCGCCCACGCACGTGATGTTCAGCAGCTCCCACGTGCCGGGGATGGGCGTCTCGGTGAACGAGTAGCTCTGCCCCGGCCTCAGGTCGGTGAACACCTGTCGATCGGAGAGGGTGGCATCACCGTCGACGTCGAGCGTGAAGTCGCTCACACCCGTGCCCACACCGACGAACGGGAAGTCGGTTCCGTCGGCCGGCTCGGCGACCTTGACGATGGTGATGGACCCGCGCTGCTCGTTGGTGACCGTACAGCGGGTGACCCCGCCGGGGTGGGCGGGGAACGAGGCGTCGGGACCGGGGGCGCCGGTGATGACGAGGTCGTGGACGGTGGTCTCGCCGTCGCTGTCGGTCGCGGCACAGGTGATCTCGGCCAGGTCCCATCCTGCGGGCACCGCGGACTCGGTGAGCGTGAGGTCGTCGCGGGGCACGATGGTGGTGCTGACGAAGGTGTCGTTCGCGGGCACCGTCACGCTGCCGGCGGCCGTGGCCGCGCCGGTGACCTCGTCGACCGTGCCGCCGCCGACCGACCCGATGGTGAAGCCGAACGTGGTGGGCGACTCGGCGACCGGGTCGGTGGCCTTGGTGATCTCCAGCCGCGAACAGTTGCTGATGGCCAGCGGGTCCATTCCCGCGTAGTCCTGCAGTTCGCCGTTGGCGTTCTCCTGGCCGGTGCGGGTGAAGGCGAACGTCGCCTCGACCGCGCTGCACGTGCCGGGCGATACGAGGCCGGCAGCCGTCAGATCCAGCGCGAACTCACCGAACGACGGCTGCGCACTGTTGTCCACAGCGGCTTCGAAGCCGGTGGTCTGCGTGGTGGGTCGCCACGTGGAACCGTTCCACCGCCAGATCGAGCCGCGGGTGCTGCCGCCCGCAGCGTCGTCGTGCTCGAACGCTACGAGCACGTCGTCGGACGTGCCGGCGGCAGGGCCGACGAGTGGGAAGAACACGGTGACTTCGCCCTTCACGTTCGCCGGTCGGCTCCACGCTCCGTAGAACACCGGCCGAGCGCGGCCGTTGGTGGTGACGTACTCGACCGCTCGCCACACCTTGCAGAGGTCGCCCTTCTTCACCACCTTGCCAGGCGTGGGGTTGGGGTTGCTGGGGTCCAACGCGTCGAGCCTGCCATTCAACTGGTCAGGGTCGATGTGCGAACCCTGTGTGACACACGGGTCGTTGCTGGAGAACGGTGCGCCGAGCAGTCCGGGGTACGGAGCGTCCCAATCGTTCGGGCCCGCCGTGTTGCCGTCGATGTTGAACAGGGTGAGCCCACTGAGCGCGGCGTCCATGCTCGCGGCTGTGGGGCCGACCAGCAGGGGAGCGGCCACAAGGGGAACCAACAGTGCAACGACGGCCCGGCGCATCTGGCGATTCTAAGAAGGTCGATACCGGCGACCTGTCTTGTCAAGGCTTCAAGACATCGTCCAGATCGAGGTCACGCTGCGCGCGTCCAGCGAGCGGAAAACCTGAGCGCGCGACGGCTCAGGAGGCGATGTGGGCGCGCACCGAGGTGCCACCGGCATCCGTCCATCCGCTCTTGGTGGCGTAGGCGATCATGCCGTCGAAGCCCGCTCGCCACGCCTCGACGTCGTCGGCGATGGTGGCCGCGCCTGCAGTCCGGAGCGCGTCGATGTGCAACCACACGTGCGCGCCGTCGTCGTCGACCTTGCCGAGCGAACCGAGGCTCGCGGCGAGGTCGGCGCCGGGCTCCACCCGAACGGACAGGCTCTTCAGATCGTCGGCCTCGCGCACGTCGCTGGCCCCTTCGGTGACATGGATGAACACGTCGGTGAAACTAGTCCGCACCACCGCCGGGTGCCTCTGTAGCATCTGCTTCGATGACTGCGGGCGACGTGCTGGTGATGCCTCGTCGTCGGTCCATCGGCCGCGAGTTCCGACTGGTGTGGATGTCGGTGGTGGTGTCGAGCACGGGCGACGGCATGTTCATCACCGCGTTCCCCTTGCTGGCAGCGACGCTCACCACCGACCCGCGCCTGATCGCCGGCGTCACCATCGCCTCTCGCCTGCCGTGGCTGATGCTGTCGCTGCTGACCGGGGCGATCGCCGACCGGATGGACCGGCGTCGGCTGATGATCGGCGCCGACCTCGCCCGCTGTGTGGTGGTGGGCGCGTTGGGCGTTGCCATCGTCCTTGACGCGGCGAACATCTGGCTGCTCTACGCCAGTGCCTTCCTGCTGGGCACCGGCGAGACCCTGCACGTGAACGCCGCGCAGGCCATCCTTCCCGCACTCGTCCGGCCCGACGACCTGCTGCAGGCGAACGCCAGATTCGGGAGTGGCCAGATCGCCGCTGCGCAGTTCATCGGCCCTCCGCTGGGCGTCGTGGCGTTCAACGCAGCGGCCTCGGTGCCCTTCCTCGCCGACGCGGTGTCGTTCGCCGGCTCCGCAGCGCTGGTGGGTGCGTTGCCCGATGTGCACGCGGTGGAACCGGCCCGCACCCGCCTGCGCGACGACGTGCTCGAGGGGCTGCGGTTCACGTGGCACAACCGTGCGCTGCGGCGCATCACCGCCATCCTCACCGTCATCAACTTCTTCTACTTCGCGGCGACGGCGCTACTCGTCCTCTACAACTCCCAGCAGTTGCACAGCGGTTCGTTCACGTACTCCGCGTTGTTCGTCGGCGCGGCCACCGGCACGGTGCTCAGTCGATTCATGGTGACCGCGCTGGTCGAGCGAGTGGGGCAGGTGGGCACGCTGGCGACCGCGTTCTGGTTGTGGTCCATCCCGGTGTTGGGGCTCGCCTTCACCACCACGCCGTGGGTGGCCGTGCTGATGTACCTGTTGCTCGGCGTGGGCACCGGCCTGTGGTTCGCGGTGAACACCACGGTCCGCCAAGCCATCACACCCACCCGACTGCTCGGGCGGATGAACGCCGCGTACCGCACCGTGAGTTGGGGTGTGGTGCCGTTCGGAGCCGCGTTCGGCGGGCTGATGGCGCACTGGTTCGGGTTGCGCACCACCTTCCTCATCGCCGGCCTGGCGATGCTGCCGATCGGCGTGTTCGGCCGGCGCATCCTGCGGCCCGTGGAGGACGCACTCGCCTGACACCCGCCAACATCCGTCGTGCCAGACTGCCGCGATGAGCGAGACCATTCGTCCGGTGGTGTTGGTGCACGGTGCGTGGCACGGTGCCTGGTGCTGGTCGGCCCTGCAAGCCGAGCTCGACCGTCACGGTGTGCCGTCCTTCGCGCTCGACCTCCCCGGTCACGGCACCTCGGCCGAGCCCCTCGGCGACATGCACGGCGACGCCGCCGCCGTCGCGTCGTTCATCGATCGCCTCGGCACCGAGGTGGTGCTGGTGGGTCACAGCTACGGCGGTGCCGTCATCACCGAGGCCGCGTTGCACACCGCGCACGTGGGCCACCTCGTGTACCTCACCGCGTTCGTGTTGGACGAGGGCGAGTCGATGGTCAGCGTGGCGGTGTTGGCCGACCTGCCACCCGAGCCGCAAGACCTGCTCGGCAACGCGCGCAGCCGGGGAGAGCACGGCACGTTGGTGCTCGACCCGCAGGCGGCGATCCCCGCGCTCTACGGCCACTGCGCTCCCGCGGTGCAGCAGGCGGCCGCGGCGCGCCTGTGCCCGCAAAACATCGCGTCGTTCGTGCAGCCGGCCACGGGTGCGCCCTGGCGCACCACGCCGAGCACCTTCGTGCGGTGCACCGACGACCGGGCGATCGCCATCAACCACCAGGACGCGATGGCCGCCCGGTGCGCATCGGTGGAGACATTGCCCACCGATCACTCGCCCTTCGCCTCCATGCCCGCCGAGACGGCGGCGCTGCTGGTGCGGTTGGCGCGTTCGGATTATTAGCGCGAAGGCACGCACAAATGGCTACGGTGTTTGTGTGCCTCAACGAACCCGATCTCGTACGAACGCACGCGACGCGCTCATCACCGCCGCCATCGATCACCTCTCCCGACTCGGCCCTGCTGCGGTACAACCGCAGGAGATCTGTCGCGAGCTGGGCATCTCGAAGGCGCTGGTCAACTACCACTTCGGCACCCGCGAGGGATTGATCGCCGAGGCGATGGTGGCCGGATACGAGCAGTACGTGCTGGACCTCATGGCGGCGGCCGATGCCGCCGGCAACGACCCGGTGGATCGTCTGATCGCCTGGATCGACCGCCAGGTGGAATGGACGTCCGAACACCGCGGCCTCGCCGCTGCGCTCGACTTCCCCGACGTGGCGCTCGCGACGCCGCTCGACCCCGAGAGCGAACTCTTCGGCCGCCTCAACGAGGCCGGCGCGCGGAACTTCGCCAACCTCCAGTTGCTCGTGCTCGACGCGCGTGCGCATCTCAAGCGCGACGACCCCACCTACGAACCCGACGCCACCGAACTCGGCCTCACGAGTGCGGTCATCGGTTGGGTCACGTTGGGGTTGGCGGTGTGGGTGGGCGGCAATCATCTGCCCACGCAGCGCCCGTCCATGCGCGCCATGCTGCCCGTGGCCCGCGTACACGTGCGCACACTGCTCATCGAGCTGCTCTCGCGCTGACACCGAGGACTGCCGCGGATCCGTTGCCGTCGGGGTGCGAGGTCTACGTTGGAGTTCACGATGAGCGAACCGCACACGACCCAGGGCGAACACGCCCATGTCGACCCACTGATCCATGTCGCACAACCCGACGTTCCCGATCGCGAGGCGGATGCCCGTGCCTGGGCGGGCAAAGCCGTGCGCGACCTCGGCCACGCGCTGGTGGGGCATCAGGCACCCCTCGAACTGATCGACGAGGTCTCCACCACTCTCGACGCGCTCGCCGAGCGACTCTTGCACGGTGCACCCAGGTCACGTGCCGACCGTCAGACGCCGGGTGAGTGGGGCGAGCCGCCGGCCGATCACGCGGAGATCACCAGCCACGACGAGCGTCCCATCTCGGGGCGCGCCAGCCCGTGGGGCCTTGACCTTCGCGTCTGGCGCGATGGCGACGACATCGTGGCCACCTGCACGCTGCGGTCCGCTCACGAGGGCGCACCGGGGCGCAGTCACGGGGGCATCGTCGCCGCGCTGTTCGACGACGTCTACGGCTTCCTGCTCACGGCCATCGCCCAGCCGGCCTTCACCGGTGAACTGTCGCTGCGGTATGAGGCAGGCGTGCCGCTCGGTGTGCCGCTGGAGTGTCGAGTGCGCATCGCCGAGCAGTCGGGTCGGAAGCTGTTCATGGAGGGCGAACTCTCCGCCGACGGCGTGGTGGTCGCGCGGTCGAAGGCCACGTTCATCACGATTCCTCGCGAACGATTCCAACAACTCACCGCCGACTGACCCCGCAGTACACGTCGAATCGTCGGTCCACGGCGTCGACCCTCAGATTGTTGAAGTTGCGGTGAAGTTGCGCTCAGGTTCCGGTCATCTCGAACCCTGACAATTCGATGTGACCGGTCCGTCCTGAGGAGTCACCCACACATGAGTCGCCACGGCGGAGTCGGCCTCGACGAGAGAGGAGCGACGTCACCCCCCGAACGGCGGGCGTCGTTCAGAGAACGGGATCGCCTCCACGAGCGCGGCGACGTGATGGCCGCGCTGGACCTCGTGCTCAGTGGCGAACGGCGTCACGTCTCGCGGGTGCTGGTCGTGGAAGGTGGGCCGGGCCTCGGCAAGACAGCGCTGGTCAACGCGGCCAAGGTGCACGGTGGCGAGCGCGACTGGACGGTGCGCTCCGTGGAGTGCCGCCCCACCGATCGCCAGACGCCCTTCGCTGCGGCGGCGGGGCTCTTCGGGCCAGAGGTGGCGGAAGCGTTCCGGCGAAGCGGCACCGATGCGGCTCGAGCGGTGATGTGGGAGGCGCTCGACGGTGCAGCCACGAACGGTGTCCTGCTGGTGATCGACGACGCCCGGCTGGCCGACGATGACACGTGGGTCTGGCTGCTCGATCTCATGGCTCGTCCGCCGCAGACACCGATAGCGGTGGTCATCGCCGCCGAACCGCGGGCACCGGGCACCGACGTGTCGGCCCTCGACGTGTTGGCCGCTCATCCCCGATCACACGTGTTCCGGCTCCTCGGGCTCTCTGAGGGCGCGGTCGCGGCATTGCTGCGCGAACGGTTCCCGTCGCACGACATCCCCCGTCGACTTCCCGTGGCGCTCCACGAGGCGACCGCCGGCTGCCCCCTCTTGGTGCACCGCGCGCTGTCGGCGCTGCGCCACCGAGGGATCGAGCCGAGCGCGGCGCTCCACGCCGGCCGCTGGACACTGGCCTCACCCTCCATCGTCAGCTGGGTGTTGGCGCGGCTGCGCGACGCGCCGACCGACGCCATCGCGGCGCTGCGTGCGGTGGCGGTGCTCGGCGACGGGACCGATGTTCGATCGGTGGCGGCCGTGGCGAGCGCGTTCGGTGGCATGGCCGACGCGAACGGCATCGCCGACCACCTGGCCGACCGCGACATCCTGATGCGATCCCGGTCGCTCGCGTTCGTGCACCCCATCGTGCGGCTCAGCATCTACGAGGAGATCTCTTCCACCTTGCGCTCCGCCGCGCACCGTCTGGCGGCACAGCACGCCCGAGCAACGCACCGCCCGGAGGCCGAGGTCGCGGAGCATCTGCTGCACACGGATCCCGACGGCGATCCCCGAACGGTCGAAGCGCTCCTCGAGGCAGCACAACGTCGGCTCGACGCCGACCTCCTCGACGACGTGGACCAGTACGTCGCCCGCGCGCTCGCCGAACCCCCGTCGGCACGACAGCTGCCGGCCGTGTTGTCGGTGCGGGCCGTTCTGCGAGCACGTGCCGGCGAGGGCGACCCGGTCGAAGTACTTCGCGAGGCGGCAGCGGTCGCGTCGGAGCTGATGCCGGTCGTGCGGGCCGGCCTCGAAGTGGTGGAGACCATCGGCAACCGACACGCCGCGCTCGACGTGGTGACGCTCCTGAGCTCGTTGTCGATCGATGCGCCGCTGGAGCCTGCCGACCGGGTGGCGCTGGGTGTGCATCGCCTGCTGCTGGAGGGCACACGCACCTCGCGCGACGAGCTGCGCCAAGCACTCGAGGACCTGCAGCTGCAGCCGCACACCGGTGGTCGACGCGGGCACGACGCTCCGGTGGTGCAACTCGCCACCTTGGCCACGGTCGTGGAACGTGCGGCGGACCCGGCTGCTCACACCGTGGAGGACCTCGTGGCGATCGTGCACGACGGCGTGCCACTCACGCGTCTGTTGCGCAGCCCGCTGCTGACGCAGCTGCTGGCCGACCTCGCGCGACTCCTCGTCGGCGCGGGAGAGGTGGCTGCCGCCCATGACCTCGTCGAGACGTGTGTCGCGTCCATCGACCCCTCCAGCGATGCCTGGGCGTGGCTCGAACTGTCGAGGATCGAAGCCGACGTGGCATGTGGTCGGCTCGCCGCGGCCGAGCGCGACCTCGCCGCGCTGTTGGCATCGAGCGTCTTCCACGGCGACCCGCGCGACGGCGCCGAACACCTGCTGTATTTCGTGCGCGATCTGCGGGGCGAGGCGGTGGGCGACCCATCGGCGGTGGGCTCGCGCGTTCGCCACGAGCTCACCCAAGCATCGGTGTGGCAACAGCTGCACCTGCTGGAGCTGGAGGCGAGGGTCAGCGTGGCGCGTGGCGACCATCGAACGGCCGCCGTGCGGTATCGCACCGCCCGCGACATCGCCTCGCTCGCTCGGGTCAGCAATCCAGCAGTCACCGGGTGGCGCTCGGGCATGGCCGCCACACTCGTCGCACAGGGCGACATGGCCGGAGCCCGGGAGATGGCCACCGAGGAGTTGACCGCGGCAGAGGCCTTCGGCGCGTTGCCGTGCGTGGCGAGGGCATTGAGAGCACTCGCCGACGCCACCCTCGACGTGGAGACCCGCATCGACCTCTTGAAGCGTGCACACCGGTTGCTGGATGGGCGGCCGCTGGCGCTCGACCGGTGTCTCACCGATCTCGCACTGGGGGCAGCGTTGCACCGTGCCGAGCGAGACGAAGCGGCGAGGCTCACGCTTCGCCGTGCCGCGGACCTCGCCGTGCGGATGGACGCGGGGACCCTGATGGAGGCGGCCCACCGCGAGCTGGTCGCTGCCGGTGCCCGACCGCGTCGACTCGCACAGTCCGGGGCGTCGGCACTCACCCCGGCCGAGCGGAAGGTGGCGGGACTGGCGGCGGCCGGTCGCAAGAACTCGGAGATCGCGTCCGACCTGTACATCAGCGTGAAGACGGTCGAGAGCCACCTCGCACGGGTGTACCGCAAGTTGGAGGTGGACGGCCGTACGCAGCTGATGGATCAGTGGTTGCGGCTCATGGAGCAGATCGACCCACTATGAACCCGGCCGGCACGCCGTGCGTGGCCGGGCGCTGAGCGAACTGCTCGACTGCTTGAGCAGACCGTCGAAACCGGCAGCGTTGTCGGCCGGGCAGAACTGAGCGACCGACATGCCTTCGTCGATGTACTCCACCTGGAACACCGGCTTGCCGTGCTGGACGTACACGGCGTAGCCGCCACACTCGGCGAACCGGTTGCACGACTCGTTCAGGGCCCAGTCCGTGAACGACTCCATCGCCCGCTCGAACGACCCGTCCGCCGACGCGCCGTTCTTCAGACCGATGGAGAGGCCGCGGTCGTGCGCCAACTGAGCCACGGCCCGGTTGTAGGAGAGCTGGTCGACCATGGTCAGTGGGAACCCAGTGGTCACCGTGTAGGTGTCGTCGAGGTCCGGTTCGATGCCGTTGCACCCCTTGGCCGCCGCTCGATCGAAGCGTGCCCCCATCAGCGGCAGCAGCACGTCCTGCCGGCGGATGTCGAGATACCGCTCGTTCGGGTAGCCGCCGACCCGATTGCCGAGCACTGCAGCGGGGAACTGTGCGGCGTCCGAGCGATAGGACTCCCAGCCACCCGTCTCGAGATAGCAGACCACGTGGATGCCCTTCGCCCGGAGGCGGGCGATCACGTCGGCGCCCGTGGTCTCCATGTCGACGTCGTACATCTTCTGTGGGTTGGACACGCCGTCGAGCACCGACTCGTCGATGGCTCGACCGTCGAGCTGCCACTGCCACGCGGTGCCCGGCCGCAGCCAGTTCCGACGCGCGACCGCGTCGCTGGACACGGTGGCGGGGCCGACGATGCCGGTCAATCCGGTCGGTGCTGCTCTGGGCGCACGAGTGGCGGGCCCCGTCGCCCAGAGCAAGCACGACACAGCGATGCACCCCAGAGCGAGTCCTCCGACCGTGCGGAGACTTGCGGTGAGATGCATGGCCGCGACCCTGACTACGGCCGCACGGTGAGACTCATGGTCTGCACGGTGCTTCCTGCCACGTTGGTGGCACGGATGCGGATGGACCACACGCGAGCGGTGCCGGTGGCGGGCACGCCGGAGATGGACGCGGTGCCGTCACCCCGATCGCGGAACGTCAGGCCCGTGGGCAGCGGATCCAGCGCAGTGAGCGTGGCGCGCGGCCACGCCGTGGTGGTGACGAGGAAACTCGTCCACGCTCGAACCCGGGCCGTCCTGGTGGCAGTGCTGGTGAACCGGGGGACCGTCGCGAGCGTCAGCGTGAGCGTCTGCGACGCGGTCCCTGCTCCGTTGGTGGCGCGCACCGCCAAGCGGATCGTCGAGCCGGTCGTGAACGTCGCCGTGCCCGAGATGGTGGCGGAACCCGCGCCGGTCTGGCGGGCCGTGAGGCCCCACGGCAGCGTGCCCGAGAGCGACACCGTGGGCAGCGGCGCGCCTGTCGCGGTCACGGTGAACGAGAACGGCACGCCCGACACCACCGTGGCCGAGGCCGCGCTGGTGATGGTGGGTGCGCGCAGGACCGTGACGGTGATGGACCGGGTGGTCACGCCGGCGGCAGACGTCGCAGTGACGAGCACCGGGTACGTACCGGCAGTACCGGCCGCCGGCACGCCCGACAGCGCATATGCGCCCGGACCGGTGCTCACCCACGCGAGGCCGGCGGGCAGCGTGCCGGCGATCTCGATGGTGGCATTGGGGGTGGAGCTTCTCGCCGTCAGTGAACCACTGCGACCTTCCGCGAAGGTCGCGAACCCACCGATGGTGAGTTGCGTGGTGGGCAGCGTCGCCGTCGCCGAGGTGGCCGTGAGCCAGGTCGACTGCTCGCCACCGTAGGACTGCAGTGTGCCGCCTTGGAGCGTCACTCCAGCGGGCACGGTCAGCGGCACCGCGGTGCCCGCCGGGTTGGTGATCGTGACGACGTTGCCCTCGACCCACGCCGTGACGTTCGATCCCTGGCCCGACGCGGTGGCCCACGTGTCCTGCCGGGCGAGTGTGGTGGCGGCATCCGTGAGGGTCAGGTTCACCACGGGCGCCGACGTCGCGAACGAGGTGCGGTACGTGGTGAGGATGGCGTCGAGCAAGGGGTACAGGAGCCGGTCGCCGGCCATGTTCGACGTGTGCGCGTAGAACGGTCGGGGGTCGTTGCTGAGGACGAACCCCAAGTCGAAGGCGGCATCGGTGGGAACGATGTAGTCCGTGAACCCGGTCGTCGGGTGCAGTGGGGTGATGCAGGTTGCCGTGGCCGGATTGTCCTCGCAGTACCCGCTGCCGCCGTTGGCACGTGAGGTGTACAGCCAGTTGTACTCGTCGATCGCTGCCGCCGCGGTGGAGGTGTTGTAGTACAGCGCGGTCGGGTGGCGGGGCACCGTGCGCGCCCCACCGACCAGCCTCGTGCCGGCCTCGCGCGATGCATCGGCGCCGAGTGCGGCGATGCCGGCCGCGGTGACGGCAGCGGCGAAGTTCGGGTTGTCCGCTGGCTGCTGCGGCAACTGGGCGAGACCGGAGTGCTCACCGCTGAGGTACTCCCGGACATCGAACGTGAGGCCGATCGACTGCCCGGCGGTGATGTTCGTGGTGATCTCCGACAGCACATCGGCCTGCGACGTCCACTGGATATTGCCGTTCGCATCGGTCGCGCAGTGCCACGGCACCGTCGTGAAGTCCTGCACGCAGCCCTGGTACACGTGCACCAGTCCGTGGTTCAACCACTTGAACGAGGCCTGATTGATCTGGAACGCGGTGGTCAGCGCGTCGCCGGCGGCGATGCCGAGGCCGTTGAACGCGAGCGTCAGTGTGTACTGCCGTGAGGCCTGCCACTGGACGGCGTAGGCCACGTCGTCAGCGGTCATCCGCACGCTCGACTCCGGGTAGAGGCTGTTGCCATCCGGTCCCAGGGGGCAGTCCTCGCCGGGGGTGCAGTTGTGTTCGGAGTCCCACAGCGCGTCGGCCGAGAACGCATCGTCGACGTGGAACGTGAGGTAGTTGCGCTGGTACCCCAGGTGCACCCCGCGGGTCATCCAGGTGATGATGCCGTGGGCGAGCGTCTTGAACTGGGGGAATCCGAACGCCATCGTCGCGGTGATCACCAGCTGTTCGATGCCGTCGTGCGTGTAGGCGCCGACGATCGATGCGTTCGTCGCGCTCCCCGGCACCGGTGTCGTCACGAGCGGGACGAACGATGCGCCGACCGGGAGCGCGGGGGTGGTGCTGGGCGTCAGCGGCGCGGCCAGGAAGCCGTAGCTGCCCGCGGCGAACGGCACCGGCCCGGACAAGTACTGGAACCCTGCCGCCTGTGCCGCCGGCGTGACCGTGGCGACCATGCCGTCCATCAGGCCCACCCAGCTCGGCGGGGCGAGGCCCACTGTGGTCTCCGGCCAGTTCATGCCGTCGACCTCGCGAATGGAGAACTTCGCCTCGAAGGCGCGGAGCGTCGCCCACTCCGCGGTCGACAACGCCGTGGCGGTGGCCGACGGTGCGACCACGGCCTGGAAGTTCGCGTGATCGGCGGTCGAGAGCAGCGCGGCCTCGAGGGGCGCGCGTCCTGCGGCCGCCACGTCGACGGAGGTGTACGGCACTCCTTCGACCGCGAGCTGCGAGGCGATCGCGGCCACCCACGGCGATCCGTCGTTCAGCACGAGGACGCGGAGGTCCACGCGTTGTACCGCCGCCGCGGTGTCCTGCGTCGACCACGCCGTCGACGTCACCAACAGCGCCGCGGCCATTGCGATCGCGCGCGCGGCGCGGCGATGCGAGACCCATGAGGCCATTCGAGTGACAGGCATCCCTGCACCAATCCTTCCGCCATGCGCCCGAGAGCAGGCGCCGATTTGATGGTACGGAAGGACACAGAACCGGGATACCCCGCACTTTCGACGACATCGGAAACCAGGGTTCGGCCGGCCAATCGTCAGGGAGTCAGGGGTGAATGTTCTGGGCTGTGCCGGCCCGTGGATTCCTCCACGATGCGAGGTGGGTGCGCGGGCACCCGAGTGATCGATTGGTCGATGACATGGCGGAGCGGAGTGGTGCCCACAGCACCGGATCTCGACGGACCAGCGGCGCGCCGCGCTCGGTCTGTCTGATGACCGAAGGGACCTATCCCCATTACGAGGGTGGCGTCAGCGTGTGGTGCGACCAGCTCGTCGACGGCCTTGCCGAGGTGCCGTTCGTGATCGACGCGATCAGCACCACCGGGACGGAGCCGATGGTGTGGCCGGTGACGCCGAACACGGTGCAACGCCGTGCCGTGCCATTGTGGCGCAGCCTCGACGACCCGCGACCGGCGGTGAGGGTGGACCATGGCGCTCGGCGGGTCGTCGACGATCTGCTCGCCGCGTGCGTCGGTCGGTGCCCCCGCTCCGAGCTGCTCGGCACCTTCCGCGCCACCCATGCACTGGCGCAGCAGGGACGCCTCGGGCCGGCACTGCTGAGTCAGACCGCGATCCAGCTGCTGCTCGACCATCTGGGCAGGCGCGACCCGGGCAGGCCGCTGGGTGTGGATGCACTGCCGTCGCCCACCGTGGCCGACGCCGTGGCCGCGCTGCGCAATCTGGAACACCTGACTCGACCGCTCGCAGCCCCGCCGTTCGAGGCCCGTCTCAGCCACACGGCGGCGAACGGACTGAGCGTGCTGCTCGCGATGAGTGCGAACTTCCAGTTCGGCACGCCGCTCCTGCTCACCGAGCACGGCATGTACCTGCGTGAGCGGTTCCTCGCCACTCCGCCGTCGTCGATGCCGCATCATCAGCGCGTGGTTGGGCTCGGCTTCCTGCAGAGTCTGACGACCGTCGCGTACGAACTGGCCACGGCCATCGCCCCGGGGAGCGGCTTCAACCGCGGGTGGGAGCTCGTCAGCGGCGCCGACGACCACAAGATCCTCCCGATCCACAACGGCGTCGACCACGAGATGTTCTGGCCACCTGCAGTGACGGGTGACCCCACGACGCTGGTGTGGGTGGGTCGCTTGGACCCGCTGAAGGACGTGAAGACCCTGCTGCGCTCGTTCGCCATCGTCGCCGGGAAGCGGCCCGATGTGCGGCTGCGCATCTTCGGGGGCACCCCCAAGGGGAACGAACCCTACGTGCGCGAGTGCAAGGCGCTGCACGAGTCGCTCGGTCTCGGTGACCGAGCGGTGTTCGAAGGGAGAGTGCCCTCGATCGTGGAGGCGTACCACGCCGGCAACGTGGTCGTCTCCACGAGCATCTCCGAGGGCTTCCCGTACTCGGTGCTGGAGGCGATGGCGTCCGGTCGGGCCGTGGTGGCGACGGACGTGGGTGGCGTGGCCGAGGCCGTCGGCGACGCTGGACTGATGGTCACGCCCGGCAGCGCCGACGACATCGCGACCGCGTGCCTCGCCCTGCTCGGCAACCGGCGTCGCACCGCGATGCTGGGCAAGCGAGCGCGCCGTCGCGTGGCAGCGGACTTCACCCTGCAGCTGTGCCTGGAGCGCTACCGCGAGCTGTACGCCGCCATCGACGACGGGTCGTTCGACGAACTGTCGTTCCGCCCCTCTGCCGTGAGAGCCGCCCCGACGCTGGAGGTGGTGGCGTGACGCTCATCGACCGGCTTCCCGCGGACCTCCGTGAGGTCGCAGCGAACGTGCTGGACCCCAAGGAGCTGGCGGCACACCTGGAGGTGTCGGGCATCAGCAACCGCGTGGCTCGCGACGAGTACGGTGCCGTCGACGTGTTCGAGGTGGCCCGCGTGCTGTGGGACGACGTGCCGTTCGTTCCCGCCGACGTGGAACCCGAGCCCGTTCGGCGCGCCGGCGACGTGAGCGACCTGGGCCGCGGGCTCGTCTACGGCGCTCCCGGTCTGTTGCTCTACGGGCTGCAGCGAGCAATGGGATGGACGGTGGCGGCGTGGCTGTTGGCATTCGCCGTCACCTGGGGGTGGGGTGTCAGCCAGCTCACCGCGTATCTCGCGTACACCCTCCGCAGCCGACACGATCGCGACGGTGAACGAGCGCTCATGGGTGCCGTGCTCGTCGCGACACCGATCACCACCCTGGCCATCGTCGGTGCCCTGGTCGCCGTGTCCGGCGACGAGTTCGTGGGGGTGCTCGTGGCCACCGGACTCACCACGTACATGGTGGGCTCCGCCGTGCTGGTGCTCAACGAACGCATCGGCATGGCGGCGCTGTGCCTCGCGCCCGGCTCGGTCGTGTCGATCGCTGCGCTGCTCAGCGATCGAGTGCGCGGCACGGCAGTGGCCATCGCCGTCAGTACCTCCGTGGTGGGCGCAATGGTGGCGACGGTGCCGTTCGTGAGCCTGCGTCTTCACCGCGTCGGCGCGTTCGCCCGTGGCGAACTGACACGTTCCGCGCTCCACCTCTTCCACGGCTTCCTGTGCGGCGCCGCACTGGCCGTGGTGGTGCTCGGCTGTGGGGCGTCGGTCACCGACGGCGACGCGCTCGTGGCCGTGTCGGTTCCCCTGGTGCTCTCGCTCGGTGTGATGGAGTGGCAGTTGCGCACGTTCCGTGCCGGCGCCGCTCGCCTGCAGACGCTCACCGACGTCGCCGAGTACTCCGCCCGCACGTGGCGGTTGTTCATGCGCTGCCAGCTGCAGTACGCCGCCGCGACGTTCGCCCTGTGCCTCGCCGCGGCCGTCCTCACCGGGGCGTTCGCCCACCCCGGCGAGCTCGCGGTGCTCGCGGTAGCGGGTGGCTTGGGGGTGGCGTACCACCTCGACGTGACACTCGTGTCGCTCGGCCGCGTGGACCTGGCGATGTGGGCCTGGTGCATCGGAGCAGCGACCGGCGGCCTCTTTGCCCTGCAGGCCATCGCGCTGGGTGTGGAGGCGAACCTGGTGCTGCTGTCCACCGCGGTGGGGCTGGCGGCCTGCACGTTCACGTTCTGGCGAGTGGCGAGTACGCCCGTGTGTGCTGCCGTGAATCACTGACGACAAGGAGACGAAGCGTGAAGACGATCGCAGTGACTGGTTCAGAGGGGTTCATCGGGTCACACCTCGTGGACGCGCTCGTGACCCGCGGGTACCGGGTACGCGCGCTGGTGCAGTACAACTCGTTCTCCTCGCGAGGCTGGCTCGCGCAGCTGTCGGCCGACACGATGTCGTCGGTCGACGTGGTGTTCGGCGACGTACGCGACGGTGGACAGATGTTGCACTACGTCGACGGTGTCGACGCCGTGCTCCACCTCGCCGCGCTCATCGCCATTCCCTACTCCTACGTCGCTCCGGCGTCGTACCTCACCACCAATGCGGGGGGAACGCTGAACGTGCTGGAGGCGGTGCGCGCCCACGGCACCCCACGGCTCGTGCACACGTCGACCAGCGAGGTGTACGGAACGGCGCTGACCGTGCCCATCCATGAGTCGCACCCGTTGCAGGCCCAGTCACCGTACTCGGCCTCGAAGATCGCGGCCGACAAGTTGGTCGAGAGTTACCACCTCAGCTTCGGGGTCCCGGCGGTGACACTGCGACCGTTCAACACCTACGGTCCGCGGCAGTCCGCTCGAGCGGTGATCCCGACGGTCATCACGCAGATCGCCGCCGGCGCACGGCAGATCCAACTCGGAGCGTCGACCCCTACTCGCGACTTCAACTTCGTCGCCGACACCGTGGACGCGTTCGTGGCGGTGCTCGAGGCGTCCGACGACGTGCTCGGCAGCACGTTCAACGCCGGGTCGGGGCGTGAGACGTCGGTGGGCGATTCGGTCCGCCTCATCGCGGAAGTGATGGAGGCCGACGTGGAGATCGTCACCGATGAGGCGCGCGTGCGACCCGCTGACTCGGAAGTGCAGCGACTGCTGGCCGACGCGTCCGAACTGCACGCCGCCACCGGGTGGAAGCCGCAGCACCGACTGGAGGACGGCCTGGCGCTCACCGCCCGTTGGTTCTCGTCGCCCCACAACCTCGCCCAGTATCAGACCGACATCTATCACGTGTGAAGTGCGCACGAAGGAGGTCATCACCATGGTCATGTCCATCGACGATCGAGCGCTGACCCGGCGCAGCAACATCGAACGGGGTCCACGTGAAGCGTTCATTCTCGCCGGCGGGCGCGGCATCAGGCTGCGGCCGTACACGACGCTGATCCCCAAGCCGCTGGTACCCATCGGCGACCACTCGGTGCTCGAGATCGTCCTCCTCCAGTTGGTGGACCGCGGCTTCACCAAGGCCACGATCGCCATCGGGCATCTCGGCAAGCTCATCCAGGCCTACATCGGCGATGGATCGCAGTGGGGGATCGAGGTCGCCTACGTCACCGAGGACCGTCCGCTCGGCACCGTCGGGCCGGTGCTCAACGTGCTCGACGACTTGCCGGAGCACTTCGTGATGATGAACGGCGACATCCTCACCGACATCGACTACGACCACCTGCTGCGTACGCACATGGCGAGTGGGGCTCAGCTGACCCTCGCCACCTATGCACGGGAGCATCGGGTGGACTTCGGGGTGCTCGGCGTGCAGGACGGCGCGATCGTCGAGTTCGTCGAGAAGCCGACGTACACGTACTCCGTGAGCATGGGGGTCTACGCGGTGAGCAAGGACCTGCTGCGCGGCTACACCCCCGGGACGAACCTCGGGGTCGACAGCCTGATCATCGACCGGCTGGGGGCCGGTGACCCGCCCGCGAGCTACCCGTTCGGTGGGTTCTGGCTCGACATCGGACGGCCCGACGACTTCGACCGCGCGAACGCCGACATCGACCTGTTGGCGCCACTGTTGATGCCTGAACGCCGAGCGTCATGACTCGGGTGCTGGTGCTCGGCGCCCAGGGCTTCCTGGGACGCGCGGCGTGGGGAACCCTCGTCGACGCCGGGCATCAGGTGGTCGCGCACGTGCGCCGTCCGCTCGCCGCCCCCCAGGCGGCGGTGCTCACGCCGTGGTGCGCCGCCGAGTTGGACACGGCATCCCATGCCGAGGTGCGCGAGTTGATCGAGCACAGCGGTGCGGAGGTGGTGGTGAACTGCGTCGGCGCGACCACCGGGTCGGTGCGCGAGTTGCGCGCTGCCAATCTGACCGTGGTGGAACATGTGACCGGTGTGGTCGCGAGGCTGCGTGGGGTGCGCTACATCCACCTCGGTTCGGCCGCAGAGTATGGGGTGGGCCGGCCGGGGCAACCGGTCCGCGAGACCGATGTGCCGCACCCGATCAGTGAGTACGGCGCCACCAAACTGGCAGCGACCGCGCTCGTCATGGAACGAGCGCGCACCGACGGTTTCGCGGCCGTCGTGCTGCGCGTGTTCAACCCCGTGGGCCCGGGGGCGCCCACCACCAGTGTCGCCGGCCGGGCAGCGGCCGAGCTGCGCCGCGCGGTGCTCGCCCGGGAGCGAGAGATCCGCCTCGGATCGCTGGACTCGTGGCGCGACTACGTGGGGGTGGGGGACGTCGCCGGCGCGATCGCTGTGGTGGTGAACCGACCCCTCGACGATGGCGCGCACGTCGTGAACGTCGGCAGCGGGAGGGCACAGTCGACGCGGGCACTGATCGCGCGCCTGAGTGAGATCGCCGAGTTCCGGGGCTCGATCGTCGAGTCGGCTCCGTCGTCGGCGCGGTCCGAGGGCGTCGATTGGCAGGAAGCCGACATCACCGTGCTGCAGGAGCGGTACGGCTTCCAGCCGCGACAAACCACCGACGACATGTTGCGGGGGCTGTGGCGCGAGGCGCCGGTCGGCGTGTGAGCTCAGTCGCTCGGCGAGAAGCGGTACCCCACGCCCTTCACGGTCTCGATCCAACGCGACCGGCGCTGCGGATCGAGCTTCTTCCGCAGCCGGTGCACGTGCTCGGGCACCGTGGCATCGTTCTGCCACGCGGGCGACGAGCCCCACACGTGTTGCAGGATCTGGCGCCGGCTGAACACCTGTCGTGGTGCGCCGGCGAGGAACGCGAGCAGGTCGAACTCCTTGGCGGTGAGTGCGATCGGCCGTCCCTCGACCGTGACCTCGCGGGTGGCGCTGTCGATGGTGAGCGCGCCGAACGTCATCTCGACGCGGGCATCGCGAGCGGTGCGCCGCACCGCGGCGCGAACCCGCGCGACGAGCTCGCGCGGGGCGAACGGCTTGACGATGTAGTCGTCGGCTCCGAGGTCGAGCCCCACGGCGCGGTCGGCCTCACCGCCACGGGCACTGAGCACGATGATCGGTGTGGGGCGCGTGGCCGTGAGCTCCACGAGCAGGTCGAGCCCCGCCACGTCGGGCAGGCCGAGATCGAGCAGGACCACGGCCGGCTCGAGCTCGCGGAACATCGCCCGCCCATGTGCTCCGGTGTGTGCCACCACGACCGTGAAGCCGGCATCGGTGAGCACATCGTGGAGGGCGTCGCCGACACCGGCATCGTCGTCCACCACGAGCACGACACCCGGGTTCGCCGACATGCGACGATGGTAACGGTGGCCCACGAGGGGCCTACAATCTGGACCATCCCCCTCGGTGTGTTCCCCAACACCCGTGGTCGACGGAGGTCGACCGATGCAGACGGCTCGCAGCGCTGATCGCTGGCCCGAGATGGCGTGGTTCCAGTCGACGCTGGACCGCGTGCCGGTCGGGGTGGTGTGCATCGACGCGACCAATGTCGTGAGGTTCTCCAACGAGGCGGCGCGACGTGTGCTCGGGCAGGACGCCGTGCCGGGTGGCCGCGGCGTGACGGTGGCGCTCGGTCGTGACGACCGGGAGCGCTACGAGCGCCACCAGCTTGCCGCGTTCACGCGCGGCACCACCACGACCTGGGAGCAC
>JACQZZ010000092.1 GCA_016213625.1 Actinomycetota bacterium
GACCGAGGAACTCGTCGGTCTTGGTGAGCGCCTGGGTGTGGCACGAGTAGTCGCACGCGCCACACCCGATGCAGCGGTCCTGCCGCACCATGAGGCTCATGCGCGACTGGTCTGCGTGGGTGTGGTGTCGACGGGATTCTGGGGGTGGAACGAGCGCAGTTCGCCCATGCAGCCGATGTGCACCCATGGTGCCATGTCGACGCGGCTGGCGGCGTTCTTCGGCACGTACTTCGTGCCGTTCCATTCCCACCAGCCGTACGGCGCGTCGATGACCTTGTCGATCTGTTCGCCACACTTCGGGCAGAGAGGTGCGTCCATGTCGGGGGCTCCTTCGTTCAGGCCGCCGCGGCGATGCGCGCCGCGCCGTCGAGGTATTCCTGCAGGGTCTGGTTGAACCGCGAGAACTTGTCGACGCCCATCGGGTCGTCGCCTCGCAGGCGGATGTCGGTGCCCAGCAGAGCCAGGCTGTTGATGGTGAGCCGCCCGCTGGCGGTGCCGTGCTGGAGGATGTCGTCGAACATCTCCTGCCACTTGGCGTACGGGCCGTCGAGGTAGAAGTCGGCCAGGTGTGCCTCGCCGGCCGGTACCTCGATCGCCTCGGCGCAGCGCAGTTCCTCGAAGGTGATGCGCACGGCGAAGTCGCCGCTGTCGCGACGCATGACGAGGGCAGCGACCATGTCGCAGTCGCCGAGGACACGGAAGTGCTCGGCGTGGGCGTTCATCTCGTCGGCGAGTCCGACGAAGAAGTTGGCGGAATCGATGTGCATCGGGGTGCCTTTCTCAGTTGGCCAGCACGGTGTCGGGGTCGATGCCCATCAACTCGAGCGGGAGTGTGGTGCGGTGCAGGCGGCTGATGCCGGCGCGCTCGCATCGTGCGAGGTACGAGGTGAACTGCTTCTTCTGCAGTTCCATCTGCAACGGGAAGCCCTTGTCCTCCACGTGCTCGACCCCGCCGCCCAGCAACACGGCGAGCGCCGAGCCGAAGTCCTGGTTGGTGCCGAATGCGGTGAGCACGGCTTCGCCGTGATCGAGCGCCTCGTGGATCTCCTCGACGACGTCGGGATCCTGCTCGACGGCGTAGCGGATGTGCATGGTGCCGTAGGCCACGTGACGGGCCTCGTCCTGCATGGCCATGCGGAACATGCGCTTCTCGACGGCGGACGGGGCGATGAGCTCGCCCATGCGGAAGATGTCGAGGATGAAGCCTTCCCCCAGCAGGTGCATCAGCGCCGTGGCCTGGGTGTAGCTCTTGGCCTCGATGATGGTGCGCAGCAGGCCTTCGCTGGACCCACGCGACATCAGCAGGCCGCCACCGTTGGCCAGGGCTCGCTTGCGGAACACCTCGGCGTGGCGGGCCTCGTCCATGATCTGGGTGCAGAGGAACATCTTCGCTTCGATGAAGTCGTGGTTCATGCGCCACATCCACTTCGCCGGCAAGTCGGCGGCGATCATCTCCACCTCGGTGAGCGTGGTGCACACCTGGCACATCGCGTGCTCGATGTCGCTCGGCAACTCGGGCAGCTCACCCCACGGGATGTCGCGGGTGGCGCTCCACTGGCGGGCGACCGCCTCTTCGTACAGTTCGGTGACGTTCTCGGCCCACACGTCGGACTTCTTGTTGAGGATGTACCCCATGTCGGGCGTGTCGGGATCGATGTCGGCGCCGCGTGGCGCCATCGACCGGTGGGTGGGGTGGTCGGGCACGTCGCCATAGCTGCCGACCGCGATGTCCATCATCGTGAGACCGCGCGGGCCTGGCGTGGGCTTCACGCCCCACTCGCTCTTCGCACCGCGCAACCACTTCCAATCGAGCGGTGCGCCGATGGGCGAGAGGTCGGGCAGCGAGTCGTACCGGTCGGCCTCGGCCGGGTTCTGGTCCATGAGCGTCATGACGTCCTCCAAGGAGTGCCCGGGACCCCCGCCCGGGTAATGAGACGATCAGACCAAATTCGTCTCACTGTCTCGCACCGGCTTCGGTCCCGGTGTGAAGTGACCTTCGGCCCTACCGCTGTTCGAGGTTCGCTCGGCGCAAGGCTGTTCGAGCTTCGCTCGAGGTACCGCTGTGCGCGTGACGGCGGGCGTGCGTAGGGTGCCTCCGATGGGTTCGTCGTCCGCCACACCTGCTCACGAGCGACCCTCGTGGCGTGGCTGGATGCACGCGGTGATGTTCTTCCTGGCCATCCCTGGCGGGATCCTGCTCATCATCGTCGCCCGTTCGGCCGAGGCGAAGGTGGGCGCGGCCATCTACATGGCCAGCCTGCTGCTCGGCTTCGGCACGTCGGCGGGGTACCACCGCCTGGCCAAGGACGAGCGCACCCAGGAGTTGATGCAGCGACTCGACCATTCGATGATCTTCGTGCTCATCGCCGGCAGCTACACCCCCATCTGCCTGCTCGGCCTGCCGCCGGCCTGGGGCATCCCCATCCTCTGCGTGGCGTGGGGTGGTGCGGTGTTGGGCATCGTGCTCAAGCAGGTGGCGTTCGCCAAGCTGCGCTGGCTCGAGATCGCGCTGTACCCCATCCTCGGGTGGATCGTCGTCGCGGCGATGCCGGCGCTGTTCGACGGCCTCACCACCACCGAGCTCTCGCTGCTGTTCGCCGGCGGAATGCTCTACACCGTGGGCATTCCGGTGCTGGTGCTGGAGAAGCCCGACCCGTGGCCACGGACGTTCGGCTACCACGAGATCTGGCACACGTTCACCGTCGCGGCGGCCGGGTGCCACTTCGCCACCATCACCCTTCTGGTGGTGTGACGGCTGGTGGTGTAACGGGCTGTTGGTGTGAAGGTTCACCGTTGACATATTCCGATATCGGAATATGATCGCGGCATGGCCAGAACCGCCACCACCGCCGACGTCTTCAATGCGATCGCCGAGGAACGTCGCCGCGACATCCTCGACGTGCTGCGCGACGGGGAAGCCGGTGTCGACCAACTCGGGCGCCGGCTGCACCTCCCGCAGCCGCAGGTGTCCAAGCACCTCCGTGTGCTCCGCGAGGTCGACCTGGTGCGCTGCAGGGTGGTGGGCCGCCACCGCGTCTACCGGCTGCACGCGCCGGCCCTTCGCCCGTTGCACGACTGGGTGCGGGCCTACGAGGCGCTGTGGAACGAACGACTCGATCGACTCGACGGCCTGCTGGCCGAACTGCAACAGGAGGACCCCCGATGACCACCCGACTCCGCTCCGCCGAGGTCACGCTGCCGTCAGATCTCGAAGTGCTCATCACCCGTCGGTTCGAAGCGCCGATGGCGTTGGTGTGGCGGGCGATCACCGAACCCGCGCTCCTGCTGCGCTGGTGGGGCCCCGACTGGTGCCCGATGACGGGGTGCGAGGTGGACCTGCGCGTGGGAGGCACGTGGCGGTATCTCTGCGAGAACGCCGAGGGAATGGAGTTCGGCTGGCACGGCGAGTACCGCGAGATCGAAACCGGTCGGCGCATCGTGACGACCGAGGTGTTCGAAGGTTTCCCCGATGCGGCGTCACTGAACACGATGACGCTCGAGGAGGACGGTGGTGTCACCACGCTGCGCACCCTCGTGCTCCATCAGAGCAAGGCCAACCGCGACGGTCACCTGCAGTCGGGCATGGAGACCGGCATGCAGATCACGTTCGACCGACTCGACCACCTGCTCGATCAGTTCCACACGCCGGCCGGCCGGTTCGCTCGCATTGCCGGCCGGTTCGGTGAGGTCGTCGACGGCGTGCGTGTCGACCAATGGAATCTCCCTGCGCCGTGCGACGGCTGGGTGGCCCGCGACATCGTGCGCCATCTGGTGGAGTGGGTGCCCGGGTTCTTGTCGCGAGCCGAACTGCCCCTCGCGCCTGGACCGTCGGTCGACGATGATCCCGCCGGTGCCTGGCATCACCTCGCTGTCGCACTGCAGGCGTGTCTCGACGACCCGGTGGTGGCCACCCGCGAGTTCGATGCCGGTCCGCTCGGTCGGATGACCGTGGAGCGTGCGCTCGACATGGCGGTGCTGGGCGACGTGTTCGTCCACACCTGGGACCTGGCTCGCGCCACGGGCCAGGACGAGCGACTCGATCCCGACATGGTGCACGCCATGTTCGAGGGCATGCAGCCGATGGACGAGATGCTGCGTTCCAGCGGTCACTTCGGGCCGAAGGTCGCGGTTGCCGCCGACGCCGACGAGCAAACCAAGCTCATCGCCTTCACCGGCCGCACGCCCTGATCGTCGGGGCGCACTACAGTCCTCGCAGACGGAGCCAGCCCTGGCGAACATCGTGGGAGCATCATCATGGACGAGATCATCGTCGGCGTCGACGAGAGCAAGACCGCGCGCATCGCCGCGCAGCAGGCCGCCGAGATCGCCAAGGCCATGGGCAAGCCGCTCCACCTGGTGATGGCGCTGAAGCGCAGCACCGCCACCTCGGTGAGCGCCGGAGGCGAGACGGTGGTCATCGACGACCTCACCATCGCCGAGGACTTCCTTCGTTCGCTGAAGGGTGAGCTGGCGGCGGGGACGGGTGCCACGCACGCGGTGGTCACCGGCGATGCGGCGCACGCGCTCGTCGCCGAGGCCGAGCGCCTCGAGGCGCACATGATCGTCGTCGGCAACAAGCGCGTGCAGGGCGTCACCCGCGTGTTGGGCAGCATCCCGCTCGACGTGGCCAAGGCCGCGCCCTGCAACGTCTACATCGTGCACACCACGGGCTGAGTCACGCCGGGTCGTTCGTCACGGGCCGACAAGAGTCATCGAGTTCGCCAACTCGAGTGCCGCCGCGGCCGTGGCGGCCCGCACGATGACGGTGCGTCCGCCGTCGACCGCTGTCACCGTGTTGGCTTCCGCCACGGAGGGCTTGCCGTCCAACGCTCCCGAGGTGATGGCCGAGTCGTCGGGCGCGCCGGTGCACTGACCGGCGGGCGCGAAGCAGAGCAGACCGTCGATCACCGAGGCGTCCGGCGGGACCGCCGCTCCGGGGTCGAGGATGTACTCGATCATCGTCACCGTCGACGACGTGAACCCGACGCGTCGTGTGATCTCCACCTGGATCATCGTCGAGTTCGCTTCGACGCTCGAGCCGAAGGCCTGGCGCTGCCGGGTCAGGCGGACGAGCGAGTCGGCGCTGAAGTCGGCTGGTACATAGAGGGATCCTCCGAACCAGGCTGCTGCCTCGTCGAGCGTCATCGGCAGGAACCCGTTCGGATCACCGCTGCGATTCACCGTCGCGCCATCGGGGAACCCTCCCGGGAACGCAGCCGGCAGTGCGGTCTCCGTCGTGAGTTCGGTCACCTGCGACTCGGTTCGTTGCTCGACACCGTTGAACACCTGCACGTTGCGGTAGGCAACGACGACGCCGGTCTCGCGATCGATGTCCCACACGGAGGTGGTCGTGGTCTCCCCACCCGCCTCGTCGTCGGAGGTGGAGATCGACGACTGCGCGATGCGCCACGCCTCGCGCCCGAGTGGGCTGGTGACCTCCTCGATGGTCAGGCCAGGTTCGCCCGCCTGGGCCATCAGCGAGAGTCCGTACACGTCGACGAACGGGTCGACGCCGAAGAGGATGTTGACCGGCACCGAGTTGTCCGCCCAGCCGACGACCTCCTGGTACATCACCACGCCGTCCTCGCCGACGGTGGCGTTGCGGGCCGTGCTAGTGCTCGGGTCGAACGACGACCATTGGAAGAGGTCGCCCTCGCTCCACAGCGACCCGTCGGACAACAGCGTCACCCGGTTGGTGCGGGTCGTCACGTCCGGCGGCAACGATGCGCCAGTGGCGTCGATGGCCGGGTTGCTGTTGGTGACGGTGACCACCGCGGTGAACGCCTGCAGCGCCGCGCGAGCGCCGGACACCTGGTCGACCGCTGCGGCGAACAACTCCTTCGTCGTCGGTGTCGCGAGGGAGGTCGCCGAGGTCGTCGGCTCGCTGCCGACGGGTGGCTCGATGCGTCGATCCGGCTCGCCGCTGCGCAGGACGGTCACCGCGACGATCACGAGCGCAACGGCCGCCGCGGCGGCCACCGCGATCAACCAGCGGCGAGGGCGACGCGGCGAACCGACCACGGTGATCTCCGGCGAGGTGGGGGGTGCCTCGTCGGAGATCGACCGTTCGCTCGTCAGCTCCTCGAACGTGACGATGGGCGCAGCGTCGTCCCAGTCGGTGGCGAGGGCTGCGAGCGCTTCGATGAGGTCAGTGGGCATCGTGCACCTCCGTGTGCTGTCGCAGCCGGTCCATGCCGCGTGCGAGATGTTCGCGGCAGGTGGACACGGAGATGCCGAGGATGTCGGCGGTCTCCCGTTGGCTGATGCCGTAGCCGTGCACCATCACGACGACGGCGCGCTGTTGATCGGAGAGGCCGGCGAGTGCTCTCTCCAGATCGGATCGTTCGCCGATGGTCGACTCGACCGCGGCGGAGTCATCGGCCGGAGCCACTCGCAACGGCCGCATCGCCCGGCTCGCGGCGGTCTGGCCCACGCGGTAGAGATAGCCGATCGGGTTGTCCATGTGCCGCAACCGGTCCCAGTGCTCCCACGCCCAGCTGAGTGCGTCCACCGCTGCACCGCGCCCGACCGTGGGCCCGTACGTGGCCACGAGCGCGCGCCGAAGCGGAGTCTCGGTCTCGGCGAAGAACGCATCGAACCCGTCGGCACCCATCACCATGGAAAGCCCCGCCGTCGGTCGAACGCGCGACAGGCCATCCGAAAGTCTCGCTAGTTGCTCACCACGTCGAACCCGAGCGACAGGGCGACGGGGATCTGGCTGGGGTCGAACGTGACGAAGGTGACCGGGCGTGGCAACCGATCTGCGGCCGCCAGGTGCAGTGCATCAGCGAGTCGCAACGGTTGCTCGCGGAGCAACTGCGCGGCGCGGTCCAGGCATCGCTGGTCCACCGGCACCACGGCGTAGCGGTCCCATTGCAGGCGCAGCGCGTCTTCCAGGTCGGCCTGCACGAACGGTTCGTCGGTGAGTTTGGCGATGAGGGCGAGCGCCTCGGTGAGCGCCAGCGCGCTGACGCACGTGGTGTCGCCCAGCGCCTCTGCAGCGAACCGGCGTAAGGGCGACTCGATGTGCAACGCCATCACCGCGCTGGTGTCGAAGAAGATGCTCACCCGCCGGCCCTCACCCGCGTAGTTCCTTCAGGGCGCGGTCGAGGCGCACACCGCTCCACACCGGGATGGCCGGCGCCGGTCGGGCGGCATCGGTGCGTCGAGGCGGCACCACGGCGCCGGAGGCCATCAGATCGGCCAGCACGGTCTGCCCCTGTTCGGGTTCGACGGGTCCGAGCTGGGCGACCGCTCGGCCGCCGACCGTGACCACGACGCGCTGACCCGCGCCCGCCCGACGCAGATGGGTGGCCAGATCGGCCCGGAGTTCACGCATGCCCAACATGTGTACACCAGCGTACACACTTCGAGTGGCGCGAGGTCGCTGCCGCGCAACACACTTCGCTCCATGAACTTTGCCTTCACCGAAGAACAGGAAGAACTGCGCAAGACCGTGCGCCAGTTCCTCGACGCCAAGAGCGCCGAAGCCGCCGTGCGCGAGCAGATGGAGACCGAGGCCGGCTTCGATGCCGCGGTCTGGAGCCAGATGGGCGAGCAGATGGGCCTGCAGGGCCTCATCGTCCCCGAGGAGTTCGGCGGCAGCGGCTACAGCTACGTCGAGCTCGGCATCGTGCTCGAGGAGATGGGCCGCTCGCTGCTGTGCGCCCCGTTCTTCAGCACTGTCGTGCTGGCGGCCAACACGCTCATCCACTCGGGTGACGACGCGGCCAAGGCGGCCCACCTGCCCGGCATCGCCGCCGGCGAGACCATCGCCACGCTGGCGTTCACCGAGCCCAGCGGCAAGTGGGACGAAGCCGGCATCACCATGCAGGCGTCGGGTTCCGGCAGCGACTGGACCCTCACCGGCACGAAGATGTTCGTGCTCGACGGTCACACGGCCAACCTCATCATCGTCGCCGCTCGCACGCCGGGTGGCGTGAGCCTGTTCACCGTCGCCGGCGACGCCGCGGGCCTCACCCGCACCGCGCTGAGCACCATGGACCAGACCCGCAAGCAGGCCAAGCTCGAGTTCTCGAACACGCCTGCCACGCTCCTCGGCGCCGAGGGCAAGGGCTGGGACACGCTCAACACCGTGCTCGACCTGGCCGCCGTCGGCCTCGCCGCCGAGCAGGTCGGTGGCGCCCAGAAGGTGCTCGAGATGGCCGTGGAGTACGCCAAGGTGCGCGTGCAGTTCGGCCGTCCGATCGGTTCGTTCCAGGCCATCAAGCACAAGTGCGCCGACATGCTGCTCGAGGTCGAGTCGGCCAAGAGCGCTGCGTACTACGGCATGTGGTGCGCCGCCGAGATGAACGACGAGCTGCCCTCGGTGGCGTCGCTCGCCAAGGCGTACTGCAGCGAGGCGTACTTCCACGCCACCGCCGAGAACATCCAGATCCACGGTGGCATCGGCTTCACCTGGGAGCACCCGGCTCACCTGTACTTCAAGCGGGCCAAGAGCAGCGAGCTGCTGTTCGGTGACCCCACGTACCACCGCGAACTGCTCGCCCAGCGCATCGGTATCTGAGTTTCCACCGCCAGCGATGAGAGATGCGGTGCCCTCGGGCCCGCATCTCTCATCGCGTTTTGGGCAGCGGTAGGGTGGCGGGCGTGTCGACCACCGAGTTCGTGTACCTCATCGTCGCCGCGGTGCTCGTGTTCGTGATGGCCGCCGTCGTGGTCGGTCGCGAGGCGCACCGCCTCGACGCCGTGGCGCCGCGGTCGGTGTACATCCCCGAGGAAGCCCTGGAGTTCGTGGCCGAGTACCTGCCCGAGTCCTCGCAGGCGCGGCTCACCCCGGACGACCTCGAACAGCTGCTGCGCTTCCACATGCAGTGGCTGCACGCCAAGGGGCTGCAGCCGACGAACGTCATCGACCGCCGGCAGGACATCAACGACCCGGTCGTCATCAGTGAGGACAACCTCACCGCCTACCTGTTGGGTGAGGCCGAGCGCAACGGTGTCGAGCTGCTCGACGACGTCGACGCGGTGAACGTGGTCACCGCCCACCTCGCCTACTTCGAGGCCATCGGTGCGGTGGGGCCCAAGGCCGACGGGCCAGTCTTCGCGCCGCTGCCTCCCGCCGAGTAGCGTCGGCAGCCATGGAACGGCCCACCCGCTTCGAACACAGTCGCTTCCTCGGCGACAAGCGCACCCAGCTCGTCTACGACCTCGATGAATGGACCGACGAGGCCGTCATCGACGACATCGTGGCCAGCGACGTCGGGCTGTCGTTCGGGCCCGACACGCTCGCCGAGGCACGCAACCGCGGCTACACCTTGGCCACGCCGGGCGCCACGCGCCGGCACCGCAAGCCCCGGGCGTGACCATCCGGCAGCGAGGGCAGGTTCGGTGAACGGCGACTTCGTCTCCGGCTCGCTCCGGCTGTCCCGTTACCTCGCGCGGCCGGCGGGTCGCACCGGTCCGCTGCCCGGGTTGATCCTGTGTCACGGGTTCCCCATCGGGCCGCTCGACGCGCGCCAGAGCGGTGGCACCTTCCCCGAGCTCATCGACCGGGTTGCCAACGAACTCGGCTGGGTCGCGATGACCTTCAACTTCCGTGGTTGCGGCACCAGCGAGGGCGACTTCTCGCTGCAGGGCTGGGTCGACGACCTGCGCGCTGCCATCGATCATCTCATCGAGGAGACCAGCCCTTCGGGCATCTGGTTGGTGGGCACCAACACCGGTGGATCCATCGCCACGTGCGTCGCCGCCGACGACCCGCGGGTGCGCGGCGCGGCACTCCTCAGCCCGCGTGCCGACTTCGACGACTGGGCAGCGCAGCCCCGCCGCTTCCTCGAGCACGCGAAGGAGATCGGCGCCATTCGCTCGCCGGGGTTCCCGCGCAGCTTCGACGACTGGGCGCGCGAGCTGCGTCGCTTCCGTCCCGTCGACGCGGCACGCCGGTTCGCACCGCGGCCCATGCTGGTGATGCACGGCGACGACGACGAGAGCGTGCCCACCGCCGACGCACGTCAGTTGGCGGAAGCCCACGGTTCGGCAGAGCTGCGCCTCATCGTCGGTGCCGGCCATCGGCTGCGGCACGATCCGCGGGCAGTAGCGGTGCTGCTCGGTTGGCTCGACCGTCAGCGTCTGGAAGGCGACTGACCGCTACTCGCAGACGGAGTAGCTGCCCTCGGCGGTGATCTGCAGATGCCATTGGCCCGGCGGCGCGTCGTCGGGTGGCACCAACAACGTCACGCGGTCGCCGGGGGCCACCGTGGCGTCGGTGAGGGCCGGGAAGAACTCGGCGAACCGGCGGACGCGCAGCTCCACCGGCGTGTCGCCCGCGCGTACCTCGACGATCGTGTCGACGGGGAGTTCGCGATCGAGGGCACCGCTCTGCTCGGTGCACGCCGGTGGATCCGATCGCTCCCACTCGCGATCGAACACCTGCAGTGCGCGCGCCGACGTGGCGTCGACGAGTTGCCGGGTGGCTTCGGATTCGGCGAGCACCACGTCGTCCGGGAACGCCGGTGAGCCGAGGTCGTCGACCGCCTCGAGGTACTGGCCGGCGTAGAGGAACGGCGCTCGCTGATGGTCGGGTTCGAAGTCGTCGGCCACCGTGTCGCGCGCCCACTCCACAGCGCGGAGTTCGTTGGCCACGATGGCGGAGTCCAGTCGCAGGCCCAGCGCCCCGCGGATGAGCAGCGCCCAGTTGCCCCAGATGCTCAGCGTCAGCAGCGCCATCACCACGCCCAACGCGGCTCGCGACGCCTTCCACCCGGTGGCCATGTCGGCGGCGATGAGGAGGATGAGGACGGCGACCTCGTACGCGTAACGGCTGGAATCGGGCTCGCCGAACTGAGCTCGGGCGAGCGCCACGAGCACGACGTCGCCCACGAGGCATCCGAGCGGGGCGGCCGCCAGCCGGAGCCGGTGGTGCTTGGATGCGGCGACGCCCACGAGGATGCCGAGCAAGATGCGTCCCCACAGCAGGTCGCGACCGAAGAGCGCCCCGGCGCCGCCGGCGAGCATGTCGGCCATGAACCGTGGCGCCGCGCCGATGTTGTCGGCCTCCGCAGTGCTGGTGCCGTACGCGGCGTACCAGGCGAGATAGACCACCGCCGAGGGACTGAGGATGCGTACGGCTCGCATCCACTCGCGGTTCGCGGCGCACCGTGCCGCGGTGCCGATCATCACCGACACGCCCAGGCCGCTGGTGAGAACGGCGACCAGGTGCGCCGCCGTGGCCCCGAGATCGGAGCGCGTGGTCTCGCGATCCACCAGGATCCACGCGATGATGCCGAGTGCGAGGGCCAACGTGTGCGACACGCTGAACGGGAAGTAGATGTTCTGCCAGCCCGACCCCAGCATCGCGATGCACAGCGCCGCCGCGCCGGCCACGAGGTCGTGCACCCGCCGGCGGACGTAGGCGAACACGGCGGTGGCGAGTCCCAGGTGGGTGAGCAGCACCATCAATCGGAACGGTCGGTAGCTGGTGAGTCCGAAGAGCTCGAACCCCACGCGATAGATGAACGCCGGCACGGCGACCAGATGGCCGGCGTGTGGGTCGACGAATCCCGCCAGCGACCAGCCTCGTCGGTACTGGACGAAACCCCACTCGTCGTAGAAGAACGTGGCCGGCGCGCGCTGGTCGTCGAGGAGGACCAGCACCGCCGTCGCTGCGATGCCCCAACACAGCCACGGGACCCACCGTCGGCTGGGGTTAGCATTCGCCGGGTGCCCGCCGAGAGTTCCCGCGAATGACGTCACGACCGCGCAGCTTACTGAGCCAGGCATTGGCCTCACGTGGACGTCGGCCACCCGGTTGGCTGGCGTCGTCGCCGTACTTCGATGCCGCGTGGTACCGAGACCAGCACTCCGACGTGCGTGACGCCGGTGCCGATCCGCTCGAGCACTACTGGCTGTTCGGCATGGCGGAGGGCCGGTCACCGGGGCCGCGGTTCGACGCGTTGCGCTACGAGGCGATGAACCCGGAGGCCAGGGGCGAGGCGTTGGTGCACTTCCACCGCGTGGTGCTGAAGGGCCACAAAGGTGTACCGCCCCAGCCGGTCGATGTGGTCGCCGATCGACACCCCGAGTTGGAGAGCGGCTACTTCGATGCCGACTGGTACGTGCACCGGTACCCGGAGTCCTCGCATGTCGCGCATCCGTACATCGACTACTACCGCTGCGCTCGATCGGGTTCTCCGCGTCATCCCGGACCGCTCTTCGACACGAGCGAGTACCTCACTCGTCGCCCCGCTGCGCGAGATGCGACCACGCCGCTCCAGTACTTCGTGCAGGAACTGGCGAAGGGCGACAGCGCATTCGTGCTGGCGGAGCCCACGGAGCGCGGACCGCTGCTGCGTCCGATGGTCGGCGTGCACCACTCGCTCGACGTGTGCGTGATGATCCACGCGTTCTACGTCGACGTGTTGCCCGACCTGCTGCACGAGCTCGCCGAACTGGCCGGGCGGGCGACGATGTTGATCAGCGTCTGCAACCCCGACGACGTCGCTGTCGCCGATGCCCACGTCACTCGGGCGCTCGGCCCGGGCACGCCGCGCGTGGTGAAGTTGGTACCCAACCGAGGGCGCAACTTCGCGCCGCTGCTGGTGGCGTTCCAGAACGAGCTGCGCGAGCACACCTACGTGTTGCATCTGCACACCAAGAAGTCGCTCTACTCGGGGTCAGAACGCACCGACTGGCGCGGGCATCTCGTCAGGTCGCTCGCCGGTCCCGCGCTCCAGGCGGTGATCGACCTCTTCGCCCATCATCCCGACGTGGGGTTGGTGCAGCCGGCCATCTTCCGTGTCATGCCGCACTGGTCCGCGCACTGGTTGGGCAACGTGGCCAATGGACGACGAGTGTTCGAGCGATGTGGTCTCGACCCCCTCGACGTCGACGGGTACGTCGACTATCCGGTGGGCGGCATGTTCTGGGCGAAGGTCGATGCGCTCGCGCCGCTCCTCGACGCGGGGTTCACGGTCGACGACTTCGACGCCGAAGCCGGACAGACCGACGGCACGCTGGCCCACGCCATCGAGCGCACCATCACCGCGGCTGCGGTCAGCCGCGGCCATCGGTTCGTGGAGTTCGACTATCTGGCCGCCGAGTGGCGTCTGGGTTGGACCACCCGGAACACCGACACGTTCGGCACGTACTCGCTGCCCACCCTTCGGCAGCAGATCGCCGAGGCCGATCTCGTGTCGGTCGACGTGTTCGACACGTTGCTGCTGCGGCCCACGCTCGCGCCCACGGCGCTGCAGTACTTCGCGGCGCGGACACTGACCGACGACCCGCAGGTGGCCGAGTCGTGGGTGCGTGAGCGCATCGACGCCGAGCACCAGGCTCGCGTGCACCACCCACAATGGGGTGATGTGGGACTCGACGAGGTGTTCGCCGAGCTCACGGCCGAGCTCGCACCGCTGCGGGCGGCGGAGGTCGACATCGAATCCCGTGTCGCGGTGCCTCGCCAGTGGCTCATCGACGAGCTCCGCGCCGCTCGTGAGACGGGCAAGCGGATGGTGGTGATGACCGACACCATGCTGCCACCTGCGGTGGTGCGCGCGTTGCTCGCGCAGGTCGGGGCCGACACGTTGTTCGACGAGTGGTACGTGTCGAACGATCGCCGCGCGCGGAAGGATCAGGGAGGCATGTGGCCGCTCGTCGCCGATGCCGAGGCCATCACCCCCGAGCGGTGGCTCCACATCGGCGACAACGAGCGCTCCGACATCCAGCAGGCGCTGAATCGCGACGTGCGGTGGGTGCACGTGCCGGCGCCGCGGGCGGTCGCTCAGTTCTACTCGGCCGACGGACGACTCGATCGGGGCAACTGGGCCACGCAAGCCGTGCTCGGGCTGTCGGCAACCGCCCTGTACGACGGGCAACCCATCACCGACGAGGAAGTCGCGTTCGGCTACGCGGTGCTCGGTCCCGTCGTCGCCTCGTTCGTCGGTCGCATCGCGCAATGGCACGCCGCACATCCCGACGCTCGCATGCTGCTCCTCGCGCGCGACACCGGGTTGGTGCACGAGGTGATCGAACTGCTGCGACCCCTCGTGCCCGGGGTGCTGCCGGCGGCGGACTATTTCCTCGTGTCGCGACGAGCAGCGTTGGCCGTCGCCCAGGCCGCCGGGTTCGACCCCGAGCTGGTGCTCGACAGCGGGGCGTTCGACGGCCAGTTCGCCGACCTGGTCGAGGCGCGCACGGGGCTCCGGCCGGTGGGCGACCGCTATGCCGTGCCCGTGTCGCATCCCGCCGAACGGGAACGATGCGCGGCGTTGCTCGCCGAGCTCCGTGGCGAGCTGGAGGACTCCGGCCGTCGTGAACTGGTTGGTCTGCAGCGCTATCTCGCCCACCTCGGTATCCAGCCCGACACGCCGCTGTGCCTGGTGGACCTCGGCTACAGCGCGACCACGCAGCGAGCCCTGTCGAAGGTGCTGCCCAACCCGCTCGCCGGGTTGTATTGCGCCACCACGCCTGCCGCCGCGTTCGCCGGCCCCGACGTCCATGGCTACTTCGCCGAGGGTGTGCCGTTCTGGTCGGGCAACTGGTTCCTCGACAACAGCCTGTTGCTGGAGGCGCTGCTCAGCTCCGCGCACGGCGCCGTCACCGGGTACCTGGCCGACGGGGATCAGTTCGTGCGGCTCGCGCCCCTGTCGGACGACATCGATCTGCACCGCATCGGCATCGTGCAACGGGCGGCGGCGAAGTACTGCACCGACCTCGTGTCGATGTACGGCGCGGCGGTGCTGACGGATCCCGTCGATCCGAACGCCGTGTTGCACTGGGTGTCCACCATCCCCGAGCGGTTCCTCGCCGCCCCGGCACACCTCTTCGCCGGACTCCGCATCGAGAACGGGTTCGTCGGCCGCCCCGTCGACGACACCGTGTGACGTGGCTCTGGTCAGCGGCGCAGGGTGCGACGGGCGCGCCGGGTGAGCGAGGCTGCCAACGCACGCGCACTGGCCTTGATGCCGAGCGGCGCGGCGCCGTGCACGAACCGCCGCGGACGCGTCGGGGGCATCGGGTCGTCGACCGCCGTGGCCTCGGTGGCGCGTGCGCATTCGACGATCCACTGGAACGTGGTGGCTTCCGGGTCGTCGGCGAACCAGTACTGCGCGATCGGTGCGAGATCCGGCGCCAGCGGGATGTCGGCGGTACCGGGGGAGCGGTGCGTGCGGTGCCAGGCCACCGGGACGAGGCCGACCGCGGCGAGCAGGCTCTTCACCCCGTCGTAGGTGAACCAGTGGATGTGCGTGCGATCGAGCAACCCGAGATCGGCGTACGGGACCTGCCCGTCGAGCAGCGACACGCGGACGTCGGCGTGCGCCAGGTTGGGGATGGACACGATGACCCTGCCACCGGGTGCCAGCAACTCGGTGGCACGTCGCAGGCAGTCCTCGGGTCGGCGCAGATGCTCCAGCACATCGGCCGCCAGCACCACATCGAACCGGTGACCCTCGAGCACCGCGAGGCTGTCGGGCCGATCGAGATCGGCCTGGACGACACGTTCAGCGTGGGCTGCGGCGCTGGCAGCGGCGATGGGATCGAACTCGACGGCCGTCACCCGTTGACCGCGGGCGCTCATCACCGACGTCATCAGACCCTCGGAGCAACCGAGCTCCAACACCGTAGGTGCGGCGGCGCACAGGTGCAACACGATGGCGCGTGAGTCGTCGTTGTCGTCCAGTCGAATGGGCACGCCGTAGTGAGTGGCCTGACCCGTCGGCACAGCGCCTCGCCGGGCGATGGCGAGCATGCCCTCCGGGAGCGGGACGAACGACACGTCGTTCCAGTGGGTGGATCGCAGCAGCGCTTCGGCGTCCGCGCCCGCGGTGCGCGACGGGCAGACCACGAGCAGCCGAGTCTGATCGTGCCCCACCACGGCGAGCTGCTCGAACGTGGTGGCAGGTCGCAGGAGACGGAGCCATTCGCTGCCCACCAGGATGTCGTCGAAGTCGCGCCCCACGAGCGTGTCGCGCAGGTCGACGAGGTCGCGATCCACCAGATGGACGACGGTGTCGGCGTGAACGTCGCTGCGATCGGGATCACCGGTGACGTACGTGACGTGTCGCTGCCCGCCCGTCGGCAGATCGTCGGGCCGGATGTCCACCGCGAGCACAGAGGCATCGGCCGCGAGCATGCCGTCGAGCGCGGCACCGAGCGTCGAGCGCGACTCGTGTGCGCCGAGGCGACCGGCACTGAACGAGGCGAAGAACGCGGTGGAGCACATCTGGTGGAGGCGCCGCTCGACCAGGGTGTCGGCGAGCGATGCCGGGTCGTCGATGCCGGCCGCGCAGGCGAAGTGCTGCCACACCGCCGTGTCGGCACGAGTGCGTTCGCGCAGCAGGTCGACCGCGGTGCCGATGTCGCGAGTGTGGCGCAGCAGGCCCGGCACCTGGCGAGCGGGGGTGCGGTTCCGATGGGTGCCGCTCACCTCCACCCCGAGCCAGTCGCTGAGCGACGCCCACAGCCCCGGCATGTCTTCCACCAGGGCGACGACGCCGAGCTGCGACAGCGCGGCGACGGCATCGGCGGCCACGCCCGGTGCCACGTCGTCGGCGAAGAAGCCGCCCACCGGGATGCGCGGGTCTCCCCACAGCACCTGACGAGTGATGAGGTTGTCGGTGGCACGTCCAGCCGGAGGGAGCTGCAACACGTCGACGAGTGACGCACGACAGATGTCCATCGGCAGCGTGTCGGGGTACCACCCTCGGTGGGTGGACGCCGGGATGGCGCGGGCGTACTCGATGTACGACAGCGTGCGCGACATGGGCTCGCGCAAGGCGGTGGCGATGTCGGCGGCCTCGAAGTGATGGCGCAGCGTGGGAAGCGACCAATGGTTGAAGAACACGTGCGAACCCACGCCGGTGGGCCGGTCGTCCCATGCGACGGCGTCTCGGGCGGCGGGGGCCAGTTGCTCCGGGTGCTCGAGCCCGGCCACGTAACACGTGTCGAACTGTTGATGCGGGCGCGTGGGGTGCCCGGCCGCGGCATGGAGCGCGTGGAACACCGAGGTCCCGGCGCATTTCGAGATGTGCAGGAAGGCCGCCCTCGGACGCATCGCGGTGAGTGTACTGACGACGTTCGTCGGGCTGCCTTCGCTAGGATTGACGGGCCTTGTCAGTTGCCTCGATCGGCGGAGCAGTGTCCCTCCACATCGTCAATACTCCTGCTGCGGCCACCGAGGCGCTGGGTGATGCGCCCGGCCCGGTCGTCGTGGTCCCGATCTACAACTCGCCCGACGACGTGCGCCTCTGCGTGGAATCGTTGCTGCGTCACACCGGTACCGACATCGCGATCCTGCTCATCGACGACGCCAGCCCCGACCCCACCACGCTCGACTCGGTGCTCGCGATGGAGCACTCGCTGCAGCACCGGGTGGTCCTGTTCCGGCACGTCGAGAACGCCGGCTTCGTCGGGTCGTGCAACGACGCGTTCCAGGTGTGCACCGGGCGCGACGTGGTGCTGGTGAACTCCGACGTCATCGTCGGCGCCGAGTGGCTCACCCGACTGGTCGCCGCGGCGCGTACGTCGAACACCGTGGCCACCGTGAGCACGCTCACCAACCACGGCACCATTCTCTCAGTGCCGGCCCGCAACGAGCCGGGGCCGCTGCCCGAAGGCCTCACGCCCGACGAAGCGGCCCGTCGAGTGGCCGCCGCCGCCAAGCTCACCCGCCCGGTCATCCCCACCGACATCGGCCACTGCCTGTACGTCACCCGCGCCGCCATCGATGTCGTCGGCGGGTTCGACTTCGTCTTCGCTCCGGGCTACGGCGAGGAGGTCGACTTCTGCCAGCGCGCGGCGTCGCGCGGCTTCATCAACATCGTCGCCGACGACGTGTTCACCTACCACAAGGGTGGCTCCTCCTTCGGCATGTCACCCGCCAAGTTGCAGTTGCAGGCCGACCACGAGGCCATCATCAACCAGCGCTATCCCCTGTACGCCTCGTCGGTCCAGTGGGCGTCCACCTCGAACCGCTCGGCGCTCGCCACCGCGTTGGCGGTGGCCCGCCGTGCCCTCGTCGGCACCCGAGTCGCGGTCGACGGGTTGTGCCTGGGCGAGCAACTGATGGGCACGCAGCGCTTCGTGGTCGAGACCGCCGTCGCACTGTCGAACCAGGACGACGTGGCCGAGACGCACCTGTTCGTGCCGCTCGACGTGCCCGACTACGTCACCCGCGCCACCGCCGATCACCCCCGCCTGCACGTGCACCCCATCGACGGCTACGAGCTGGTCGACGATCACTACGACGTGGTGGTGCGGCCCTATCAGGTGGACCACATCGTGCAGCTGCAGTGGATGCGTGCCATCGCCGACGCTTCCGTGGTCACCCAGCTCGACCTCATCGCCTACCACAACCCCGCGTACTTCGGTTCGCCGGTGGCGTGGCAGCGCTACCGCGACGTCACCGAGTTCGCGTTCGACACCGTCGACGGCGTCGCGTTCATCAGCAACCATTCGCTCGACGAGGCCACGCGCGAGGGGCTGCTCAGCAGCCATCAGCAGTCGGCCATCACGTACTGCGGTGTGGATCACCGATCCGGCCTGCTGGCCGGCGTGCAGCCCGCGGGTGCGCCGCATCTGCAGCCCGGGTTCGTGCTCTCGCTCGGCGCCAACTACCTGCACAAGCACCGCGTGTTCACCCTCGAGCTGTGGGGGCTGCTGCGCGAGCGTGGCTTCGAAGGGCAGCTCGCGCTCGTGGGTGCGCGCCCGCCGAACGGCAACACCACCGCGGCCGAGGACGCATGGCTGGCCGAGCACCCGGCGTTGGCACCGCACGTGGTGCGGCTCGACTCGGTCGGTGAGGCCGAGAAGGCCTGGCTGCTCGATCACGCCGCACTGCTGATGTACCCCACGCTCTCCGAGGGCTTCGGCATGGTGCCGTTCGAGGCAGCGCAGGCCGGCGTCCCGGTGCTCACCACCCGCCAGGGGGCGCTCGACGAAGTGCTCCCGACGGAGCTCGCCACCACGGTGTCCCTGGTGCCGCAACACAACGTGGAGCTCGCCGAGCGGCTGTTGCACGACCAGTCGTTCCGCGCCGAACAGGTGGCGTTGCTGGTGGCCGCGTGCGAGCGGTTCACGTGGGAGGCCAGCGCCGTGGCACTGGTCGACCTGGTGCATCGCACGCTCGAGTCGCCCGCGGGTCGGCGCTCGTTCTCGGCGCCCTCGAACCTGTGGGTGCACCAATCTCGCGTGGTCGACCGCACGGTCTCGGTGCTGCGCGACCGCCCGCGCCTGCACCGCATTCTCATCGGCGACGACACCCGTCGCCAACGCACACTGCGCCGCGGGGCAAACTGGGCCCGCCGCCGGTTCAAGTGACAGAACGGAAACTCATGAGCGACATCGAACGCGCACAACACACCTGGGACACCATCGACATCGACGCCGTGAGGTCGGTGGCCTGGCTCAGCATCGAAGCGGTCGGCACCGACCTGTGGAAGGAGTTCAGCGACGGCCGCGGCCCGGTGGCGCTCACGATGGATCTGCTCGCCGCTCGACGGCCCGCCGAAGGCCTGGTGGGCGCGGCCCTGGTGTGCGGCGACATGCAGAGCGAGCGGATGTTCTTCGAGCACACGCCGCGTGTCACCTTCACGCGTGTCGACGGGTACGACCTCAGCCAGGCGTCGCTCGACCGGTACACCCCCGATGGCATCGAGTGGCGCCCGCATCAGGTCGACTGCAACCAGATGACCCTTCCGGAGAGCGAATACGACCTGGTCGTGGCCAGCCACGGTGCGCACCACGTGATGAACCTCACCGGCTTCTTCGCCCAGGCCCGGGCCTCGTTGCAGCCGCGTGGCCTGTTCTACATGTACGAGTGGATCGGCCCCACCTACCTGCAGATCCCCAAGCGCAATCGCTTCTTCGCCACGCTGTTCCTCTACGCGCTGTTCCCGAAGCGACGCACCCGCACCACTCACATGGGCAAGGTGAAGGGCATCCGCTACATCCAGGACAAGCCGCACGAGTTCGATCCGTCCGAGGCCTGCAATTCGCTCGCGCTGTATCCGTCGTACACGGAGAACTTCACCCCCTTGGCCGAGTATCGCCACGGTGGGATCACCTATCCGATGTTCGAAGGCCTGGCGCAGAACATGGCGCAGGACCAACCGCGCACTCGCAAGCGGTTGGAGTTCGTGGTCAAGGCCGAGAAATGGCTCACCGACCACAAGTGGATCCACCCGCTGTTCGTGGTGGCCGTCGGCGAACGTCGTCCCTGAGAGGAACCAGCAGGCACATGCGCGCCGCGCCGACTCCGCCCGAACCGAAGCGGATGATCTCCTATGCCCAGAACGCGGAAGACGTGGTGCTGGGGCGTGTCTTCGGCCCGTTGGCCGACGGCTTCTACATCGACGTCGGGGCCAATCACCCGGTCACCGACAGCGTCACCAAGCACTTCTACGACCTCGGCTGGCACGGCATCAACGTCGAGCCGGTTCGCGTGCTGCACGAGATGCTCAGCGAGCAGCGCCCCCGCGACATCAACCTGTGCGTCGGCGTGAGCGATGCGCCGGGCACCCTCGAGTTCGCCGAGGTGCGGTCCAACCACGGGCTGTCCACGTTCCACGAGACGCTCGACGCCCGCCACTCGGATTCCGGCCACGACGTCGTGAAGCGCGCGGTGCCCATCACCACCCTGGCCGACATCTGCCGCGAGCACGTCACCCGCGAGATCGACTTCCTGAAGGTCGACGTGGAGGGCTACGAGGCGCAGGTGTTCCGTGGGCACGACTGGGAGCACTTCCGTCCGAAGGTCATCGTGGCGGAGGACAACTTCGCCACCGACTGGTCGGGGTTGGTCGAGTCACACGGCTACACGCAGATGCTGCACGACGGTCTCAACCGGTTCTTCATGCGCAACGACCTCATCCCCGAACTGGGCCATCTGCTGGATCGACCGGCCGTCATCGCCATCGACGGATACGACCCGTGGTTGTACGTGCAGCAACTCGATGCGTTGCAACGCAAGCGGCTCATCCACCGCTTCGCGTCCAGTCGCGTGGGGCAATGGTTGAGCCCGCTCGGACGCACCGCTGCCGGGCAGTGGGTGCGCCGCACGCTGCACTTCTGAGGGTTCGCCCGTCAGGGCGTCAGACGTCGTACCCGTTCGGGTGCGTGGAGTGCCACTGCCATGCGGTCCGCACGATGTCGTCGAGCGTTCGACTGGCCACCCACCCGAGTTCTGTCGACGCCTTACTGGTGTCGCCCCACACGGCGGCGACGTCACCGGCGCGGCGAGGCGCGAACTCGTGGGGGATGTCGCGCCCTGCGGCGCGTGCTGCCGCCTCGAGCACCTCGAGCACCGAGAAGCCCTTGCCCGTACCGACGTTGAACGCGCCGGCCGCGCCACCGCGGCGGAGGTGATCGATGGCGGCGGCATGTGCCTCGGCGAGGTCGCAGACGTGGACGTAGTCGCGCACGCCGGTGCCATCGGGAGTGGGGTAGTCGTCGCCACGCACCTGCAGCGGGCCGCTCTTGCCGAGAGCCGACTTCATCACCAGCGGAATGAGGTTCTGCGCGCGGTCCCACACTTCACCGATGTCGCCATCGGGGTGGGCGCCGCTCGCGTTGAAGTAGCGCAGGCTGACGGCGCGGAAGTCGGTGAGTTCGCTCTGCCACTGCAGGATGCGCTCGACCATCGCCTTGGTCTCGGCGTACACGCTCTCGGGATGGATGGCCGCCGACTCGTCGACCGGCACCGCGGCGGGCGTGCCGTACACCGAGCACGACGACGAGAACACCAGGTGCTGCACGTTCGCGGCGCGGAGCGCACGGAGCATGGCGATGGTGCCGGCGACGTTGTTGTGCCAGTACTTGTCGGGTTGCTCCATCGACTCGCCGACGAACTTGTACGCGGCGAAGTGCACCACCGCGGTGACCCCGTACCTGCGGCAGATGTCGCTCACCAGCGACTCGTCGGCGATGTCGCCCACTTCCAGGGGAATGCCCTGTACCGACGCGGCATTGCCGTACTCCAGCGAGTCCAGCACCACCAGGTCGCGGCCCTGCTGCTGGAAGAGCCGAGCCGTGTGCGAGCCGATGTAGCCGGCCCCGCCGGTGATGAGGATCGTCATACCAGCAGGATAGGAGGTGGGCTGTGCTGGAGGGTCGCGGCGCCCGGTCGTGCCCATAGACTCCGCTGTCCGCAACAGGGGGTGCACGTGAGCAAGTTGGCCATCATCGGAACCGGGTACGTCGGGCTCACGACTGGCGCTGTCATGGCGCACCTGGGCCACACCGTGAAGTGTGCCGACATCGATGCCGCCAAGGTGGAGAAGCTCGGCCGCGCCGAACTGCACATCTACGAACAGGGCTTGCACGAGCTGGTCCAGGCCGGTCTGCAGTCGGGTCGGTTGCGGTTCGTGGTGGGTGCCGCCGAGGCGGCGCGCGACTGCGAGTTCGCGTTCCTCTGTGTGCAGACCCCGCAGGGCGCTCAGGGCGAGGCCGACCTCACCTGGGTGCTCGCCGCAGCTCGCGAGTTGGGTGAGGTGCTCCCGGCCGACGCCGTGGTCATCAACAAGTCCACCGTGCCGGTGGGCACGGCAGGGCTGGTGGCCGACGCGCTCGGCCGAGCCGACCTCACGGTGGCCAGCAACCCCGAGTTCTTGCGCGAGGGCACCGCCGTGGCCGACTGCCTGCACCCCGACCGCATCGTGGTGGGCGCTCGCGACGAACACGTCGCCGCCTCGGTGGCCGCCCTGTACGTGGGCATCGACGCGCCGGTGGTGCTCACCGACGCCACCTCGGCCGAGATGATCAAGTACGCCTCGAACTCGTTCCTCGCCGTGAAGCTCTCGTACGTGAACGAGATCGCCGCCCTGTGCGAGCAGCTCGGCGCCGATGCGCTCGACGTGGTGAAGGGAATGGGCTTCGATCAGCGCATCGGCCGCGATGCGTTGAAGCCGGGTCCCGGCTGGGGTGGTTCGTGCCTGCCGAAGGACACGGCAGCGTTGTCGCACATGGCCTCCACCGCAGGGTCCGAGGTCGGCGTGCTGCGCGCGGCCATGACCGCCAACGACCGTCAGCTGCGCCGCGTGGTCGAGAAGATCGCCGAGTGCACACCGTCGGGGCTCCGCGGTGCACGCATCGCGGCCTGGGGCCTCACGTTCAAGGCCAACACCGACGATCTGCGCGCCTCGCCGGCGCTGTCCATCGTCGGTGCGCTCCTCGAAGCCGGCGCCACCGTCGTCGCCCACGACCCCATGGTGCACACGCCGCCGGTGGAGGGCATCGTGCTGGCCGACGACCCTGTCGCCGCCTGCCAGGGGGCCGACGTGCTGGCCGTGCTCACCGAGTGGTCGGCGTTCGCGCTCGTTCCGCTGGCCGAGGTGCACACGGCGATGGCCGGTGCTGCCATCGTCGACGCGCGCAACCTGCTCGATCACCACCACGCTCGCGAGCTCGGGTTCCAGTACACCGGCATCGGTCGCTGAATGCGGTACGTCGTCGCCGGCGCTGCGGGATTCATCGGCTCGCACCTCACCGACCACCTGCTGGCCGAGGGGCACGAGGTGGTGGGCGTGGACTCACTCGTCACCGGCTCGCGTCACAACCTCGAATCAGCGCTCCGGCATCCGGGGTTCGCCTTCGTCGAACACGACATCCGCGAGCCGCTGTCGGTCGACGGTGAGGTGCATCGCGTGCTCAACCTCGCCAGTCCTGCGTCGCCGGTCGATTTCGATCGCATCCCGTTGTTCATCCTCGAGACGGGCAGCAGGGGCACGCAGCACCTGCTCGACCTCGCCGTGCAGAAGGAGGCCCGGTTCTTCCAGGCGTCCACCAGCGAGGTCTACGGCGACCCCGAGGTGCACCCGCAGCCCGAGTCCTACCTTGGCAACGTCAGCAGCACGGGTCCACGCAGTTGCTACGACGAGGCCAAGCGGTACGCCGAAGCACTGGTGATGGCCTATCACCGCACCCACGGGCTGCAGGTGCGCATCGCTCGCATCTTCAACACCTACGGCGAGCGGATGCGGCCCGACGACGGTCGAGTGGTCTGCTCGTTCATCCATCAGGCGCTGCTCGGCGAAGCGATCACCGTGTTCGGCGACGGTGGCCAGACCCGCAGCTTCGTGCACGTCGCCGACGAACTGCTCGGTCTGCTCGAGGTGCTCGAGGGACCGTTCGTGGGCCCCGTCAACGTGGGGAACCCGCACGAGGTCACCATGCTCGAACTCGCTCAGCGGGTGGTGGAGCTGTGCGAGTCGACGTCGGCCATCGAGCTGCGGCCGCTCCCGGCGGGTCGCACCGGCGATCCCAATCGGCGCTGCCCCGACGTGTCGCGTTTGCAGGCGATCAGCGACTGGCGCCCGCAGGTGTCACTCGACGAGGGCCTCAGGCGAACGATCGCCTGGATGCGCGCGCTGCTGTAGCGCCGCCGCCAGGTCCACCACTCCCTCGCCCACGCCGGAGTGCGAGGCGACCAGCCCGGTCTGCAGGTCGTGCCAGTCGAGCAGTCGCGACGTGGCGACGTCGGTGAGTCGTACGGTGATGGGGTAGTTGCCCGCGAGCAGCCCCCCGGACGACAGATCGAAGTCGTAGGTGGAGCGACCCTTGGCGAACGACACCGGCACACCGAGCTGGGCGTTGTCGACGCGGTAGATCATGCGCCCGCTGGCGTCGCTGACCTCCAGGCTCATGGCCACGCCGTGCACGTCGGTCTCGGCGTTCACCGTGACCGCGAGGTGCGCCCCGCGGTCGTGCGAGGTGATGGTGGCCGCGCTGATGCGCAGGGGGCCGGACTCGTGCGGCGCATCGTCGGTGAGTGCACCGTGGAGGTGTTCGCGGAAGATGCGGATGGCCTCGGTGGGGCGTGTGTCGGCCACCAGCTTGCCGTGGTCCAGCACGAGCGCGCGGTTGCACACCTGGCGCACCACGTCGGCGGCGTGGGTGACGACCACGATGGTGCGACCCTCCGACTGGAACTGCTTCACCCGACCCAGGCACTTCTTGGCGAAGGCTTCGTCGCCCACGGCGAGCACCTCGTCGACCAGCAGCACATCGGGGTCGACGTTCACCGCGACCGCGAACCCGAGCCGCACGTACATGCCGCTCGAGTAGTGCTTCACCGGCTCGTCGATGAACTGGCCGAGCTCGGCGAAGTCGATGATGTCGTCGAACCGCTTCTCGATCTCCTTGCGGGCGATCCCGAGGAAGGCGGCGTTGATGTACACGTTCTCGCGGCCGCTGAGTTCGGGGTGGAAGCCCGCACCGAGCTCGAGCAGCGACGCCAACCGGCCGCGCACCGCGATGGTGCCGGTGGTGGGGCGCAGGATGCCGGCGATGCACTTCAGCAGCGTGGACTTGCCCGACCCGTTGTGGCCGAGGATGCCGACGGTCTCGCCCTGTTCGATGCTGAAGCTGAGCGGCGACAACGCGTGGAAGTCGACGTACTTGCGACGGCCGATGCCGACCAGCCGCTCCTTCATCGACCGCACGGGGTCCTGCGAGATGCGGAACACCTTCGACACGTCGTCGGCGACGATTGCTTCGCTCACAACGACCCGCTCACAACGACGTGCCTCACAACGACTCGGCCATGTTGACCTCGGCGCGGTCGAACAGACGCAACGCGACGTAGAACAGGACCACGCTGAACAGCGCCAGCAGGCCCAGGTTGCGCAGGTACCACAGCATCGATTCGTCGGGCAGCAGATGCGACCCGCCGATGTCGGTGGTGCCGTAGAGTGCGCGCTGCACGACGGTGACCACGGGCGTGACCGGGTTGAGCATGGGCAACCACGTGGGCAGGTCGTGCTTGGCGAGGTAGCTCTCGAGGAACCCGTACGGGTAGACGATGGGCGTGACCCAGAACCAGCCGAGGACGAGCATCTCCAGCAGGTGCTCCATGTCGCGGGCGTAGACGTTGGCGGCGCTGACCAACATGCCCACGGCGAGCAGGAACACGAGCAGCACCACGATGGCCAGGGGCACCATCCACATGTACGACCAGTCGACGTCCTGGCGTACCACGAGCAGCACCACGGCGAACGCCGCGAGTTGCAGGCAGAAGTGCACGAGGGCCGCTCCGGTGGTGGCCGTGGGCAGCACCGCCCGTGGGAAGCGCACCTTGCCGACCAGCGGACCGTTGGCCGTGATGGAGCGCACCGCGGTGGTGAGGCTGGTGCTCACCAGGGTCCACACCAGCAGACCGCTCATGATCCAGATGCCGAGGCGAGGGATGCCGTTGGGGGAGAGCACCGAGAACGCCAGGGAGTAGATGAGCAGCAGGAACAGCGGCTGGATCATCGACCACGCCAGGCCGAGCGTGCTCTGCTTGTAGCGCACCTTCAGTTCCTTGCGGATGAGGTTGCGGGTGAGCTCGGAGTACGACGCGATTTCGCGCAGATGCGTCAACACATCGCGGCGTGGGGCCACGATGGTGAGTTCGTTGGAGTCGGCGAGGCGCGGTTGCATCATGAGACCTGCGCAATGCTACCGGTCGAGACCAGCCCGATCCCGGCGCGCGTGCGCAGCGCGGGTGGCCGCGGCCAGGTCGGTTGGCCGATACGTCGCGGTGTCGACGAACGGCGTGAGACCCTCCGCGAATGCGAATGCGGCCGCGTCGGGCAGCACTGCAGCGCCGCGGCGACGCCGTCGCGTCCACACGGCCGATGGTGCCTTCAGCAGCGCGCCGCCGAGGGCGGCCAGCAGCGAGGCGCGGTCCGGGCCCTTCACGAGTGCCTTGCCGGCCGCCACGCCGCGGCTGGCCCAGATGCGTGCGGCCCCCGCAGCGGACAGGTTGGCGGTGGCGCACAGCAGGAGGTTCCGCTGCACCATGCGGAATCGGCGACGTTCACCGACCGAGCGCGTGCTGGCGGCGTGCTCGTGGTGGGCGACGGCATCGGGCACGAACACCGTGGTGTGCCCCGACAGGTACGACCGCAGGGCCCAGTCGACGTCTTCGTAGTAGAGGAAGTAGCGCTCGTCGAGCATCCCGACCCGCTGGAAGGCTTCGCGGCGGAACACGGCCACGCTCAGGCACGGCCCCAGCACGACACGGTCGCGGTCGAACTGACCCAGGTCGGGCTGGCCGGCGCCGGCGCTGAAGGCCTCGCCCGACGGTCGGATCACGAGCCCGCACGAGTCGATGAAGTCGCCCTCGGTGCCGGCGAACAACACCTTGGGTGCCGCGGCCACGACGTGGTCGCCGGTCGAGCGGATGGCATGGATGCACCGTTCCATCAACTCCGGTTGCACGATCGCGTCGTCGTTGACGATGGCGATCCAGTCGCCCGTGGCCACGCGGATACCGTCGTTCACCCCGGCGGCGAACCCGCCGTTCCGTGCACGCCGCACGGTTCGGTCGGCGAGGTCGCTGGTGACCGGCGTGTCGGACGCGTTGTCGACCAGCACGATCTCCAGCACGGTGGACGTGCTGGCGCGCAGCGCGGTGAGGCAGCGGGTCACCCGATCGGGGGGCGGGTTGAACACGACCACCACCGCGCTGGTGCGCGGTGCCGAGTCAGACGTGGAGCGGGTCATCCGCGTCGGGATCGATGCCGTGGCGCTCCATGGCGGCGCGCACCTCGTCGGCGCTGGACCGGCCTTCGGCGAGCAGTGCGCTGAGCACACCGACCACCACGTGGCCGGCATCGACCTCGAAGTAGCGGCGCAGCGCTTCACGTGTGTCGCTGCGGCCCATGCCGTCGGTGCCGAGCGGCACGAAGGTGCGGCCGGGCAGGAAGCGAGCGACCTGCTCGGGCACGATCTTCATGAAGTCGGTGACCGCGACGAGCGGACCGGGTGCCTGCGCGAGCAGTTCGGTGACGACCGGGATGCGCGCCGGCTGGTCGGGGTGCAGGCGGTTCCAGCGCTCGGTGGAGAGCGCGTTGTCGCGAAGGGCCTTGTACGACGTGGCCGACCACAGCTCCACGCCGATGCCGTGGTGCTCGAGCAGTTCCTGAGCCGCGGCGCGTGCGGCGCCGTTGGCCGACCCGCTGAACAGCACGGTCGCGGTGCGCTCGGTGCCCTCGGTGGCCGGAGCCCAGCGGTACAGACCGCGCACGACGTGCTCGGGATCGAGCCCTTCGGGCATGGCCGGCATGGGATAGTTCTCGTTGTACAGCGTGAGGTAGTAGAAGACGTCGGGATCGGTGCTGTCGGGTGCGTACATGCGGTGGATGCCCGCCTGCACGATGGTGGCGACCTCGTAGGCGAACGCCGGGTCGTATGCCTGCACCGGGGGCACCGTGCTGGCGAGCACCAGCGAGTGCCCGTCCTGGTGCTGCAGACCCTCGCCGAGCAGCGTGGTGCGGCCGGCGGTGGCACCCATCAGGAAGCCACGCACGCGGGCATCGGCGGCCTGCCAGATGAGGTCGCCCACACGCTGGAAGCCGAACATCGAATAGAACGTGTAGAAGGGAATCGTGGGCACGCCGCGGGTCGCGTAGGCGGTGCCGGCAGCGATGAAGCTGGCCAGCGAACCCGCTTCGGTGATGCCCTCCTCGAGGATCTGGCCCTTCGCCGACTCGGCATAGCTGAGCAGCAGGTCGTGGTCCACCGGCGAGTACTTCTGCCCCTGCGACGCGTAGATCTTCAGCGCCGGGAACAGGCTGTCCATGCCGAACGTGCGGCCTTCATCGGGGATGATGGGCACCACGTGCTGGCCGATGTGCTCGTCGCGGCACAGGTTGCGCAGCAGGCGGGTGAAACCCATCGTGGTGCTCACCGACTGCTCGCCCGAGCCGTTGCGCAGCTCCTCGAACGTGCTGTCGGTGGGCAGCGCGAACGGTCGGCGCGGACGGACGATGCGCTTGGGGATGGAGCCGCCGAGTGCGCGCCTGCGCTCCATCATGTACTGGTACTCGATGGAGTCTTCCGGCGGGCGGTAGTACGGGATGTGGTCGCCGTCGAGTGCTTCGTCGGGGATCTCGTCGTGCAGGTGCAGGCGGTCGCGCAGATCGCGGATCTGCTCGGTCGTCATCTTCTTGATCTGGTGAGTCGCGTTGCGGCTCTCGAGGCCCGGACCGAGGGTCCAGCCCTTCACGGTGTGCGCCAGGATGACCGTGGGAGCGCCCGAGCCGAGGTTCTCGGTGGCCGCCTTGTAGGCCGCGTACAGCTTGCGGTAGTCATGGCCGCCGCGAGGCAGGTTCACCAGATCGGGGTCGCTGAGGTGGGCCACCATCTGGCGCAGTCGGGGGTCGGGGCCGAAGAAGTTGTCGCGGATGTACCCGCCGTTCTCCACGGCGTACCGCTGGAACTCGCCATCGACGGTGGTGCCCATCTTGTTGAGCAGCACGCCGTCCTTGTCCTTGGCGAGGAGTTCGTCCCACTTCGAGCCCCAGATGACCTTGATGACGTTCCATCCGGCGCCACGGAAGACGGCTTCGAGTTCCTGGATGATCTTGCCGTTGCCGCGCACCGGGCCGTCGAGGCGCTGCAGGTTGCAGTTCACC
>JACQZZ010000093.1 GCA_016213625.1 Actinomycetota bacterium
GAGTGCACCGGTGACCGCGCATTCAGCGAACGCGTCGTAGCGGTTCAACAGACCAGCCCGACGCAACCAGACACCGGCATCGATGTCGGACATGCGCAAGTGGGTGCGCATCCAGGCGCGCATCGTGACCGACCCATCATCGGCCCATGCACCACCCGCATCGACGTGCGCGACCGCCAGCGCGAACACCGCCAACTGTTGCTCCAACTCGGCCCAGCGGGCGGCGAGTTCGGTGGGCGTGACCAGGATCTGGTCGGCGAACCGGTCGAGCACTTCCATGTCCACTATCGTACACATGTTCGATCACGTCGTCAACTGGAAACCGAAGAAATGCAAAGGTTTCCGGGCGTCCGCCAATCGTTGGAACGTCATCGTGAGCAGGGGAATGGGCGGTGAACCGGGTGGCATCTACACTCGCCCCGATGTCACGGATTGCGATCGGCGCCGACCACGCCGGATACGACCTGAAGCAGCACCTGATCGGCGTGCTGCAACAGGGTGGTCACGAGGTGCTCGACCTCGGAACGCACAGCACCGAGAGCTGCGACTACCCGCCCATCTGCGCGGCCGTCGGCCGCACGGTGCGCGACGGCGGCGCCGACGTCGGCATCGTCCTCGGCGGCAGCGGCCAGGGCGAACAGCTCGCGGCCAACAAGGTGCACGGTGTGCGTGCCGCCCTGTGCAACGACCTCTACACCGCCCGCATGGCACGCGCGCACAACGACGCGAACGTGCTCAGCATGGGCGGTCGTGTGGTGGGCATCGGTCTCGCCGAAGAGATCCTGGCCACCTTCCTCTCCACTCCCTTCGAAGGCGGGCGTCATGCCCGGCGCGTGGAACTGCTCATGCAGATCGAAGCCGAAGAATCACAACACGGAGCCTGAGCCATGCCCTTCCCCAGCGACACCACCCCCGACACCGCGGTCTTCGATCTCATCGACGCCGAGGTGCAGCGCCAGTGCACCGGCCTGCAACTCATCGCCAGCGAGAACTTCACGTCGCCCGCGGTGATGCGCGCCGTGGGCAGTGCACTCACCAACAAGTACGCCGAGGGCTACCCGGGCAAGCGCTACTACGGCGGCAACGCCATCGTCGACGACATCGAGGCCCTCGCGATCGCTCGCGTGAAGGAACTCTTCGGCGCCGACCACGCCAACGTGCAGCCGCACTCCGGTGCCAACGCCAACATGTGCGCGTACCAGGCCATCCTGGAGTACGGCGACACCGTGCTCGGTCTCAGCCTCGATCACGGTGGCCACCTCACCCACGGCTCGCCGGTGAACGCCAGCGGCAAGCTGTACCACTTCGTGCCCTACAAGGTGACGCCCGGCGACGAGCGCATCGACATGGACCAGGTGCGCGACCTCGCCCTCGAGCACCGCCCGAAGCTCATCGTGGCCGGCACCACCAGTTACCCGCGTCGTCTCGATCCGGCAGCCTTCAAGGCCATCGCCGACGAAGTGGGTGCGATGTTCCTCTTCGATGCGGCTCACCTCGCCGGCCTCATCGCCGGTGGCGTGTACCCGAACCCGGTGCCGTACGCCGACATCGTCACCTTCACCACGCACAAGACGCTGCGCGGCCCGCGCGGTGGCACCATCCTCTGCAAGCAGGAGTATGCGGCGGCCATCGACAAGGCCGTCTTCCCCGGTTGGCAGGGCGGCCCGCTCGAACACGTCATCGCCGGCAAGGCGGTGGCGTTCTTCGAGGCCGCTCAGCCCAGCTTCAAGGAGTACGCGCAGCAGATCCTGCTGAACGCCGACGCCCTGGCCGACGCGCTCGTGCAGCAGGGCTTCCGCCTCGTCAGCGGCGGCACCGACAGTCACCTGATGGTGGTGGACCTGCGTCCGTTCGACGCCGAGCTCACCGGCAAGGAAGCGCAGGCGGTGCTCGACCAGGGCGGCATCACGCTCAACAAGAACGGCATCCCCGACGACCCGCGCAGCCCGTTCGTCACCAGCGGCGTGCGCATCGGCACTCCGTCGGTCACCACGCAGGGCATGAAGGAACCGCAGATGGTGCAGATCGCCGAGTTCATCGCTCGCGTGCTCCGCAACCGCACCGACCCTGCTGCGGTCGCCGCGGTCAAGACCGAGGTCGCCGCGCTCTGCGCCCAGTTCCCGGCGTACACCTGAGCGCGAAGGCGGCCTGATGCCCGGCACCGGCGAATACCTCGTCATCGGTGCGATCGCGGCCGTCGTCACGTTCGCCTCCACGCCCATCGTCATTCGAGTCGCGAAGCGATTCGGCTGGGTGGTCGAGCCCGACGCCCGTCGCGTGCACAAAGTGGTGACGCCCGACGTGGGCGGCATCGCGATGTTCATCGGCTTCATCACGGCGTTCCTCGTGGCCCGCATGTGGGACCAGTTCGATCCGCTGTTCGCCCGCAACAGCGAGCCGCGCGGTGTGCTCTACGCGGCGACGCTGATGTTCCTCGTGGGTTTCATCGACGACATCCGTGAGATCTCGGCGCCGGCCAAGGTGTTCGGCACGGTGGTGGTGGGCGCGGTGCTCGTCTACTACGGCGTCACGATGTTCTACTTCCGCATCCCGTTCGTCGACGTGTTCTTCCTGAGCGACCAGTGGATCCCGCTCATCACGGTGCTGTGGCTGCTGGGCATGACCAGCGCGATCAACTTCATCGACGGCCTCGACGGACTTGCGGCCGGCATCGTGGCCATCGGCGCAGGTGCGTTCTTCCTCTACGCCCAGCGCCTGGCCGACCCTGCGGTGGGCATGCTCACGCCACCCAACATCGGACCGATGGTGGCCATCCTCGCGGTGGGCATCTGCGTCGGCTTCCTGCCGCACAACTTCAACCCCGCCCGTATCTTCATGGGCGATGGGGGAGCGCTGCTGCTCGGCTTGCTGATGGCCGTCAGTACGAGCGTGGTCGGTGGTCGAGCCGACCCCAACGCCGACCGCTTCGTGGGCCAGACGTATTTCTTCCTGGCGCCGCTGTTCATCCCGCTGATCATCCTCGGCGTGCCCATCCTCGACACGTTGTTCGCCATCGTCCGCCGCGCGGCCAAGCGCCAGGGACTCGCCTCGGCCGACAAGGGACACCTGCACCATCGCCTGATGGAGATGGGGCACGGCCAGCGGCGCAGCGTGCTCATCCTGTGGGCGTGGACCGCGCTGTTGTCCGCGTTCGTGCTGTACCCGGCCCTCACGGGCAGCGGCGTGAGCTACATCCCCATCGGAGGTGCAATGCTGGTGCTCGTCCTGTTCACCGTGCTGCACCCGCAGATCCGCCGTCGTCGTACCTGACCCGGCGCACGAGCACCGAAGATCTGCCGTTCGGTTTGCAGAACGCCCCCGCGAACCGACTAGATTGTGTTCGCGTTCACAAGCTCGGCCACAACGTTGTGCCCGACACGCCAACCGAGGTCACACGCCCCTGTGAAAGTCTTGCCCGCCCGGCGCCCCCAGGCGTCCGCCCCGCCCCTCGCGGCGCAGCAGTCCGGACAGACCTTGGGCCGCGGCATGGACTTCGCGCTGGTGGTGCTGGTGTTCCTGGGCATCGGCTACGTGCTCGATCGTTGGCTCGACACGCGCCCGCTGTTCATGATCGGCCTCGTGGTCTTCGCCATGGTGGGCCAGTTCATCAAGATGTACTACGACTACACCACCACCATGCAGGAGCTCGAGGCCGAGCGCGCACAGGGCAGTCAGGCGCAGCGCTCGTGAGCGATGCCACCGCGATGACCACCGCGCTGCCCGGGCCCTCCCCGGAAGTGGCCGTCACCAAGGACATGGTGCGCCGCGGCCTCATCGTGGCGCCGCTGCTCATCGCCATCTGCGGGTTCGTCTGGGGCCTCGACGGCGCCTACTCCAGCGCGTACGGCATCGCCATCGTGTTGGTGAACTTCGCTCTCGCCGCGATCATCGTGGCGTACACCGCCCGCATCAGTCTCGGCCTCATGATGGGTGCCGTACTGTTCGGGTATCTCGTCCGACTCGGACTCATCTTCCTGGCCGTGTTGCTCGTGAAGGATCTGAGTTGGATTTCGCTTCCGGCCCTCGGAACGACCATCATCGTGACGCACCTCGGTCTCCTCGTGTGGGAGATGAAGTACGTTGCACTGTCCCTCGCTCATCCCGGCCTGAAACCGTCCGCCCGTCACTCACAGGAACTGTCGTGATCGCCGAATCATTCTCCTTTCCCGAGATCAACTCGATCCTGCGCTGGCAGGACCTCTTCGTCTCGTTCAACAAGATCGCTCTGATCGCCGTCATGGCGGGTGTCATCGGCACCGTCGTGTTCCTGCTCGCGGGCCGCAAGGACGCGAGCAAGGCGCCGAAGGGCGTGCGGAACCTCGCCGAGGTCTCGGTGGAGTTCATCGAGGACGGCATCGTGATGCAGACGATGGGCAAGGACGGCATGGGCTGGACCCCGTTCCTCCTCAGCCTGTTCATCTTCATCTACCTGTGCAACGTGCCCGGCATCATCCCGTTCCTGCAGATGCCCGCCACCGCCCGCATCGCGATCCCGATGTTCCTCGCACTGCTGGTGTGGGTCATCTACATCGGCGTCGGTTTCAAGCACCAGGGCCTCGGCTACATCAAGAGCACCCTGTTCCCCCCGGGTGTGCCGAAGGCGCTCTACATCCTGGTGACGCCCATCGAGTTCATCTCCACCATCCTGGTTCGCCCGTTCTCGCTGACGGTCCGACTCTTCGCCAACATGCTCGCCGGTCACATCCTGCTCGTGACGTTCGCACTGCTCACGCAGTCGCTCATCACGGCGGAGACCAAGCAGCTGATGCTGAAGCCGATGGCCATCCTCCCGTTCGGCATGCTCGTGTTCCTCACGGCATTCGAAGTGCTGGTGGCCTTCCTCCAGGCGTACATCTTCACGATCCTCACGGCTGTGTACATCGGTGGGTCCACCCACCCTGAGCACTGACGTCACCCGCAAGTCTCCGCAAGTCTCCAACTACCCAGAACCTCATCAGGAGAGAATCAACAATGGAAGCATTCAGCCACATCGCCGCCGCCACCGGTCTCACCGGCGACGAGGCCAAGGCCGCCGCCGCCGCCAGCTCCGCTGGCTTCGCCTATGGCCTCGCAGCCATCGGCCCCGGCATCGGCATCGGTTACCTCGTCGGCAAGTCGGTCGAGGCCATGGCTCGTCAGCCCGAGGCCGCCGGCATGGTGCGTACCACGATGTTCCTCGGTATCGCCTTCACCGAGGCACTGGCCCTCATCGGCTTCGTGGTCTTCATCCTCATCGGTCTGTGACCCGTCCCGATCCTCGTCCGTCTATCCGAAGGAGTTGACGTGCATTCCGCCGTCGTACATCTCCACGGGTCGCTCGTCCATCTGCTCACCGCTGCGGCGGAAGAGCCGGTGAGCAAGGACCCGGGCCCCATCGTTCCGGAACTCAAGGAACTGTATTGGAGCGCTGGCTCGTTCGTCGTGTTCGCGCTGCTCATGCGGTTCTGGCTGTTCCCGAAGCTGAAGAAGGGCATGGACGCCCGCTATCAGGGCATCCGTTCTGCACACGAGTCCGCCGACGCCGAGCGTTCCAACGCGCGCGCCGAAGTTGCCGACTACGAGGCACAGGTCGCGGCCATCAAGGCCGAGGCCGCTCGTGAAGTGGAAGCCGCACGGAACGCACTCGAAGCCGAGCGTCAGGCCAAGCTGGCCGAGGTGAACGCCCGTCTCGCCGAGCGGCGTGCTGCTGCGGTGGCCGAGGCCGACGCCGAGCGCGCCGCCGCACGCGACCAGATCCACGCCGCCGTCAGCGACGTGGCCGGCCGCGCCGGTGAACTGGCCACGGGTCGTCGTCCGAGTGACGAGGTCGTCACGCGAGTCGTGAGCGAGGTGATGGCACGATGAACGTTCTGGGCATCATCGCCACCGCCGGTCGCTTCGTCGCCGAGGAAGAGCATCTCGTCACCGACTCCGACGGCAACGTCGTCACGCACAGCTGGCTCCTCCCGGAGACCGCGGAGATCATCTGGGGTGGCCTCGCCTCCCTCATCCTCTTCTACGCGCTGTACAAGTTCGGCTGGCCGCAGATGAAGAAGTTCTTCAACGGACGCACCGCGCGCATCCAAGGGGAACTCGACGCTGCCGCCGCCGACAAGGAATCGGCTGCCGCCGAGGCCGTGGGCATCCGTCAGGCCAAGGGCGACATCGCTGCCGAGCGCGCCCGCATCATGGCCGACGCCGCCACGCAGGCCGAGAACATCCTCACCGACGGTCGCGCTCGCCTCGTCACCGAGGTCGCCGAGCTCGAGGCCCGTTCGCAGGCCGAGATCGCCGCCGCCCGCGGCCGCGTCGGCGACGAACTCCGCGCCGAGATCTCGCGCCTGTCCAGCGCTGCCGTCGACCACGTCGTGAGCGGTTCGCTCGACGACGCGACGCAGCAGGAACTCATCGAGAACTTCATCGCACGAGTGGGAGCGCAGTCATGAGCGACAACCGCATCGAGGGCTACTCGCGAGCACTGTTCGAGATCGCTCGCGCCGAAGGCACGCTCGACGAGGTCGAGGACGAGCTGTTCCGCTTCGCCCGCAGCTACGAGAGCAGCGACGCACTGCGCAACGCACTCACCGACGAGCAGATCCCGGCCGGCAAGCGCCAGGCCATCGTGGAAGACCTCCTCGGCGGCAAGGCCACCAGCACCACCACTCAGCTCGTCAGCATGGTCGTCGGTTCGGGTCGCGGTCGCGACCTGCCGGCCATCATCGACAAGCTCGTGGCGCGTGCATCGTCCGCCAAGAATCTCGAGGTCGCCGAGGTCCGCACCGCGGTGCCCCTCACCGCCGACCAACAGGACCGCCTCACCGCGGCCATCGTGAACGCCACCGGCAAGCAGGTGAACCTGAAGGTCGTCGTCGACCCCAGCGTCATCGGCGGCGTCGTGGCCACCGTGGGCGACACCGTCATCGACGGCAGCGTCCGCACCCGTATCGACCAGTTGAAGTCCCGCCTCTAGGAGCCCATGAACATGGCTGAACTCACATTGAGCGCCAGCGACATCGCGTCGGCGCTGAAGAAGAACCTCGACGGCTTCGAGCCGTCCCTGGAGGCCCGCACCGTTGGCCGCGTGTCGGAAGTGGGCGACGGTATCGCTCGCGTCGCCGGCCTGCCCGACTGCGCCGTGAACGAGCTGCTCGAGTTCGAGGACGGCACCGTCGGCCTCGCCCTCAACCTCGACGAGGCCAGCATCGGCGCCGTGGTGCTCGGCGACGCCGACCACATCGAGGAAGGCCAGACCGTGAAGGCCACCGGTCGCATCCTCAGCGTGCCGGTCGGCGATGCGCTGCTCGGTCGCGTCATCAACGCACTCGGCCAGCCCATCGACGGCAAGGGCGACATCGTCGGCGGCATCAACCGTCGTGTCGAGATCCAGGCCCCCGGCATCATGGGTCGCAAGCCCGTGCACGAGCCGCTGCAGACCGGCATCAAGTCGGTCGACGCCATGACCCCCATCGGCCGTTGCCAGCGTCAGCTCATCATAGGCGACCGCAAGACCGGCAAGACCACCATCGCCATCGACGCCATCATCAACCAGCGCGGCCTCGGCGTGAAGTGCATCTACGTCGCCATCGGCCAGAAGGGTTCCACGGTCGCCCAGACCGTCGAGACCCTGCGCCAGTACGGCGCCCTGGAGTACACCGTCGTCGTGGCGGCTCCCGCCTCCGACCCGGCGCCCTTCAAGTACCTCGCTCCCTACGCCGGCTGCGCCCTCGGCCAGCACTGGATGGAGAACGGCGAGCACGCCCTCATCGTGTACGACGACCTGTCGAAGCAGGCCGAGGCCTACCGCCAGGTGTCGCTGCTGCTGCGCCGCCCGCCGGGCCGCGAGGCGTACCCCGGCGACGTGTTCTACCTGCACAGCCGCCTCCTCGAGCGGGCCGCCAAGCTCAGCGACGACCGCGGTGCGGGTTCGCTCACGGCCCTGCCGGTCATCGAGACCAAGGCGGGCGACGTGTCGGCCTACATCCCCACCAACGTCATCTCCATCACCGACGGCCAGGTCTACCTCCAGGACAACCTGTTCAAGTCGGGTGTGCGTCCGGCCGTCGACGTGGGCATCTCGGTGTCCCGCGTGGGTGGCGCCGCACAGATCAAGTCGATGAAGAGCGTGTCGGGCACCCTGAAGCTCGACCTCGCCCAGTTCCGTGAGCTCGAGGCGTTCGCCACGTTCGGCTCGGAACTCGACGCCATCTCCAAGGCCCAGCTCGAGCGTGGGTATCGCCTGGTCGAGCTGCTCAAGCAGCCGCTCAACAGCCCGATGCCCGTCGAGGAGCAGGTCGTGGTGGTGTTCGCCGGCACGAAGGGCTACCTCGACAGCCTGCCGGTCAGCGACGTCCGCCGCTTCGAGAAGGAACTCCTCGAGCACCTGCGGCGTTCGCACGGCGGTCTCCTCGCCGACATGCGGTCGAACCCGAAGAACGACGTGCCCGCCGAACTCGGCGATCTCATCGGTTCGTTCAAGGACGACTTCGTGGCCGCGTCGGCCGCTGCCGCCAAGGCTGCTGCGGATCCCACCGCCACGAGCGCCGAGGCGCTCGGCGAGGCGCACAGCGACAAGACGCTGGCAACGGAGTAAGTCATGGCTGGAGGTCAGGAGCGCATTCTTCGTGGACGCATTCGCAGCGTCCAGGCAACGAAGAAGATCACGCGCGCCATGGAACTCATCGCGGCGTCCCGCATCGTGAAGGCTCAACAGCGCGTTGCCGCTGCAGTGCCGTACAGCGATCAGATCACGGAAGTGGTCAAGGACCTCGCAGCTGCCGGCACCTCGCAGTCACCGCTGCTCGCCGGTCGTGCGGTGAAGACCACGGCCTACGTGGTCATCACGGCCGACCGCGGTCTGTGCGGTGGCTACAACGCCGGCGTGCAGCGCGCCGCCGAAGGTGAGATCAAGAAGGACGTCCTCGGCGGCAGCGACTACACGGTCATCGCCATCGGTCGCAAGGCAGAGGGCTACTTCCGATTCCGTGGCTACAAGATCGACCGCACGTTCTCGGGTTTCAGCGACAGCCCGTCGTACGCCGATGCCAAGCAGATCGGCGAGTACGTCGTCGAGCAGTTCCTGGCAGGCAACATCGACCGGGTCGAGCTGGTGTACACCCGCTTCATCTCGGCCGGTTCGCAGGAAGTCGTGCAGCGCCCGTTGGTGCCGCTCGAGCGCGAAGCGGTGCAGGGTGGCGACGGCAAGGGTCTCGACGCCGACGGCACTCCCGCCGACTTCGAGTTCGAGCCGGATCCCGGCACCATCCTCGACACGTTGCTGCCCCGCTACATCGAGGCCCGCATCTACGCCGCGCTGCTCAACGCAGCCGCCAGCGAACACGCCTTCCGCCAGCGAGCGATGAAGAGCGCCACCGACAACGCCGAGGAACTGATCAAGACCCTCAGCCGCATCATGAACCGCGCCCGCCAGGACAGCATCACCACCGAGATCATGGAGATCGTCGGCGGTGCTGAGGCCCTCGGTGGCGATTCGAAGAAAGTCCGCCTCGTCGAGCTCGCACCGCTCGTCGATGCCGCATCCACGCCCAGTACCGGACACTGAGAAAGAGCACCTGTCATGACCATGACTGACACTGACCGCAAGGACGGCCGCGTCGTCGGCATCGCCGGCCCCGTGATCGACGTCGAATTCCCCCGTGGCTCGCTGCCCGAGATCAACTTCGCGCTCGAGTTCACCATCACCGTCGACGGCAAAGAAGTGATCGTGCTCGCCGAAGTGGCGCAGCAGCTGGGCGACAGCCGCGTTCGCGCGGTCTGCATGAAGCCCACCGACGGCCTCAAGCGCGGCACCGCCGTGCGCAACCCCGGTCGCGGCATCGCCGTGCCGGTGGGCGACAAGGTGCTCGGCCACGTGTGGAACGTGTGGGGCGAAGCCCTCGACGCTCCCGACGGCTACGCCGACGACATCGAGCGCTGGGACATCCACCGTCCGGCCCCCAACTTCGACACCCTCGAGCCGAACGCGAAGATGTTCGAGACCGGCATCAAGGTCATCGACCTCCTCACCCCGTACCTGCAGGGTGGGAAGATCGGTCTGTTCGGTGGCGCCGGTGTGGGCAAGACCGTGCTCATCACCGAGATGATCCGCCGCGTGGCGCAGAACCACGGTGGCGTGTCCGTGTTCGCCGGCGTGGGCGAGCGCACCCGTGAGGGCACCGACCTCCGTCTGGAGATGCAGGAGTCCGGCGTGTACGAGAAGGCCGCTCTGGTCTTCGGCCAGATGGACGAGCCGCCGGGCGTGCGCCTGCGCGTCGCCCTCTCGGCTCTCACCATGGCCGAGTACTTCCGCGACGTGCAGAACCAGGACGTGCTGCTGTTCGTGGACAACATCTTCCGCTTTTCACAGGCCGGCTCCGAGGTGTCCGCGCTCCTGGGCCGCACGCCCAGCGCCGTCGGCTACCAACCGACGCTGGCCGCCGAGATGGGCGATTTGCAGGAAC
>JACQZZ010000094.1 GCA_016213625.1 Actinomycetota bacterium
AGACCCATGCCCTGTCGTTTCACCCTGGGTCGGAATCCGACCCTCGGTGACACACCGCAATCCGGCCGCCGTCGTTTCACCCTGGGTCGGAATCCGACCCTCGGTGAGACACCGCAATCCGGCCGCCGTCGTTTCACCCTGGGTCGGAATCCGAAAGAGGTGACACGCGGTGCACCCCCGTGTGGCCGTTCACCCTGGGTCGGAATCCGAAAGAAGTGACACGAGACATTGCCGGACGGGCGATCTCGTCGTACCCAGTGGGGGCATGACCCCACCCATCGCCCGCCGGGTGATCTCCGGCTTCCCGCTCCGCCGGGCCGTGCTCGGCATCCTCCTCAACGCCGACGGCCCGGTGACCGTCACCGAGATCGTCGACACACTCCACGCCGCCGGCGTCACCACCAACCCGCGGCTGGTCAAGCCGCCCTGCGGCATCGTCGCCAACCTGCTCGACCATCAGGAGTCCCGCGGCCGGGTGATCCGCACTGACCGGGCCAGCTACCTGCTCGACCCGACCGGCTGGAGCCGATCCACCCGCTGGCGCTACGCCAACTGGCGACGGCTCGAGCGCCAGGACCGCGATCAGGCGGGCTGAGCGTTCAGCACCACGAGCGTGCCGGCGGCCTTGTCGTGGATGCCCTGCCGACGGGGGTCGAAGAACGCCCACAGGTACACGCCCATGCCCAGCACCATGCCGATGCCGGGCACCACGCCGAATGCGGCCGGCACGAGCGAGCGGATGAGCGCCGAACTCAGGCTCACCGCGCCGAGCGACACGGCGTGCACCACGCGGGTGCCCGTGATCCACTTCCCCAGGGTGCGACCGAACCGGGCGACACCGATGGTCTCGTGCAGCAGTCCGATGGCGACGAAACCGATGTTGAACCAGAAGCCGGGTGTGCCGGTGACCATCTCGTCGAACTGATACCCGAGCGCCAGGAACACCACGATCATCGGCACGGCGGCCGCGGTCTGATCGATGAGCAGCCCCAGGGCGCGCCGCCCCAGCGGCGCGAGCACCGGCTCCATCACTCGGCTGCTTCGGCCAACGCCTCGGCGAGGGCCGGGTGCACCAGCAGACTCTCCACGATGTCGGTGACCTTGAGGTTGGCGGTGACCGCCAGCGCGATGACGCTGATGAGCTCGGCCGCATGTCGGCCGACGATGGACCCGCCGAGCACCACGCCCGTGGCCGGATCGCTGATGATCTTCACGAAGCCACGCGAGTCGTTGTTGATGAGCGCCTTCGGCGTGGCCGAGAACGGCACCTTGGTGACGCGGATCTTCCGACCCACGGCGAACGCATCGGCCTCGGCCAACCCGACGTCGGCGATCTCGGGCTCGGTGAAGATGGCGCTGGCGGCCTTGTCGTAGTCGAGATGGCGGTGCATCACCTTCTGCAGGCCCATCACGTGCTCGGCCACCTTGCGGCCCTGCATGCTCGCCACGCTGGACAACGGCAGCTTGCCGCTCACGTCGCCGGCCGCGTAGATGTGCGGCTGGCTGCTCTGGCAGTGACGATTGATGACGACGTACCCGCCACGATCCATCTCGACACTCGCCGCGTCGAGCCCCAGGCCCTGCGTGTTGGGCACCGACCCGATGGCCAGCACGGCGTGCGAACTGCGCACCACGCGACCGTCGTCGCACTTCACCACGACATCGTCGCCCTCGCGCTCGATGCTCTCGGCACGGGCGCCCTTCAACAGCTTCACACCGCGCGTGAGGAAGTCGTCCTCCAGCACCGCCGCCACCTCGGGATCCTTCGCCGGCAACACCTGCTGGCGGCTGACCACCAACGTGACCTCAGCACCGAAGCTGGCGAACATGTGGACGAACTCCACACCGGTGACGCCGGAACCGATGACCGTGATGCTGCGCGGGAAGATCTTCGGCGGATAGCAGTCGCGGGTGGTGAGGATGCGTTCGCCGTCGGGCTGGCACCAGTCCGGGATGCGCGGGCTGGTGCCGGTGGCGATGAGCACCGCGTCGGCCGGCAACACGCGAGTGCCCTCGGCGGTGGTGACCTCCACCTCGTGCGGACCGATGAGCCGCGCAGTGCCACGCAACATCGTGACCCCCTGGCTCTCGAGCAGTTGCGTGGTGTTGTCCTTCAACCGACCCTGGATGTTCGTGATGCGGTCGGTGAGCGCCGGGATGTCGACCTCGGCCTCCTGCTGCTCCAACCCCATGCCCTGGATGCGCCGGGTGAAGGCGATGGCGCCACCGGTGGCGATCATGGTCTTCGACGGGATGCAGTCCCACAGATGGGCGGCACCACCGATGACGTCGCGCTCGATCAGCGTGACCTCGGCACCGAGGCGAGCGGCATGGGTGGCCGCGGTGTTGCCCGCAGGGCCACCGCCGATGATCACGAAACGAGTCGACACGACGGTGGAGGCTACCCGTCGGCGGTCATTCGTCGACGAGACCGTCGTCGGCGAACAGCGTGTCGCGCTGCGTGGGAGGGGCTGCGCCGGAGCCGATGCCCTGCACGCGCCCGTCGGGCGTGTTCTGGCAGTACTTCGACGGGAACTGCTGCGTGTTGCGCGCCTCGCCCACCCACTCGAAGTGCATGCCGTCGGGGGTGAGGAAGTTTCCACCCCACGCGAAATTGTGCTTGCGGAAGATGCGCACGATGCGGCAGTCCATTCTCGGCACGCAGCCCTGGCAGTTCGACGTGGTGTTCATGTCGATGGGCTGGCCCCACGAGTGGCGCGACACCGAACCGAGATTCTGCGTGATGCGCGCCAGCCGCGCCGTGCCCGTGCCGCAGCCGCCGTAGGAGTTGACGTTGCCGACGTCGATGAAACCACCCAGACCGCTGGCGTAGACCTCCTGGAGCGCGGCCTGCAGGTCGGCCTTGATGACCACGTTGCAGCGCGCCCGGATGCCGCCGGGGTAGGTGTCGATGGTGGGCAGGAAACGACCGACCCACGTGGAGCTCATCGCGGTCCACCCCAGATCGCTGAGCCCCGCGTAGTAGATGTCGAACTCGCCGAGGATCGCCTTGGTGGCCGCCATGCCGAGCGTCGCGTCGGGGTCGGGCGGGTCCCACGAATGGCGGATCTTCACCTTCGAGTTGTTGTACAGCCCGGCCGCCATCAGCGAGGTGACCACGGCGGCGCGGTCGAACTGGCCGAAGATGAGCACTCGCGTGGAGAGCGTGGCGCCCAGCATGTCGGCCATGGGGAAGCTCATGACGAACTCGGTGCCGCCCACTTCCTCGTCGGTGCCGATGCGACCGATCATGAACGACACGACGGTGCCGGCGGGGCCCATGAAATCGACGATGTCGCCCACCTGCGCACCGCGGATACCGGCGGAGGTGGCGCCCATCACCAGCTGCGCCTGTGCGAGCACCGAGGCCACATCGCGCCCCATCACCGGACCGACTGCCTCGAACGGCAACGCCGACACGGCCATCGGATAGGCCCATCCGGGCCCGGTGGCCTGTTGCACCACGGTGGCCCCGCGACGCAACCGGAGCATCCCCGCGGTGAAGCCACGGGTGACCACCGCCGGGGCGTTGGCCGCGGTGGCCGCCAGCAGCGCGGCATCGCGCACGGCGGGCGTGATCTCGCCCGTCTGGAACACCGAGATGGCGTCGAACGGCTGCTCGGTGTACTCGGCGGTGGCGGAGGCGACGGCGCCCTGCGGGATGGTGTCCACGGGCGGAGCAGCATCGATGCCGAGTGCCGATGCGAACACCGCCACGACGGCGATGACGGCGACCCCCAGTGATGTCCGGCGCAACGACATGGCTGCCCAGGGTACCGGCAGGAAAGGATCGGGGAAAGGCACGACGAACCCAGTACCGTCAAGGGACTGTGAGCAGCGACGACACCCCCTTCACCGACGACACGGCCGACGACATGCATTCCGGCTCCGGGCTGGTGGCCGAGAAGGCGAAGCGTCTCCAGAAGCTCACCGACATGCGCGAGCAGGGCACGAATCCCTACCCGTATCGCTTCGATCGCAGCGTCACCCTTGCCGACCTGCGCCGCCAGTTCGGCGAACTCGAGGCGGGCACCGAGACCGAGCAGCAGGTGGCGGTGGCGGGCCGGGTGATGCTCATGCGCGACAGCGGCAAGCTGGTGTTCGCCACGGTGCGCGACCGCGACGACGAGGTGCAGCTGTTCATCAGCAAGGCCGTGGTGGGCGACGAGTCGTTCGATGCCATCAAATCGCTCGACCTCGGCGACTGGGTGGGCGTGCACGGCACGGTGATGACCACCCGCAAGGGCGAGCTCAGCGTGAAGGCCGAGCGCGTGGAGCTGCTGTCGAAGGCCGTGCGCCCGATGCCCGACAAGTGGCACGGCCTCACCGACACCGACACCCGGTTCCGTCAGCGCTACGCCGACCTCATCGTCAACGACGACGCCCGCAAGAACTTCCGCGTACGTCACGAGATCATCGCCAGCTTCCGGCGCACCCTGCACGGCCGCGGGTTCATCGAGGTCGAGACCCCGGTGCTGCACGTGGAGGCGGGCGGCGCCCACGCGCGCCCGTTCATCACCCACCACAACACGCTCGACATGCAGCTGTACCTGCGCATCGCGCTCGAGCTGCATCTGAAGCGGCTCATCGTCGGCGGCATGGAGCGCGTCTTCGAGATCGGTCGTATCTTCCGCAACGAGGGCATCAGCACCCGCCACAACCCCGAGTTCACGATGATGGAGCTCTACCAGGCGTTCGCCGATGTCGAGGACGTCATCGAGATCACCGAGACGCTCATCACCCGCGCTGCCGTCGATGCCACGGGCACCAGCATCGTCACCGTCTTCCGTCCCGACGGCGGCACCGAGGAGATCGACCTCGCCCAGCCCTGGCGTCGGGCGCGCATGATCGACCTCGTGGAAGAGGCCATCGGCGTGGCAGTGCACCCCTCCCAACCGGTGGAGGAACTCCGCGCGTTGGCCGCCGAGCACGGCGTGTCCGTGAACCCGCGCTGGGGCTCGGGCAAGATCATCGAGGAGCTGTTCGAGACCACGGCCGAGCACACGCTCATCGCCCCCACCTTCGTCACCGGTCACCCGGTGGAGATCTCGCCGCTCGCCCGAGTCGACCGCAACGACCCCTTCCTCACCGAACGGTTCGAGCTGTTCGTCGGCGCTCGCGAGCTGGCCAACGGCTACTCCGAGCTCAACGATCCGGTCGAGCAGCGGTTGCGGTTCCAGGACGAGCAGGCCGCGAAGGATGCCGGCGACGCCGAGCGCGGCTCGGTCGACGAGGACTACCTGCGGGCACTCGAGTACGGCCTGCCGCCCACTGGCGGCCTGGGCATCGGCATGGACCGAGTGGCCATGCTCATCGCCGGGGTGAACTCCATCAAGGAAGTCATCCTCTTCCCCACCCTGCGCCCCGAGGTGTTCTGAGCCATGCCTGCCACGCAGCCGAGCACGGAGCACGAGATCACCCAGTCGGTGGATCTGTGCGACGGTCGCGGTCGCCTGCATCCCGACGCTCGCGGATGGTCGCGCACGCCCACGCTGCGCGCCAACCTCCGCGGTCGGCACGGCCGCAAGAAGCGTTGGGACTACTGGAACGTGAACACCGACCAGGTGGTCGTGTCGTTCGTGTACGCCGACATCGACTACGCCGGCCTGGCCAACGTGTGGGTGATGGAACACGGCACCGACTTCCAGGCGACGGCCGGCGTGCTGAAGCCGTTGGCCAACGGGTTCTCGTTGCCCGAGCACGTGTGCACCGGCATCGTGGAGTACCGCGACCAGTCGTTCCGTCTGCGCATCGAGGAGACCCCCACCGCCACCCTGTTCGTCGCCACCGGAACCAGCCCGCAGGGGCCCATCGAGGTCGACATCGAGGTGGCCAAGCCGGCCGGACACGAGTCGCTCAACGTGGTCATCCCGTGGAGCGATCGCACGTTCCAGTTCACCTCGAAGCAGAACACCCGGCCGGCCGTCGGGCTGGTGCGCGTGGGTGACCGCTCGTGGACCATCGACTCGTCGCACGACGCGTGGGGCGTACAGGACCTGGGCCGCGGCGTGTGGCCGTACTCGAACCGCTGGAACTGGGCGGCCGCCTCGGGCCATGCCGCCGACGGCAAGGTGGTCGGCCTGCAGCTCGGCGGCAAGTGGACCGAGGGCACCGGCGCCACCGAGAACGCGTTGTGCATCGACGGGCGCCTCACCAAGATCAGCGAAGAACTCCAGTGGGACTACGACTGGTCGAACCCGATGGCACCGTGGCGGGTGCGCACGCCGTCGTCCGACCAGATCGACGTGACGCTCACCCCCACGTTCGATCGCTACGACGTCACCGACCTGAAGGTGTTGCGGATGGAGGTCCATCAGTGCTTCGGTACGTGGTCGGGGCGCATCGTCGGCGACGACGGTGTGCCGGTGCAGATCGAGGGCATCCGCGGTTTCGCGGAAGAGGCCCGCAACAAGTGGTGAGCGAACCAAGCATGCAACGCACGAACGGAGACGAACGATGACCACCGCATGGGGACGTGGCCTGGCCACCGTGGCCGGCGACGGCACGGTGCTCGACACCTGGTTCCGCGAGGTCGGCCTGGGCGAGGAGCCGATGCCCGAGACGTTCGAGGCCTACACCACCGCTGAGCGCCACGACGAGGTTCGTCGAGTGCACGTGAAGGCCGTGCAGCTCACCATCGACACCGACGACAAACCGACCGGCGCGAGCGACGCGTACCTGCGGTTGCATCTGCTGTCGCACCGGCTGATGGCACCGCGTTCACAGAACCTCGACGGCCTGTTCGGCCAACTCACCAACGTCGCGTGGACCAACCTCGGGCCGGCCCCGGTGGAGGGCATCGAAGAACTGCGCTGGCGCGTGCGGCGCGACGGCGGCACCCTCACCGTGCACGGGCTCGACAAGTTCCCGCGCATGACCGACTACGTCGTTCCCTCCGGTGTGCGCATCGCCGACGCCGACCGCGTCCGACTGGGCGCACACCTCGCCCCCGGCACCACGGTCATGCACGAGGGCTTCGTCAACTTCAACGCAGGCACGCTGGGCACCTCGATGGTCGAGGGTCGCATCAGCCAGGGCGTGGTGGTCGGCGACGGCAGCGACATCGGCGGCGGCGCCTCCACCCAGGGCACGTTGTCGGGTGGCGGCACCGAGCAGATCAGCATCGGCGAACGGTGCCTGGTGGGCGCCGAAGCCGGCATCGGCATCAGCCTCGGCGACGAGTGCGTGGTGGAGGCCGGTCTGTACGTCACCGCGGGCACGCTGGTCGCTCTGCACGGCCCCAACGGCATCGCGGTGGTGAAGGCCCGCGTGCTCAGCGGCAAGGGCGGTCTGCTGTACCGCCGCAACAGCCAGTCCGGCGCCGTCGAGGCCCTGCCCCGCAGCGCCAAGTGGGACGGCCTCAACGCCGCCCTCCACGCCAACGACTGAGATTCAGGGTTCGCGTTCGCAGCCTTCGATGTGGTCGTTCACCAGGCCCATCGCCTGCATGAACGCGTACACGGTGGTGGGGCCGACGAAGCTCCAACCTCGCTTCTTGAGGTCCTTCGACATCGCCACGCTCTCGGGACACGTGGCCCGCAGCTCGCTGTGCACGGTCAGGCGGGTGGCCGGTGGCCGGAACTGCTGCACGTAGCCGTACAGCGTGCCGAACTGTTGCTCGAGCTCGAGCAGCCGGTTGGCGTTGTTGATGGTGCTCTCGATCTTCCCCCGGTGACGCACGATGCCCGCGTCGCCGAGCAGTCGCTGCACGTCGTCGGGCCCGTACGCCGCCACCTTCGCCGCGTGGAAGTCGTCGAACGCGGCCCGGAAGTTGTCGCGCTTGCGCAGGATGGTGAGCCACGAGAGTCCCGATTGGAAGCCCTCCAGGCACAGCTTCTCGAACAGCCGCACGTCGTCGGTGACCTCGTGGCCCCATTCGTCGTCGTGGTAGCGCACGTACAGCGGATCGTCGCCGCACCACCAGCAACGCGTGACTCCGTCGGTGCCCACCTTGAGTCGATCGTGGCTCATGGGGCGAACCTAGCTCCGACGACCGGACACGTCGCCCCGTGTGGCGCCGGTCACGTCCGGTCGGTAATGATCGCCCCCGTGATCGACCACTACAAGGCCGCCCGTGCCGACCTCGAAGCCCCCGGTTCCCCCTTCCACATGAGCACCATCGAGGTGCGTGGCACTCCGATGCGGGTGTTCGACAGCGCGCCGCCCAACATGCGCGTGCTGTGGGAGATGACCGCCGCCCACGGCGACAAGGCGTACATCGTGTACGAGGACGAGCGCTACTCGTTCAACGAGATCCACGCGCAGGTGCGCAAGCTGGCTGCCCATCTCGCCGAGCACGGCGTGAAGGCGGGCGACCGGGTGGCGCTGGCCATGCGCAACTATCCCGAGTGGGTGGTCGGCTACTGGGCCGCCATCAGCCTCGGTGCGGCCTGCGTGGGCATGAACGCGTGGTGGACGCCGCACGAGATGGAGTACGCGCTCGACGACAGCCACCCGAAGGCGCTCATCGTCGACGACGAGCGTCTCGAGCGCGTCAGCCACGTCCTGGAGGCAGTGCGCGTGCGCCTGCCGCAGCCGATGGAGGTCATCACGGTGCGCAGCGATCGCGACCTGCCGCCGTACGCATTCCGCTGGAACGACATCATGGCGGCGGACGACCCCGGCACGCTGCCCGCCGCCGAGATCGACCCCGACGACGACGCCACCATCTTCTACACGTCGGGCACCACCGGTTTCCCGAAGGGCGCACAGCTCACCCACCGCGGCTCGGTGCACAACCTTCTGAACCTGGTGTACATGGGGGCCGCGGTCGCCGCGGCCGAGGCCAAGGCCGTCGCCGCCGGCGAGGTCGAGGCACCGTCCACGCCGCCGTCGGCGTTGCCCCCGGTGTTCATGGCCCCCACGCCGTTGTTCCACGTCACCGCCTGCAACTGCCTGCTCCACCCGGCCACCGCGAGCGGCGCCACCATCGTGCTCACCTACAAGTGGGATGCCGGTCGCGCACTCGAGCTCATCGAGCGCGAGAAGGTCACCAACTTCTCGGGCGTGCCCACCATGGGCCGCGAATTGCTCATGCACCCCGACTGGTCGAAGCGCGACACGTCGTCGCTGGCCAGCATCAGCGGTGGCGGCTCGGCCGTGCAGCCCGACCTGGTGAAGAAGATCGACGGCGCACTGGAGAAGGGCACGCCCACCACCGGGTACGGCATGACCGAGACGCACGGCATCATCACCGCCAACTCGTCACGGTTCTATCTCGACAAGCCCGCGTCGTGCGGCCCGGTGGTGCCCACGCTCGACTTCAAGTTGGTCGACGAGGACGGCAACGACCTGCCGCCCGGGCCCGACACCGTCGGCGTGTTGTGCGTGCGTGGCTCCATCGTCATCAAGGGCTACATCAACCGGCCCGAAGCCACGGCCGAGTCCATCAAGGACGGCTGGCTGAACACGGGCGACATCGCACGCATCGACGAGGACGGCTGGGTGTTCATCGTCGACCGAGCCAAGGACATGGTCATCCGCGGCGGCGAGAACGTGTACTGCAGCGAGGTCGAGGCTGCCATCTACCACCACGACTCCGTCGCCGAGGCCATCGTGTTCGGCGTGCCCGACGACCGCCTGGGCGAGGAAGTGGCCGCGTGCATCGTGCCCAAGGAGGGCCACACGGTCACCGCCGAGGAGATCCAGGCGTTCCTGAAGGCCGACCTCGCCGCCTACAAGATCCCCTCGAGGATCTGGCTGCGCACCGAACCCATTCCGCGCAATGCCAGCGGCAAGTTCTTGAAGCGCGAGGTGCGCAAGGAAATCCTGGAGGGCTGACCGTCGTGCCGAACACGTCGAATGGAAGTGTGCAGATTCACTACGACGTGTTCGGCGACGCGTCGAACCCCACGCTGCTGATGGTCAACGGCCTCGGCAGCCAGTGCATCAACTACCAGGACGCGTGGTGCGAGATGTTCGCCGCCGAGGGCCTGCAGGTGGTGCGGTTCGACAACCGCGACGTGGGACTCAGCTCGCACCTCCCGGGTGTGGAGTACACGCTGAGCGACATGGCGGCCGACGCGATCGCCGTGCTCGACGCGATCGGGGTGGAACGGGCGCACGTGATGGGGCTGTCGATGGGCGGCATGATCGTGCAGACGATGGCCATCGAGCACCCGCACCGGTTGCTCACGATGACCTCGGTGATGAGCACCACCGGCGAGCCCGAGTACCGCAAGAGCACACCGCGAGCGTTCGAACTGCTCACCGCGCCCGGCGCCACGTCCAAGCAGGAGTACCTGGACAACGCGGTCGCCGGTCTGCGCGAGTGGGGCAGCCCAGAGTACGCCGACGAGGCACGCTTGCGCGCCGATGCCGAGCGCGCGTTCGAACGGTCCTTCGACCCCGCCGGGGTGGGGCGCCAGTACATGGCGGTCGTGGCCAGCGGTTCCCGCGCCGAGGCCCTGCGTGCGGTCACCGTGCCCACGCTGGTGATGCACGGCGACCGCGACACGCTCATCCTGCCCATCGGTGGCGAACGCACCGCCGAGCTCATCCCCGGTGCCCGCTACGAGGTCATCGCCGGTATGGGCCACGACTACCCGCCGGAGCTGTGGCCGCGATGGGTGGAGCTCATCGTCGGGCACATCCGCCAGCACACGGCCTGATCCAGCACGGCATGATGTGGGGATGACCCCCGACGACTTCGCCCAGCTCGTTCGCGCCCGCCGCACGAGCATGCTCGTCGACCGCGACCGTGCCGTGCCGCGAGCGCTGGTCCAGGACCTCTGCGACCTGGCGCAATGGGCGCCGAACCACAAGCGCACCTGGCCATGGCGATTCGCACTCGTCGAGGGTGAAGGCCGCGCCCGGCTGGGCGAGGTCATCGCCGACGCGATGGAACTGCACGGCGATCCTCCGGAGAAGGTGACCAAGGCGCGCGGCAAGTACCTGCGCACACCGGCCACGCTCGTGGTGGGTTCTGCCGAAGGCGACTCGCCACTGCGCACCGCCGAGAACCGCGATGCCGTCGCCGCCGGCGTACAGACCCTGCTGCTGGCCGCCACGGCGCACGGACTGGCCAGCTACTGGGGCTCGTGCCCGAAGGGCGCCAACGACGTCGTGGCCGAGTTGTGCGGCTTCGAGGCCGGCACCCACGTGGCCGCCATCATCTACCTCGGCTGGGCCACCGAACAGGTCGCCCCGCCCGAGCGCCCCACGGCCGCCCTCCACATCGTCGACTGACCCCCGACCGCGTCCCCACCGGTTTGTTCACCGCATGCACCAGATGTTGCGCCCGGCGCAACATTCGGTGCGCACGATGCGCCCATCAGGGGGTGGCGCGGGGTTCGGCCTTGACTGCCAGCGCCAGCGCGCTGGTCTGATCGGGCGCGGTGACGGAGAAGAACCCGTTCTCCACCTTCACGATCACCTCGTACTCCTCGCCATCCGCGGTGGCGTGGGTGACCCCGCGTGCGGCCAAGCCCGGGCCGTCGAGCTCGTCGACCACTTCGTCGGTGACGCCCGGGTTGAGGAAGTCGCCCGGCGACTGCACCTGCACCACGACCTCGTACTCGCGGCTGCCCACCTGCAGCAGGTACTGGCACGAGTCGGCCGACAACGCCGCGGTGTCGGTGACGCGGCCCGCTCCCCTGCCGTCGATGCTGACGCCCCGGAAGTCGTCCTCGGTGAGGGCCGTGCACAGGTCGCCTCCGAACAGCGCATCGGGCGGGAGGCTGTCGGTGACGTCGGGTGGTTGGGTGTCGTTCGGTACCGGCAACAGGGTGTCGGGCGCCGAGGGCAGCGGCAGCGTGGCCGTGCCGGAGGTCTCGTCCTCGCCACCGCTGCAGGCGGAGAGCAGCATCGCGGCGCACACCACGAACATGCACAGCCGCCGACGAACCATCGACTGCGACGCTACCGCTCGGACCGTCCCCGCTCCTGCCACCCCTCGATCGCCAACAACGGCACGTCGAAGCACCACGCCTCGAACGTGAGCCCGATGGACGGATCGCCCTCCCAGGGATACTTGGCCCCCATCAGCTCACCGACGCTGCGGCGTTCGGACGGGTCCTGCACCGGACGCGCGACGCCGTGGCGGATGTCGCCGTCGATGCGCACGGTGACCGATGGCGAGGCGATCGCGTTGCGATACCAGTCGGCGGTGGGGCCATTGCCGGAGATGAGGTACAGCGTGTCGCCGACGACACCGAACCAGATCTCCACCTCGTGCACGCGGCCGCTCCGGCGGCCAGTGGTGCTGACGTAGCAGCACTCGGTGTCGGCGTGGGCCGTGAGCCAACTCATGCGGTCACCTCGGCGTGTAGACGCCGAACACCTCGCGCAACGCGTCGCTGACCTCGCCGAGGGTGGCGTTGGCGCGCAGCGCTTCCTTCATCGGGTACAGCACGTTCTGTGTGCCGCGAGCGGCGGCCTTCACGTCGTCGAGACGGGTCTGCACCAGCGCGAGGTCGCGGTTCGCCTTGAACGCGCCCAGCCGCTCCTTCTGGCCCTTCTCGAGCAGCGGATCGATGGGGAACACGTCGGGCTCGGGCTCGTTCTCCACCTTGAACTTGTTCACGCCGACGATGACGCGCTCGTCGTCGTCGATGCTCTTCGCGTACGCGTACGCGGCTTCCATGATCTCGTCCTGCTGGAAGCCCGCCTCGATGGCCTCGACGGCGCCACCCATCTCGTCGATGCGCTGGATGTACTCCCACGCCAGCCGCTCGACCTCGTCGGTGAGCGTCTCGACGAAATAGCTCCCGGCGAGCGGGTCGGGGGTGTCGACGATGCCGCTCTCGTACCCGATGACCTGCTGCGTACGCAGCGCGATGCGCGCGGCCCGCTCGGTGGGCAGGCTGAGCGCCTCGTCGTAGCCATTGGTGTGCAGGCTCTGCGTGCCACCCATGACGGCCGCCATGCTCTGCACGGCGACGCGCACGATGTTGGTCTCGGGCTGCTGGGCGGTGAGCGTGCTGCCGCCGGTCTGGGTGTGGAAGCGGAGGAGCTTGCTGCTCTCCTTCTTCGCCCCGAAGCGCTCGGTCATCAGGCGGTACCAGATGCGGCGAGACGCACGGAACTTGGCGACCTCTTCGAAGAAGTTGTTGTGCGCGTTCCAGAAGAAGCTGAGGCGCGGCGCGAAGTCGTCGACGTCGAGCCCCGCCGCGATGGCGGCCTCGACGTACGCGATGCCGTTGGCGATGGTGAACGCGATCTCCTGCACCGCGGTGCTGCCCGCCTCGCGGATGTGGTACCCGCTGATGGAGATGGTGTTCCACTTCGGCACGTGCTGGCTGCAGTACTCGAAGATGTTGGTGATGACCCGCATGCTGGGCTTCGGCGGATACACGTAGGTGCCGCGAGCGATGTACTCCTTCAGCAGGTCGTTCTGGATGGTGCCGCTGATGGCCGAGGCCGGCACACCCTGCTCCTCGGCGACCAGCTCGTACATCAGCAGCAGGATGGCGGCCGTGGAGTTGATGGTCATCGACGTGGACACCTTGTCGAGCGGCAGGCCACCCAGCAGCGTGCGCATGTCGTCGATGGAGTCGATGGCGACACCCACCTTGCCGACTTCGCCCTCGGACCGCGGGTGGTCGCTGTCGTACCCCATCTGCGTGGGCAGGTCGAAGGCACAGCTGAGGCCGGTCTGGCCGGCTTCGAGCAGGAACTTGAATCGCTCGTTGGTGCTGGCCGCCGAACCGAAGCCGGCGTACTGACGCATCGTCCACAACTTGCCGCGGTACATCGTGGGATACACACCACGCGTGTAGGGCGGCGCGCCGGGCGTACCCAGCTGGGCGGCGGCGTCCCACCCGGCCAGATCGTCGGCCGTGTAGAGCGGCCTCACCACGATGCCGCTGTCGGTGCGCTTGCTGTCGTCAGTCACGCCGACGAGCGTACGTCGGCGGGGTCGCTCGGGGCCATCCGGCGAGCCGGGCAGTCGATCAGCGTGCTGCGATGATGGCGATCTCCAGCTTCCACGCCGGATTCGCCAGGGCCGGCACCGTGACGAGCGTGCTCGCCACGCGTCGGCCGTGCAGCGCACGATCGCGTACCTGCATCACCCAGGGCAGCGACGACAGGAAATCGACCACCACGTACGTGGTGATGCTGACGATGTCGGCCGGCACCATCTGCGCCTCGTCGAGGATGGCCGTGATGTTGGCCCACACGACTTCTGCCTGCTCCTCCACGCTGTCGGGCACGGATCGGTCGGGCCGGATGGGCACGACACCGCTCGAGTGCAGCCAGGTGCCCTTGCACTCGGTGAGCATCGCGTGCGCGTAGTTGGCCGCGGGCGGCGCAATACCCGCTGGGGCGATTTCTTCGTTCACCGTCACAGTGTGTCACTCGTCCTCGGCGGGCAACAGGGTCGAGCGCCCTACATCGACCCGACCACCGCGCTCCGCGTAGTCTGACGACATGACTGTCACCGAGCACGGCGTTCGCACGATCGACGGGGTGGAGCTCACCCCGAAGGAAGTCCATCTCGACCTGCCGCGGCCGTTCGCGAGCGTCGAGGAAGAGCGCCTGCACCGCAAGCAGAAGCTGGCCGGCGCACTGCGCGTGTTCGGACGCGTCGGCTTCGGCGAAGGCGTCGCCGGGCACATCACGGTGCGCGACCCCGAGTTCCCCGAACTGTTCTGGGTGAACCCGTTCGCGGTGAGCTTCCGCCACATCCGGGTGAGCGACCTCATCCTCGTCGACCACGAGGGCAACGTCGTCTACGGCAGCCGTCCGGTGAACCGCGCCGCGTTCGTCATCCACTCCGCCGTGCACCAGGCGCGCCCCGAGGTCGTCGCTGCCGCCCACAGCCACAGCGTGCACGGCAAGGCGTTCAGCTCGCTCGGCATCCCGCTCGCCCCGCTCACCCAGGACTCGTGCATCTTCTACGAGGATCACGTGGTGGTCACCGCCCAGCGCGGCCGCGTGCAGTTCGGCATCGAGGACGGCCGCGAGTTGGTGTCGCAATTCCCCACCGGCAAGGCGGCCATCCACCAGAACCACGGCCTGTTCACCGTCGGCCAGACGGTCGACGAGGCGGCGTTCTGGTTCCTCAGCATGGACCGCACCTGCCAGGCGCAGTTGCTGGCGATGGCGGCCGGAACTCCCGTGCCGATCCCGCACGAGGACGCGGTGTACACCCGCGAGAACACGGCGTCGCCCATCGCCGGCTGGCTGAGCTTCCAGCCGTTGTGGCAGGAGATCTGCCGCACCGATCCCGACCTGTTCGACTGATCCGGCCGGGCACGGCCCGCCATCGTGCGTTCCTCGAGCCAGTTCTTCCGCACCGCGTCTCCGGAGGCGCTGTTCGTCATCTCCGGCATCTGCCAGTACACCGGCGCGGTCATCGCCGTGAACCTGTTCGACGAACTGAACCCGGCCACGGTGGCGGTGTTCCGCGTGCTGCTCGGCGCGTTCCCCATCCTGCTGATCTCGATGCGCGACCAGCGAGCCTGGACCCGCGACGACCTGAAGGCCGCGGCCGTGTTCGGGTTGGCGACCGCCGCGATGAACCTGTGCTTCTATCTCGGCATCGACCGCCTGCCGCTGGGCAAGAGCGTGGTGATGGAGTTCATCGGCCCCATCGCGGTCGCCGCCTACTTCACGCGCACCCGTCGCAACACGGTCGCCTTGGTGCTGGCCGCGTCGGGCGTGGCCATCCTGTCGGGCGTGGAGCTGGGTGGCGACCCGCTCGGCGTGCTGTTCATCCTGATGGCCTCGGCGTTCTGGGCCGCGTACATCGTGCTCGGTCGACGAGTCGCCGGACTGGACCGCGGGCTCAGCGGCCTCGGTGTGGGTCTGTTGATCGGCGGCCTGGCGATCATGCCGTTCGGCTTCGGCGAACTCGGCACGGTGATCACCACGCCGCGCCTGCTGTGGCTGTGCTTCCTGGTGGGTCTGCTGTCGTCGTCCATCGGCTATGCCATCGACCAGGTCGTGCTGCGTCGCATCCCGATGCGCCGCTTCGCGTTGCTGCTCGCGTTGTTGCCGGTGACCGCGATGGTGGTGGGTCTGATCGCCCTCGACCAGACCCCGAGCATCGCCGATCTGGCCGGCGCCGCACTGGTGATCAGCGGCGTGGTGCTCCAAGAACGCGACGAACTCCCGTCGCCCATGCCGGAGGAGATCCCCGGCTGACCACGGCTAAAGTCCGCCCATGCAGCGGGTCAGATTGCCAACCATCATCGCCACGTTTGCGGTTGCGACCGCTGCAATCACCTGCGTTCGAACGCCCGTGTCGGCCAACCAAGGGATTTCTCGAGACGCCGCGTTTGGGACCAATGGGCGCATCGATCTCGGCGACACGTTTCTCATCGAGCCTGCGAACGACGTGAGAGTCCAGTCGAACGGATCGTTGCTGGTGATGAACACGAAGACACCCTCGACGTTCATCCGGAGGCTGTCGAGCGGCGGCGCATCCGACGCGACGTTCGGCGCGTCCGGCACGCTCACACTGACTGGGCAGCCACCGAACGGACCGTTCAACGTGGTCGCGTGGCACCTGCCTACCTCGCCCACCGCCCCGCTCGCCGTCGTCCGCAGCACCGCCATTGAGGGCAGCTACGCAGTGTCTAGGTTCACCGCGAACGGTGCCGTCGACAACAGTTTCGGAACCAACGGTACGGTCACGGCAACGTTCGTCGACGGCTTCAGTTGGTCGTTTGTCGGCCTCGTTCGACTCAGCGACGGGTCCTTCCTCGTCACTGCCGTCGGCAACGCTGGGGCCGACTTCACCGAGATGATCCACATCACGTCGACCGGAAGTGTCGACGCAGCATTCGGCACCGGCGGTGTCGCCAAGTTTCCTCAGTTCGCGGGCAAGGTTGCAGGTTTGACCACCGATCAGCGCGTGGTGTTCTCGGTGGTCGGCGACTTCGGAGCGTTCAGCAAGGTCGCCCGGGTCTCATCGGCTGGAGTGTTCGACAGTTCCTACGGAACGGCAGGACTCGCAGCAGTACCGGCGATCGGCGACCAGCACCAAATGTTCGTGCAACCTGATGGAAGCGTCGTCGTGGCAGCGCGCACCTTCAACGGCGGCGGGATGTCGGTGTCGCGCCTGGCCGCGACCGGCGCCACCGACATGAGCTTCGGTGTCGCCGGAACTGTCCAATTCGACTTCGCCGGACTGTATCTCGGCTCCACTTCCGACGAGGCGGTGGGACCAATCTCCGTGCAGGCAGCGCCGGGTAACCGCCTCGTCGTCTTCTGCCGTACGCCCGTCGGTGCCGCAGGGGCAGCGATGCTGTTGCTCGACGGCACGCTCGACGCCTCGTTCGGAGTGGGGGGACGCGCCGTCATCTCATCCGACCTCGACCTCGCAGCGGGGACCACCGACACCGCGGGAGGGTTGCTCAGCCTCGGACTGGCGGCCGGCAGGATGGTCCTGCAGCATTCGACCGATCGAATGCCATGGCCCCCGGTGAGCCCGCCACCCGCCAACTTCCAGGTGCGCACCGAACGATTGCTGGACACCGTGGGTGTCAGTGCCACCTGGACCCCGGTTCCGAACCCCGACCCAGAGGTGGTCGATGGCTACCACCGCGTCACGCTCACCCGCATCACCGACGGAGTCACGATGATGTCGCAGCTCGTCGACGGCGACGTGGTCGGGCTCAACAACGTGCGCCATGGCAGCTACCGGTTCGCCGTCAACGCTGGCAACTCTTACACGGAGGGAACTCCCGCGGTGCAATCGATCACCGTGCCCCGGTGGAACCGCACTGTGACACCGCTCAATCCTCGGCGGGTGGTCGACAGCCGGCCGACGGGCGCCACGGACGACGGCCAGTACGAGGGCATGGGGCAACTGGCCGCCGGCTCGACGACCGTCGTGCACCTCTGGGGACGGGGCGGCGTCGACACCGACGCGATCGCTGCGGGCATCAACGTCACAGCCGTCTCCCCCACGGCCAACGGTTTCGTGACGGTGTATCCCTGCAACGCGCCGCGACCGCTCGCGTCCAACATCAACTACATCGCGGGCACCACCGTCGCTGGAGCATCCATCGCGACCATCGATCCGACTGGGGGTGTGTGCGTCTACACCTCGGCCGCCACACATCTGCTCATCGACATCACCAGCGAGTTCGTGCTCACCACTCACTACACGACCCTCACTCCTGCACGTCTCGCCGACAGTCGCCCGACGGGCACCACGATCGACGGGATCAGCGCTGCAATGGGGAGGCTCGGTCCCGGCTCAACGACCGTCGTGCGCCTCGGTGGCCGCGGCAGTCTTCCTCCCCATCCTGAAGCAGTAGCGATCACCATGACTGCAGTCGCGCCGGAGAGCAACGGCTTCATGTCCGTCTTTCCGTGCAGCGCCGTTCGCCCCAACGTCGCAAATCTCAACTTCACGTCGGGACGGACCACCTCCAACAGCACGCTCGCTGTGCCCGACGCCAACGGTGACATCTGCGTGTACACCTCGGCTGCCGCGCATCTGGTGCTCGATGCCAGCGGGGCGCTGGTCGGTGAGGCCGCCTACAGCACTGCGGCCGCCGGTCGGTTGATCGACACTCGGCCCAACGGGGCCACGGTCGACGGCCTCTACCAAGGCGCCGGCATGCTCCCGTCGGGTACCACCACGGTGCTGCGCGTCGGCGGACGAGGCAACGTCGCCGCTGATGCGGTGGCCGCGAGCCTCAACATCAGCGCGGTGGCCCCGGTCGCCAGCGGGTTCGTCACCGTCTGGCGGTGCGACCTCGAGCGGCCCAACACCTCCAACATCAACTTCGCCGTGGGGCGCACCATCGCCAACAGCGCGGTCGCGACACTCGACGATCAAGGTGACGTGTGCGTCTACAACTCAGCGCCCACTCAGTTGGTGATCGACGTCAACGGCGCCTTTACCTCAGACGGGTTCTGAACGTGGAGCGACGCTCGGTGGTGAGCCTCAGTGGCTGAGGCCGGGGGCGCAGAGGCCGTCGAGCTCCTGCACGATGATGCGGTCGCGGTTGGCGTAGGTGACTTCGTTCTCGGGGTCGGCGCGCAGCTTGAAGGTGCGGAAGCTCATGTCGGTGGTGTCGACCGACAGGATGCGACCGATGAGCGGCTCACCGATGCCCAGGAGCACCTTGATGACCTCGAGCGCCTGGATGCTGCCGATGATGCCGGGCAGCACGCCGAGCACACCGGCCTCGGCGCAGCTGGGGGCCAGTTCGGCGGGCGGCGGCTCGGGCACCATGTCGCGATAGGTGGGGCCCTCCAGGGGGTGGAACACGCTGACCATGCCCTCGAACCGGAAGATGCTGCCGTGCACCACGGGGATGCCCAGCTTCACGCTCGCATCGTTGAGCAGGTAGCGACTGGGGAAGTTGTCGGCGCCGTCGACGATGATGTCGTAGCCGCTGATGATGTCGATGATGTTGCTGGCGTCGAGACGGGTGTCGTAGGTGACCACGTTGACGTCGGGGTTCAGCATGGTGAGCGTCTTCTTCGCGCTGTCGACCTTGCGGTCGCCGATGCGGTCGATGTTGTGCAGGATCTGGCGCTGCAGGTTGCTGGCGTCCACCTCGTCCATGTCGACGATGCCGATGGTGCCCACGCCGGCCGCGGCCAGGTACAGCGCCGACGGCGACCCGAGGCCACCTGCACCGAGCATCAGCACCTTGCTGCCGAGCAGCTTGGCCTGACCCTCGGAGCCCACCTCGGGCAGCAACAGGTGGCGCTTGTAGCGGTTGCGCTGCTCGGGGGTGAGCACCACGGGGGTCTTCCACGCCCGGCCTTCGTCCTTCCATCGGCCGAAGCCACCGGCCATGCTGACCACGTCGGTGTAGCCGAGTTCGGTGAGCGTCTTGGCGGCGAAGGCGCTGCGCACGCCGCCCGCGCAGTAGATGACCACGGGCTTGGTCTTGTCGAGCAGCTTGCCCTCCACCTGGGCCTCGAGATGGCCGCGGGGGATGTGCACGGCGCCGATGAGCGCGCCCTCGTCGTACTCGTCGGGTTCGCGGACGTCGAGCGCCACCCAGCCCTCGGCAATGCGTGCCTCGGCGGTCGCGGTGTCGACTTCGGTGATCTCTGCCTTGGCGGCGGCGAGCAGGTCGCGGAAGGTAGCCATGCCGAAATACTACCGGATCAGTCGGGATTCAAACAGGGGTCGTGCACAACGCCGGCAACGTGATCGACAACGGCCCGATGAGCAGTGCGTCGGCGAAGCGGTCCATCTTCGTGGGCTCGCCATTGGCGATGACCACCTTCGCCCCTGCGCTCTTCGCCCGGGGCACCACGTTGGCCGCCGGGAACACCGACAAGGACGAGCCCGCAGCGATGAGGAGGTCGCACCGATCGGCGGCATCGAGCGCTGCGTCGATGACCTCCGGAACGAGGCTCTGGCCGAACAGGATCGTGTCGCTCTTCAGCACCCCGCCACAGAGTTCGCATGGCGGGTCGGTCTCCCCGGCGCGCACGCGGTCGAGCGTGGACTGCATCGGCCGCCGGTCGTCGCAGCCCCAGCATCGAGACCAGTGGACCGTTCCGTGCACCTCGATCACCCGCTCGGGATCGGTGCCGGCCACCTGATGCAGTCCGTCGATGTTCTGCGTCACGATCGCCAGGAGTTGTCCACGTCGTTCCAGCTCGACGAACGCCCCGTGGCTGGCGTTCGGCCGTGCGGAGAACACCGGTGCCGACAGCCGGTTCTGCCAGGCGAGCCTGCGCAGCTCCGGATCCCGCAGGTAGTGCTGCAACGTGCTGGCCTTCTCGGCGGCGGGGTTCTTCGTCCACACGCCGTTCGGCCCCCGAAAGTCGGGAATGCCCGAGTCGGTGGAGATGCCCGCCCCGGTGAGCACCACGATGCGCCGTGCGCCGCGCACCCACTGGGTGGCGGCCTCGAGCGTGGCGTCCGACGATGGTTGCATGGGTTCATTGTCGCCGACGTTCCGCCGGAGTGCACCACGCTGTCCGGCGGATGAACATCCGGTGGCCCTTCCGCGAAGCCCCGCGCGCCCGTCTCGGTTCGCACCTACCATCCCGGATCGGTGCAGTTGGAGCCCCACGGCCGGGAGACCCGCATGTCTCGAGCAACGAAGCGACTGATGCTGACGATGGCGCTCACCCTGACGGTCGCCACCGCGACGGCCATCGTCGTGTCGGCGTCCGACGGGCGCCGCGAGTCCAGCGCCCAGGGGGCAGACCGCGACGACGATCACAGCTCCCGCGAGTGCCCGCGGGCGCCACGCGCCACGGACGACAACGACGATCGGCGACGTCCGAGTCCCTCGACCTCCACGACGACCACCTCACCGGACGGTCAGTTGCTGCCGAGCTTCCTCGTGGGACTCGCTCCCACGACGTTCGTGAAGGTGGACCGGTCCGGGCGCATCGTCGAAGCCGCCACCAACACGTCGTGTCGCCCCGCCCGCGGCGACACCGTGTACGTCTTCCTGCGCGATGGCACGATCATCACGGCGCCGCACCTCGATCTGGATGCCATCGACTGGCGCGGCAGCTTCCGCACCCCCGGCGTGTATCACCGTCAACGAGGCCAGCGCGGGTGCCTGCAGCCCACGCCGTGTCACTCCGACCGTCGCTGAGCCGGTCACCGACAGTTCATCTTCTGCTCGTCATCTCACGAACCGTTCACGCCGATCGACACAGTGAGGGTCCACTGAAGACAGTCGACCCGCTGAAGGCGAGGCGCGAGTGTGATGTGGCACGGCGGGGTGGCAGGGAAGGTCGTCGCAACGATGTGCTTCGGTGCGATCGTCGGGTCCGCCGGGTTGGCCGCGGCCGGCCGACAGGAGGCGAGGGTCGACACGGTTCGGTCGACGATCGTCCGCCACGAGGACAACCGGCGCCCGTCCATCCCGCCCACGCCGCGCACCGGGACCTCGCAGACGATCGCCGTGACCGTGCCGAACATCGCGGTGCTGCGACTCGACCACCGCGGCCGCATCGTCGCCGCCGCCACCAACACGGGGCGGGCTCCGCTTCCCGGCGACCTCGTCTACGTCGTCGCCGCCGACGGCTCGTACCGACCGACCGACGTCGACCTCACCGGTCGGCCATGGACGGGCGACTTCTCGCGCTCGATGCGGTTCCAGCGCCAACGGATGAGCGCGCACCACGACTGAGGCCCGGCGCGATTTGCCGATCGGGCGAGTTGGGTGTGCCCAGTGAGGACGAGCGACTCCCCCGCCTTCGCCCGCATCCGCTCCTGGGGGACCCATGCACGCTTCGAACTCGTTCGCACCATCGGCACCGACCGTGATGGTGGTGCCGTGGGCCGACCCGCTGATCGATCACTCCGGCCACGAGGTGCGCAGTCAGTACGTGGAGCTGTTCTGGTTGAACATCCTCGGTCCGTCAGCCACGTGGGCGCTTCGTCGCTTGGTGGCCGGCCTGGACCGTTATCCCCTCGGCTACGAACTCGACCTCGACGAGACCGCCAACGAGCTGGGCCTGTCGTACTCCACCTCCACCTCGAACACGTTCGTGAAGGCGCTCCAGCGGTGTGTGCTGTTCGGCGTGGCCCAACCGGTGCCCGACGGCCTGGCGGTGCGGCGTCGACTGCCCACGGTGTCCATGCGCCACCTGTCGCGCATGCCGGCCGGCCTCCAAGCACGCCACGCCCAATGGACGGTTCGACGCGCGTCGTTGCCCGACCTCGAGCGCGGCAGAGCGCTCGCGTCGGTGATGCTCGCCACCGGCGACGAACCGGAAGTGGTGGAACGTCAGCTGCTGGCGTTGGGCGTGTCGCCGGAAGCCGCGGTGCTCGCGGCCTCCGGCACAGCACTCACTTCGTGAACGAGGTGGCGAACTCGATGAGCAGTCGCGTGCCGAAGCCGGTGGCGCCACGCGACAGCCATCCGTCGTCGGCGTCGACCGACATCGGGCCGGCGATGTCGAGGTGCGCCCACGGCACGTCGCCCACGAACTCGCTGAGGAACAGCGACGACGTGATGACGCCGCCGTAGGGGCCGCCGATGTTGCGCATGTCGGCCACGTTGCTGTCGAGGAGCTTGCGATAACTCTTCTCCAGCGGCATCTGCCAAATGGGCTCATCGGTGGTGGACGAGGCGGTGCGCAGGCGATCCACCAACGGCTGGTCGTTGCCCACCACACCGGCCATCTTCATGCCGAGCGCCACCATGCAGGCACCCGTGAGCGTGGCGATGTCGACGACGGCGTCGGGGCCGTCCTCCACCGCCAGCGACAGGCCGTCGGCCAGCACCAGGCGACCTTCGGCGTCGGTGTTGTGGATCTCGGCCGTCTTGCCGTTGCGGAACGTCAGCACGTCGCCGAGCTTGAGCGCGCTGCCCGACGGCATGTTGTCGGTGCACATCAGGTACCCGGTGACCTTCGCCTTGCACTTCAAGGCCTTCAGCGAACCCATGGCGGCGAGCACCGCGGCGGCGCCGCTCATGTCCATCTTCATGCCGATCTGGCCGTCGCTGGGCTTCAGGCTGAGGCCGCCCGAATCGAACATCACGCCCTTGCCCACGAGGGCGAGGTGGCCCACCGGATTGCGCGGCGTGTAGGTGAGGCGCACCATGCGCGGCGGCTCGGTGCTGCCGCGGTTCACGCCCAACATGCCGCCGCAGCCCATGGCCGCCAGCTGGTCCTTGTTGAACACCTCCACCGTGAGGCCCGAGGCCGCGGCCACCTCCACCGCCTTGTCGGCGATGTTGCGCGCGTTCATGTGTGCGGGCGGCGTGTTGGCCAGGTCGCGTGCCAGGTACGCGGCGGCCGACGTTGCGACGCCGCGATCCACGCCGGACGTGACGCCCTTCGACCGCTTCTCGCCGGCCACGAGCACCAGCTCGGTCAGCGACGTGGTGTTCGGTTCCTTCTTGATGCCCGCGTAGCGGTACGCCGCGAGCAGACCGCCTTCGGCCACGGCCTGCCCGGCCTTCACCGCGTCCACTCCGTCGAGATCGGCCAGGGACGTGGCGACCACTGCATGGCGACTGGCGGCGCGCACGAGTGCTGCCGCCGCGTTACGCAACACCTGCATCGACAGCGCCGACGGGTCGCCCACGCCGACCGCGACCAGGGTCGCACCGGTGGCCGACGGGAGCACCAGTGTCTGCCCGGCCTTGCCCTCGAACCCGTGCGCAGCGAGCGCCGCACGGCTGAGGCCGAGCGAGCGAGGAACGGTGCCCGACGTGGCAACGGGGACGCCGACGGCGTTGGCAGACTTCGGGACGGAACGGGCGATCGAGACAGTGGCGGTCATGGCCGCCAGTCTGGCTCATCGAACGCGTGAATGCCGCGCCCGCGTTGGCATTGGCGGTTGCGGCTGCAAAGATCGACGAACCACCCCCCGATCGTTGACGTAAGGATGCGCATGAAGCGTCATTGGAAGAAGATCGTCATCGGTGTCGTCGTTCTCGTCGCGCTGGTGCTCGGCGGATCCTTCATCTATGCCAAGTTCATCAACAAGGCCGACGACCCGCTCTCGCAGCAGGACGTCCTCGACAAGCTCGACGCCACCACCACCACGATCGTGGTGGACACCACCGCCGCCATCTCGACCGACACCACCATCGCGGCGGGCGACACCACCACGACCGCGACCCCCGCCACAGGAGTCGACGGCAATTGGACCATCGCCGCCGAGAGCGAGGTTGGTTACCGCGTCGACGAGAGCATCAACGGCTTCGCCACCACCGCCAACGGCCGCACCAACGCCATCACCGGCTCACTCGCGATCGCGGGCACTACGGCCACCACCGGCGACTTCACCGTCGACATGACCACGTTCAAGAGCGACGAGAGCCGGCGCGACGGTCAGTTCAACGGGCGCATCATGGCGGTCGACCAGTTCCCCACCGCCACGTTCGTGCTCACCGCGCCCATCGACTTCCGGAAGATCCCGGCCGACGGCGAGACCATCAGTGCGTCCGCCACCGGCGATCTCACCTTGCGCGGCACCACGAACAGCGTCACCTTCGACCTGCAGGCCACGTTCAAGAACAACCGCATCGGTGTGCTGGGCCAGATCCCCATCGTGTTCGCCGACTACGGCATCCCGAACCCGTCCATCGCCACGATCAGCACGGAGGACAACGGCCTGTTGGAGTTCGTGCTCATCTTCGACAGAGCCGCCTGACCCTCATCGCACCACAACTCAGACCGTGGGCTGCGACCGCGCCCACGCTTCGGCCAGCGCGGCGTACCGGCCGCCCTGTGCGAGTAGTTCGTCGTGCGTACCGAGTTCCACCAGCCGAGCGTGATCGATCACGCCGATGCGATCGGCTCGGCGCACGGTGCTCAACCGGTGTGCGACCACGATGACCGCGCGGCCCTCCATCAGTCGTTCCAGCGCACGTTCCACGATGGCCTCGGTGCCGGGGTCGAGGTTGCTCGTCGCTTCGTCGAGCACCAGCACCGCGGGGTCCACCAAGGCGGCGCGGGCCAGCGACACCAGTTGGCGCTCGCCGGCCGACAGGCGTGAGCCGCGCTCGCGCACTTCCGTGTCGAGTCCCTCGGCGAACTCCTCGAAGCGCTCGAGCACCCCGATGGCCTCCAACGCATCGGCCACCTCGGCGTCGGTGGCGCCGGGCCGAGCGATACGGATGTTGTCGCGGATGGTGCCACCGAACAGGAAGCCCTCTTGCGGCACCACCACGACTCTTTGGCGCAACGACGCGAGCGACACGAGGCGCACGTCGACGTCGCCGTAGCTGACGTGACCCGATGTGGGGTCGTAGAGGCGCGAGAGCAGCTTGGCCAGCGTGCTCTTGCCCGCACCGGTGGGACCGACCAACGCAAGGCGCTCGCCCGGCCGCACGCTGATGGACACGTCGTGCAGCGCGGGGCGCTCGGTGCCGTCGTAGGTGAACGTCACCCCGTGGGCCACCAGTTCGCCCTCGGCCGGAAGCTCCACGGGGCGCGGGTGCTCGGCCACGTCGGGCTCGGCGTCCATCAGCCCGTACAGCTTGTGCAACGAGGCCGCCGCGCTCTGCACCGTGTTGTACAGCTGCGACAACTGCTGCACGGGCTCGAACAGGTTGGCCAGCAACAACACGAACGCAGCCACCGTGCCGAAGTCGACCGACCCGTGGTGCACCAGGAACCCGCCCACGCCGATGACCAACGCGATGGACGTGATGCCCGCCCACTCGACCAGACCGAAGTACCACGTGCTCACGCGCACACTGCGCAGGTGGCTGGCGTACAGCGCCCGGTTCGACGACACGAAGCGACGGTGTTGCTCGGCCTCGCGCCCGTAGGCCTGGATGACACGGACGCCGGTGATGCCCTCCTGCAGGTTGCCGAGGTTGGTGCCCACCCGCTCGCGCACGTCGAGGTAGGCCGCGTTGGACTGGCGCTGGAATCGCACCGATGCGAACCCCAACACGGGCGCCACGAACAACAACACCATCAGGGTCAGCTGCCAGCTCATGACCGCCATCAGGATGATCGTCATCACCAGCAGCAGGCCGGCGGCGACGAACTGCAGCAGACCCCACTGGATCAGTTCGCCCATGCTCTCGATGTCGGCCGTCATCCGGCTGACGAGCACACCCGCCTTGTTGCGGTCGAAGAACGCCATCGACTGCGCCTGCAGGCGATCGAACACCGCGATGCGCAGGTCGCGCAGGAAGCCTTCGCCGGCACGGTTGATGGCCAGGTACTGGAGCCGACCGACCACGTAGCCGATGGCCACCGTCACCAGATAGGCGACGACCGCGATGTTCAGCGCGCGTGCGCTGCTCTCACCGATGCCGTGGTCGAGCCCGAACTTCACGAAAACCGGGCCGGCCACCGTTGCCGCGGTGGACACGCACACCAGCCCGACGGCCCAGTAGATGGTGCGCCGATAGGGCTCGGCGAAGTGCAGAGACCGACGCAAGACCTTGCCGGTCTCGGCGCGGTCCAGCTTGTCCTCGTCGCTGATGGCTCCGCTGGCCCACATCAGCCAGACACCTCCGCATCGATGTCGTCGTCGTCCATCAGCGCGGCGAGGACCTCGCGGTAGCGCTCGTTGGTGGCGAGCAACTCGTCGTGGGTGCCGGTGGCCGCGACGCCGCCCTCATCGAGCAGCACGACCGTGTCGGCGAGCGCGATGGTGCCGGGACGATGGGCGATGACGATGGTGGTGCGTCCGTCCATCACCGTGCGCATGGCCTCGCGGATCTCGTGCTCCTTCGACGGATCGACCGCGCTGGTGGCGTCGTCGAGGATGAGCACTCGCGGATTGGCGAGGATGGCTCGCGCGAGGGCGATGCGCTGCCGCTGGCCACCACTGAGCGAGTAGCCGCGTTCCCCGATGACCGTGTCGTATCCCTCGGGCAACGAGGCGATGAAGTCGTGCGCGCCCGACAGTCGGGCGGCGGCTTCCACGTCGGCGGCGGATGCATCGGGCCGAGCGAACGCCACGTTGGCGCCGACCGAGTCGTGGAACAGGAAGGTGTCCTCGAACACCACGGACACCTCGCGTCGGAGTTCGCTGAGCCTCAGGTCGCGGATGTCGACACCATCCACGCGGATGACGCCCTCGGTGACGTCGTAGAACCGGATGAGCAGCCGAGCCACGGTGCTCTTGCCACCACCGGTGGCGCCCACCACTGCCACCGATGCACCCGGCGGGATGGACAGGTGGAAGTCGCGCAGCACGGGTGCGTCGGCGCTGTACCCGAACGACACGTGATCGAACTCCACCGCGCCCACGGGCGCGTCGCCGGGCAACGTGCGAGGTGACGCGGCGTCGGCGACGGCAGGAGCGGTGGACAGCACTTCGTCGACCCGCAGCAGGGCTGCGGCGGCACGCTGCCCGAACGCCACGGTCATGCCCAGGTTGCGGAGCGGGAAGATGAGCAGCCCGATGTACTGCATGAACTCCAGCATCTGACCCCGGCTCATGTCGCCGTCGAGCACCATGTGGCCGCCGAGCGCCAACACCGCGAGGAGGCCGAGATTCGGCAGCAGGTCGAGTGCGGGCAGGAAGGCGCTGCGCACCTTTGCCGCCTGCACCGAGACGTTCCTGATGTCGTCGGCCTCGGTGCGCAACCGGGCCGCGGTCACCTCGTGGGCGCCGAAACCCTTGATGACACGCACCCCGCTGACGCTCTCCTCCACCACGGTGGCCAACTGCGCCTGCTCCTGCTGCACGGCGAGCACCGCGGGGTGGATGCGGCGGGAGAAGCGAGTGGCCAGCACGTTCAGGAACGGCAACGGCGCGAGTGCCACGAGCGCGAGCAGCGGCTGCTGGACGAAGAGGATGACGACGATGGCCGACACCATCGCCAGGTTCGAGGCGGTGATGGGGATCATCACCACGAAACCCTGGATCTGCAACAGGTCGCTGGAGGCACGGCTCATCAGCTGACCGGTCTGCGTGTGGTCGTGGTACGCCACGTGCAGCCGCATGATGTGTGCGAACAGTTGCTCGCGGAGCTTGGTCTCGGTGAGCCGGCTCTCACGGAACGCGAACCATCGTCGCCACGCGGTGAACGTGCCGGCGACGACCGCCATCACGCCGATCAGCGACGACCAGAACACCAGCGAGCCGTCACCGAGGATGGCCCGGTCGACGGCGAGGCTGGTGAGCTTCGGCACGGTGACCTTGCTCGCGCTCCACAACAGGCCCACCACCATGCCGGCGATGAGGCCACCCTTCTGCTCGGCGAGCATCGCCCGCAGCAACTTCCAGCCACCGGCCCCGGGTGCGGGTTGCGCGCTCGAGCCGGACCGTTTCCCCACGGTCAGGACACTACGCCTGCGACCGGAACCAGACAGAGCCGAATAGTGTCGACGGCATGGGTTTCTTCTCGTGGGTGTTCGTCGGCCTCATCGCGGGCTTCCTCGGCCGTGCCATCGTGGGCGACGAGAAGTCGGGATGCCTGTACACCATCGCCGTCGGTGTGCTCGGTGCCATCCTCGGCGGCTGGTTGATGCAGGCCATCGACCGCAAGGGAGTCACCGAGTTCAGCATCCGGTCGGTGCTGGTCGCGGCACTCGGATCGGTGTTGTTGCTGCTGGTGCTGCAGGCCATCGCCGGCCGCAGGGGCCGCCGCTGATCGATCGGCTCGGCCGCTCGGTCAGCCGCCGAGGAGTTCGGCCACCCGATCCTTGGGGCGGCCGATGATGGCCTTCTTCTTGGTCACCACGACGGGTCGCTGCAGCAGCTGCTTGTGGCGTACCAGGAGGTCGACCACCTGATCGTCGGTCTGCGCGTCGGCGTCGGTGAGACCGAGCTTCTTCCACAGACTGTCGCGGCGCACCAGGTCGGTCACCGGGTCTTCCAGCTTCGCGATGATGCCGCGCAGCGTGGCGGCATCGGGCGGCGTCTTCAGGTACAACACGATCTCGGCCTTCACGCCGAGTTCCTCTGCAATGCGCACGGCATTGCTGGAGGAGTTTCAATTCGGGTTGTGGTAGATGGTCACGTCGGCCATGCACGCAGGTTAGCCGTGCCCCACCGCGTCACACCCCTTCCCTACGGTGCCGTCCACACGGCTTCCCCCGTCGCTCTGCCCGTCCGCGGGCCGTTCCTCGGAGGTCGCCCATGTCCGTCACGCCCAGCCCCACTCCCGTCCGCAGCGCAGCGGATGCCATCTCGCTGTTGTCGCTCGCAGTGGTCGACCCCTTGGAGGCCGAGACCCTGGCGTTCTTGCTCGACGACGAGGGCATCGGTGGCGTCATCGTCGTGTTCGACGGCACCACCTCCGCCGATTCGGTCCTCGACATCGTCGACATCATGGTGCGCACCGGGGCACAAGCTCCTGCGTGCACCTCGCTGGTGGTGGCCTCCGTCCGGCCGAACAGCGGCGTGCTCCCGGGCGACGTCGACCGATGGCTCGAAGCCAGCAGCATCGCCTCGCTCCACGGTCTGGAACTGCTCGAGTGGTACGTCATCTCGCCGTTCGGCATCGAGTGCCCGCGCGATCTGCTCGGCGAGCCCGAGCGCTGGGCAGAGTGAACGGCTCACTGGGCCGCGCGGCGCTCCTTCGGCGACAGGCGCAGACCGGCATCGCGCAGGCGCCGAACCAGTTCGCGGCTGGGCGTGGGCACCGCACCGCTCTCCACCATCTGCGAGTAGTACTCCTCGGGCACGTCGTAGTGGTCGCCGTGAAAGCCTCGGCGAGGTATGCCCACCCGCTCGGCGAACTCGTGCAGTTCGTCCAGGCTCTCGTCGCTCACCAGGTGGCTCCACGTGCGGCCGTGCAGATGCCAGCGGGGCTCGTCGATCAGCACGGTCATCTCGCCATACCATCACACCATGAGCACACCCGAGGGCGAGCTGCGGTCGGCGTGGCATCAGGTGGTGGGTGCCCATCCCACCGCGCCGCTCGACCACCTCCTGGAAGGCCTGCTCGCCCGCCACCGCGAACCGCACCGGCGCTATCACACGGCCACACACGTGATGTGGGTGCTCCGCCACGTGGACCAGTTGTCCGCCGAGGGGGTTGTACCCGATGCCGATCTCGCGGCGGTTCGCCTGGCCGCGCTCTGTCACGACGCCGTGTACGACCCACGCCGGTCCGACAACGAGGCCGTCAGCGCCACACTGGCGGCGAACCTCGCCGAGGACATCGGGTGGTCACCAGCCCGAGCAGCCACTGTGCACCGACTGGTGCTCTGCACCGCCGCGCACCGACCGAACGCCGACGACGAGGCGCTGCTGATCGACGCCGATCTGGCCATCCTGGGCGCGATGCCGAAGGACTACTCGGCGTACGTGCACGGCGTGCGCACCGAGTACGCGCACGTCACCGACGCCGACTGGAGGATCGGGCGGGCCGCTGTGCTGCGGCAGTTCCTCGACGAACCCACGGTGTTCCACACCGAGCCGATGCGACGCGCTCGGGAGTCGCGGGCGCGGGCGAACCTGGTGGCGGAACTCGCCGCGCTGGGGTGACTGGGTGGCGTGCGGTCAGCGAGGTCGGCGCGGTCAGTGCGCGCAGGCGCAGCCGCCGCCGCAGCCGTGACCGCCCGAGGGGCGAGCAGCCGGCGCCGGAGCCGAGGCACCCGAGGCGCCCACGCTGGCGAACACGCTGAGCAACCGCACGGCACCCTCGTGGCCCTGCGGGCACGTGGCGGGGTCGCTGGCCTCACTCATGGGACGACGCACCTCGAAGGTGTCGTCGCACTCCTTGCACTTGAACTCGTAGAGCGGCATCGAGGTCATCGTAACCCGTTCCTGTGGTTGACTGTCATCCGTGAGTCAGCTCGCCCCTCTCCCCACCCTCACCCCCGACACCGAGGAAGTGCTGCAGACCGGCGAGCCCACGTCGGCGCACATCGTGAAGACCGATCCAGGCGAGAACGCCGCGGCCAAGGTGCTCGAGGCCCGCATCTACGGCACCCCGCTCGAGGCACTCTGCGGCCACGTGTGGGTGCCGTCGCGCGACCCGAAGCAGTTGCCGCTGTGCGAGCAGTGCAAGAGCATCTACGAGATGTATCGCGCGTTCAACGACGGGCTCAACGAGCAACCAGAGGAATGAGCGACCTCGACGGGCTGCGCATCCGTGAGGCCGTCCGGGCGTTGGTGCTCGACCCTGACGACCGGGTGCTGCTGGTCCGTTTCGAGTTCCCTGATGCGGGCACGCGGTGGGCGCTGCCGGGCGGAGGGTTGGAGCCGGGCGAGACCGACCACGAGGCGCTCCGCCGCGAGTTGGCCGAAGAGGCCGGGCTCACCGACGCCGCCATCGGTCCGCACGTGTGGGACCGCGTGCACGTGATCCCGTTCATCGACGGCAAGTGGGACGGCCAGCGAGAACGCATCTACCTCGTGCGCACGGGCACGTTCGAGCCACAGCCTCACCTCAGCTGGGACGCGCTGCACGCCGAGTACCTGTTCGAGGTGCGCTGGTGGCACCTGCACGAACTGCCCGCTGACCTCGACGTCGTGCCGCGCCGCCTGCAGCACCATCTCCAGGCGTTGCTGCGCGACGGCCCTCCGAATCGACCCTTCGACGTGGGCGTCTGACCGAATAGGGTCGGCGCATGCCCAGCCCGTCGACCATCGCCGCGTTCGCGACGGCGTCGCTCATCCTGCTCATCATCCCTGGCCCGGCGGTGTTGTACATCGTGAACCGCAGCGTCAGCGACGGCCGCGAGGCCGGCCTGGCGGCCGTGGCCGGTCTCACACTGGGCAACCTGGTCCACGCCATCGCCGCCGCGGTCGGTCTGAGTGCCGTGCTGGCCACCTCCGCCGCGGCGTTCAACACCGTGAAGTGGCTGGGTGCGGGCTATCTCGTCTCTGTGGGGGTGCGCACGCTGATGCGGCCGCCGATGGCCATCGACCCCACTCAGCCCGGTGTCAGCCCCCGGCGGGCGTTCACGCAGGGCGTCGTCGTGAACGTGCTCAACCCGAAGGTTGCACTGTTCTTCCTGTCGTTCCTGCCGCAGTTCATCAAGCCCGAGCTCGGCCGGCCCGGCATGCAGGCGCTGGTGCTCGGCTTGGTGTTCGTGCTCATCGGTGCCTGCACCGACGGCCTGTACTCGCTGCTCGCCAGCGGCCTCCGCGACGTGATGCTCCGCGGTCGCGCGTTGCCGTTCGTACGGCGATGGGTGGCCGGCACCGTGTTCATCGGGCTCGGCCTCGTCGCCGCCACCGCGTCGGCGACGAGCGCCAAGAAGAGCTGACCGTGTTGTTCACCGCCGACGCCTGGCCGGGCCTCGCAGACGGATCCATCACGGTCACCATCCGCACCTGGACCCGCGCACAGGCGAAAACCGGCGGTCGCTACCGGGTGGCGGGCCTCCTGTTGGAAGCCACCGACGTGCGCCAGGTGCGAGCCGATGAACTCACGGAGGCCGACGCCGTGGCCGCGGGTGAGGGCACACTCGATGCCCTCCTCCACCGCCTCGGCGCCCCCGAACCCGATCGGTTGTTGTGGCGGGTGGAGTTCCATTGCATCGGCCGCGACGACCGAGCCGAACGACGCGAGCAGGCCGACCTGACCGCCGAGGACATCACCGCCTTGAAGGTGCGCCTCGATCGGCTGGATGCTCGCTCACCCTCTGGCCCGTGGACCCGTACCACGCTGCGGTTGATCGAGAAGTACCCGGGCGTGGTCAGCACGGCGCTCGCCCGGCATGCGAAGCAGGAGCGCCCGGCGTTCAAGTTGAACGTGCGCAAGTTGAAGGAGATGGGGCTCACCGAGAGCCTCGACATCGGGTACCGACTCTCGCCGCGCGGTGAGGCCCTGTTGCGGTCGCTGGGCTAGCTGGTTACCGTGCCCGCCGTGCCTGGACCCATGTGTGTCGTCGGCGACTTCGCCTGGGACGTGCTCATCCGAACCAACAGCGAACTCCTCCGTGGTGGCGACACCTTCGGCGAGGTGATGCTCACGCCCGGCGGCAGCGCCGCGAACGTGGCCGTGTGGGCCAGTCGCTCGGGGCTGTCCACCACGTTCATCGGCAAGATCGGTCGCGACCGGTTCGGCCAGTTGGCCCAGGAAGACCTCGAGCGAGAGAAGGTCGAGGCCCACTTCATCGAGAGCGAGGCGCACCTCACCGGGTCGGTGGCCGTGTTCGTCGACCACACGGGCGAGCGCTCGATGGTGTCGGGCCACGGCGCCGACTTCTATCTCCTGCCGTCGGAGCTGCCGCGTGCGGTCATCGCCTCCGCACAGCACCTGCACCTCACGGCGTGGTCGTTCTTCATCGACCCGCCCCGCGCCGCCGCTCGCGCCGCCGCACTCCTCGCGCAGCGTTCCGGCGCCACGCTGTCGTTCGATCCCGGCTCGTTCCAGATGATCGGCGAGATGGGGGTCGAGCACTTCCTGTCGGTCACCCAGGACCTGGGCATCGACATCCTCCTCCCCAACAAGGAGGAGGGCAGCATGCTCACCGGCGGCCTCACCGAGCCGCTCGAGATCGCCGCTGCGTTGGCCGAGCTGTTCCCCAAGGCACTCGTGATGCTCAAGCTCGACGCCGACGGCGCGCTCGTGTACGAGCAGGGCACCGCCACCCACATCCCCGCCGGCACCAACAACCTGGTGGATGCCACCGGTGCCGGCGACTCGTTCGCCGGCGGCTTCCTGGCCCACTACCTGGAACACCACGACGCGGTGGCAGCGGCCCGCTTCGCCACCACCATCTCGGCGTGGGTCATCGAACACCTCGGCGCCCGCCCCGAGGCCGACGCCCGCCTCCGCGGCATCCTCTCCCGCCGGACGTAACGCCTCGTCCGAAATCCGCTCGCGTCGACGAGCCGGTGGCCGTAACCTCGATCGACGTGACCACCGTCGCCCCTGCCCCCACCACCACCCACATGACGACGGTCGACTGGGCGCGCTGGGCCGTCCCGGGCCTGGTGTGGGGCACCTCGTTCTTCTTCATCGCCGAAGGCCTCGAGGCGTTCCCGGCGGCGCTCATCACGCCCATGAGGGTCCTGTTCGGTTTCCTCACCCTCGCCTGCTTCCCCGCCGCCCGCAACGGCCGCATCGAGAAGGTGGACCGCAGACGAGTGGCGTTGCTCGGTGTCATCTGGATGGCCATCCCGCTGTCGTTGTTCCCCTTCGCCGAGCAGCACGTGTCGTCCTCGGTCACCGGCATGTTGAACGGGGCCACGCCCATCTTCGTCACCACCGTGGCGGCGTTCATGGCGCACAAGCTGCCCCGCCGTCAGGCCATCGTCGGGCTGGCCATCGGCTTCCTCGGCGTGGTGCTCATCGCGCTGCCGTCGGGCGGCGATGGCGACAACTCGTGGTTCGGCATCGGCCTCATCTTCATCGCGCTCGTCTTCTACGGATTCGCCCTCAACGTGGCGGTGCCGCTGCAGCAGAAGTACGGCAGCATCCCTCTCATGTGGCGGGTGCAGGGCGTGGCGTTCGCGCTCACCGCACCGTTCGCCGTGCCGTCGCTGGGCGACGTCCACTTCACGTGGAGCGCGTTCTGGGCCGTGGTGGCGCTCGGCTCGTTGGGCACCGCACTCGCCTACGTCACGATGGCCGCGAACGCCGGTCGGTTGGGCAGCAGCCGAGCCTCGGCCAGCGTGTACCTGATCCCGGTGGTCTCGTTGCTGCTCGGCGCACTGGTGCGCCACGAGACTGTTGTGGCGCTCTCGGTCGTCGGTTGCGCCGTCGCGCTGGTGGGCGCCTATCTGGCCACCTCCACCAAGCAACGGATCTGACTCACGCGTTCGGTGGACGCCCTACCGTGGTGCCGTGCCGACGCTCATTCTGCTGAACGGACCGCCCTCGAGCGGCAAGTCCACGCTGGCGGCGCGTCTGGTCGCCACACGTCCACTCATGCTCGACCTCGATGTCGACGTGGTGCGCGGGATGCTCGGCGCCTGGATCGATCAGCCTCACGACGCTGGCCTTGCGGCGCGCCGACTCGCACTGGCGATGGCCGGCACGCACCTCGCTGCCGGCCACGACGTGGTGGTGCCCCAGTTCATCGCCCGCGACACGTTCATCATCGAGTTGGAGACGGTGGCCCGCGATGCGGGAGCGCGCTTCGTGGAGATCGCACTGCTCGCGAGCCGCGACGACACGTTGCGATGGTTCTCCGAGCGGAGCGCCGCACCGGAGAACCAGCAACACCGCGATGCGCTGCAGCTCGTCGAACGCTCCGGAGGCAGCGATGCACTCGGCGAGAGTCACGACCGATTCGGGGAGTTCCTCGACACACGGCCGAACGCACGGCGGATCACCGTCATCCGCGGCGACCTCGAGGCGACGTTGCGTCTCGTCGAAACGGCCATCGAGTCGTGACGATCGCCTGGCACTGTCGGCTCAGCCGCTGAGCACCCACTGCCGCCGGCCTTCGGCGGGCAGCAGGCGCGCTGCCTGCATGCCGGCGAAGTGGCACGGCAGCACCGAGGTGCCAGGGGCCTCGGCGTCGCGCAGCAACTGCTGGCGAGTGCGCACGGCCAGGTCCTTGTCGACGTCGTAGAGGAACTGCCACTCGGGTTCGGTGAGCTGCGCGGGGCAGTGCAGCGCGTCGCCGAGCACGATGAGCCGCTCGGTACCACTGCTGATGACCGTACTGGTGTGACCCGGGGTGTGGCCGGGGGTGTGTCGCGTGGTGACACCAGGAGCGACGGTGGCGCCATCCTCGTGGATGAGCGACACCTGGTGCTCGACACGCCGCATTCGTTCGGCGCGGCGCGGACCATCGCCTTCGTCGTCGACGAAGTGCGCCCAGTCGGCGGCGCCGATGTGCACGGTGGCGTTCGGGAAGGTGGAGCCCTGCTCGGTGACCAGCCACCCCATGTGATCGCTGTGCAGGTGGCTGACGACGATGGTGTCGATGTCGGCCGGCGCCACGCCCAGATCGTGCAGGCTCGCCAGCAGGTGACCACCGTCGAACATCTCGTTGCGCACGTCGCCCACGCCCGCGTCGAGCAGCACCAGTTGCTCACCCACCCGCACCAGGAACGCCCCCACCGGCACGGTCATCGAGTCGTGCTCGTCGAGCAGGTGGCGATGCGCGGACCAGTCGGCGTTCCCCCACGCCGCTGCGGGCAACACGGCCGTGCCGTCGAACACGGGGTGCACGGTGAGGTCGCCGACGGGACTGGCTCGCATGCGGGAACAGTACCGATCAGCGGAAGTCGCGGCTGGCGGCGTGCGCCGGGACGGGCAACGGGGTGAGCTCCTCGGCGACGATGTTGATGACCCCCTCGGCGCGTTCCAGCCGACCGCGGATGAGCAACGCCGGCGCGCCACGCGCCACCTTGCGATGCCGCGCCCAGCACCCCTTCGACACCACGACGTTGATGAGCCCGGTCTCGTCCTCGAGGTTCATGAACGTGGTGCCCTGCGCGGTCATCGGTCGCTGGCGATGGGTGACCACCCCGGCCACCATCACCCGAGTGCGCGGCTCGCAGTGCCACAGCCCTTCGGAGGTGACCACGCCGCGACGGGTGAGCTCGGCGCGCAGGAACTGAGTGGGGTGACCGTTGGGCGCCACGCCTGTGGCCCACAGATCGGCGACCGCGGTCTCCACCGGGTCCATGCCCGGCAGGCGCGGCGCCTGCTGCCCCACCACGATGCCCTCCAGCCGATCGGGGTGCGACTGGGCTGCCGCGCCCACCGCCCACAGCGCCTCGCGCCGCTCGAGCCCGAAGCACTCGAGGAACACCCCCGCCGTGGCGAGTGCTTCGAGTTGCGCGAGGTCGAGCTCGGGCACCCGCCGCACCAGATCCTCCAGCGACGCGTACGGCCGCCCGTCCTGGATGCGCTGCGCGAGATCGGCCCCCACGCCGCGCACGCTCTGCAGCCCCAACCGCACCGACACTCCACCCACGCTCTCGGCACAGGGCTCCAGCGTGGCCGTGGCCAGTGAGGCGTTGAGGTCGGGCGAGCACACCACCACCCCATGACGGCGAGCGTCCTGGCACAGCGTGTGGGGGCTCCAGAACCCCATCGGCTGCGCGTTCAGCAGGGCCGCGCAGAATGCAGCGGGTTCGTGGAACTTGATCCACGACGAGGCGTAGACGAGATAGCTGAACGACACGCTGTGCGACTCGGGGAAGCCGTAGTTGGCGAACGCCGCCATCTTCACGAAGATCTCCTCGGCCACGTCGCCGGTGATGCCCCGCTCGGCCATGCCGTCGAACAACCGTTGTTTCAGCCGCTCCATCCGCGCCCGGCTGCGCTTGGACCCCATCGCCTGGCGCAACTGGTCGGCTTCGGCCGGGGTGAACCCGGCCACGTCGATGGCCATCTGCATCAGTTGTTCCTGGAACAGCGGCACACCGAGGGTCTTGCCCAGCGAGTTCTCGAGCAGCGGGTGGAGGTAGGTGATGGGTTCCTGTCCGTTGCGGCGGCGGATGTACGGGTGCACCGACCCGCCCTGGATGGGGCCGGGACGGATGAGCGCGACTTCCACCACCAGGTCGTAGAAACGGCGCGGCTTCAGCCGCGGCAGCGTGGCCATCTGGGCGCGCGACTCGATCTGGAACACACCCACCGTGTCGGCCCGGCAGAGCATGGCGTACACGTCGTCCTCCTGCGGGATGGTGGCCAGATCGACCTCGTACCCGCGGTGCTCGCGGATGAGATCCACCGCGTAGTGCAACGCGCTGAGCATGCCCAGGCCCAGCAGGTCGAACTTCACCAGGCCCGCCGCGGCACAGTCGTCCTTGTCCCACTGCAGCACGCTGCGCTGGTCCATGCGCCCCCACTCGACCGGACACACCTCGATGACCGGTCGGTCGCAGATGACCATGCCACCGGAGTGGATACCGAGGTGACGGGGCGCGTCTTCGATCTCGGCGGCCAGTTCGAGCACGGCCGCCGGCACGTCGTGATCCGGTTGTTGGGAGGTGGTGGCGACCGTGCCCCACGCATCCATCTGCTTGCTCCACGCGTCCTGCTGACCGGCCGCGTACCCGAGCGCCTTGGCCATGTCGCGCACCGACGAGCGCGCTCGATAGGTGATGACGTTGGCCACCTGTGCGGTGTGGTGCCGCCCGTAGCGCTGGTACACGTACTGGATGACCTCTTCACGACGGTCGCTCTCGATGTCGAGGTCGATGTCGGGCGGGCCGTCGCGCTCGGTGGACAGGAAGCGCTCGAACAGCAACCCGAGGGACACGGCGTCGGCCTTGGTGACCCCGAGGGCGTAGCAGACCGCGCTGTTGGCAGCGCTGCCCCGGCCCTGGCAGTAGATGTCGGCGCGGTTGCAGAACTCGACGATGTCCCACACCACCAGGAAGTAGCCGGCGAACCCGAGGTGCTCGATGACCGAGAGCTCGTGGTCGATGGTGCGCCACGCCCGTGCCCGCAGCGACAGGTCTTCGTGTGCCGCGGGACGTTCGCCATAGCGGCGTCGACCGCCGGCCTCGGCCAGCTGGCGCAGGTACGCCATCTCGGTGAGGGGCTGCCCGTCGGGGCCGTCCGGGCACGGGTAGGGCGGCAGCGACGGCGCGACGAGCGACAGGTCGAACGCGGCGGCCCGACCGATCTCGGCCGCCAGCTCCACCACGCCTGGGTATCTGTTGAAGCGGCGGAGTTGTTCGCCGCCACTGCGCAGATGCGCCCCGGCCGAGGCGGGCAACCACGGGTCGAGGTCGTCGAGGCTGCGCCGGGCGCGCACGGCGGCGATGGCGGTGGCAAGGCGTCGCTGCTGTGGCGTGGCGTAGTGCACGTTGTTGGTGGCCACGCACCCCAGATCGTGCCGCGCCGCCAATTCGGCCAGCGCGTCGTTGCGCACGGAATCGAGCGGGTGCCCGTGGTCCCACAGCTCCACCAGTACCCGCTCGCGACCGAACAGATCGACCAGGGTGCGCAGTTCGCGGGCAGCCGCCATCGGCCCCTCGGCCACCAGCGCGGCGGGGACCGCACCCTTGCGGCACCCGGTGAGCACCCAGCCGTGACCGGCCACGGCGTCGGCGATGTCGAGCAACCCGAACTGGGGCACACCCTTCTCGCCCGCCAGGTGACCGAGGCTGAGCGCCCTAGCCAGGCGGGCGTACCCGGTGGGCCCGTCGGCCAGCACCACCAGGTGTTGGCCGTGCGGATCGGGCGCGTGGGTGTCGGGCAGCATGCCCGTGGCCACCTGTCGTTGGGTGTCGGCCTCGGTGCGCGCACGGCGGCCGTGCACGCCGGGGGTGAGGGTGATCTCGGTGCCGAACACGGTGGGCAACCCCACAGCGCGAGCTGCCTCGGCGAAGCGCACGATGCCGTAGAACCCGTCGTGGTCGGTGAGGGCCAGCGCTTCCAACCCCAGGCGGTGCGCTTCCTCGACCAGTTGCTCGGGGTGCGAGGCACCGTCGAGGAACGAGAAGTTGCTGTGGCAGTGCAGTTCGGCATAGGGCACGTGCACCGGGTCGGGCCGCATGAGGGGTTGTGTCGTGTCGAGACGCGTGTCAGGGTCCGGTTCGTAGGGCTGCCGCTTCCGCCCCCACGCCGGCCCGTCGCCACCGGCATTCCACGAGGGTGAGCCCGGCGCGCGGCCGTCCTTGCCCCTGGTGGACAGGAGCCGCTCGACGTGTGACCAGGGCATGTTCGGGTTGTTGAACCCCATAGGAGTTCTCGACCATATCGAACACCTGTTCGTCCAGCAAGAGGCGAAAAACCTGACAGCATCGCGACGGAGACCGATGCCGCCGAACGATGTACCACCCGTGAGTGCGTTCCTGCACCTCTACGACGAGGCCCTCCCCCACGTCTACGGCTACCTCGTGCGCCGCTGCGATTCCGCCGCGACCGCGGAGGACCTCACCGCCGACACGTTCCTGGCCGCCGCCACCACCGTGCAGCGCGGTGGCGAGGTGAACCTCCCCTGGCTCATCGGCACCGCTCGCCACAAACTGGTCGATCACTGGCGACGAACGGGCCGGCACCGACAGGCCCTCGAGGAACTGTGGGAGCACGCCGAGCCACCCGTCGACACGAACGACCCGATCGACACCATCCATGTGCGCGACACGCTCGCCCGCCTCATGCCACAGCACCGGGCCGCCCTGGTGTTGCGCTACGTCGACGGACTCGCGGTACCCGAGGTGGCCACCCTGCTCGACCGATCGGTGCACGCCACCGAATCGCTCATCGTCCGCGCCAAGGCCGCCTTTCGCCAGGCCGCCGCCGACATCCACCACGAAGCCCCCCACCACGAAGCCATCCACCACGAGGAGGGCCGCGATGACTGACGCCTTCGACGCGCTACGGGCCGACACCACTCCCATCACCCCGTCCACCGAGTTCACCGCGCGCCTGCGCGGCCGCCTCACCGACACCCTCTCGACCACGACACAGACCACGACACCGATCACACCGGAGCCCCCGATGCCCACCACCCTCACCCCGTACCTCTCGGTCAGCGATGCGGCCACCGCGATCGACTTCTACGTCGCCGTGTTCGGTGCCGTCGAGCACCATCGCCTGCTCGACGGCGACCGCATCGGCCACGCCGAACTCATGATCGGCGACAGCCAGATCGCCCTCGCCGACGAGTACCCCGAGTACGACATCGTCGGCCCCACCACCCTGGGCGGGTCGCCGGTGGCGCTGATGGTGACGGTGCCGGATGTCGACGCCACCCATGCACTCGCGCTCGCCCATGGCGCCACCGAGGTGCGGGCACCCAGCGACCAGTTCCATGGGAACCGCAACGGCCAGTTCCGCGACCCGTGGGGTCACCGCTGGACGGTGAGCACACCCATTCACGACCGCTACCAGGAAGAGGCCGCGGCTGCGGGCTTCGAGTACGTGCCGGGCGCCGACGCGACCAGCGAGTCGCACGATCACCAGGTGAAGCACCACGAACGCGGCGACCTGTACTACTTCACCCTGCCCACGGCCGATCTGGCTCGAGCCAAGGCGTTCTACGGGGCCGTGCTCGGGTGGCAGTTCGACGATGCCGAGTCCGGCCATGCGTCGAACATCTCCGCACCCCCCGGCGGGTTGCACGTGGGGCAGACCACGTACGACCTGTGGTTCGCCGTGCCCGACATCCACGCCGCAGTGGCACAGGTGCGGGCGCTGGGTGGCACCTCCACCGAGCCGGTGCACTACGACAGCGGCTGGGCCGCGGAGTGCACCGACGACCAGGGCACGCGGTTCTGCCTCAGCGTGCCGGCCGACAAGTACACCCGCTGACCACGGCCGACGGAAGCGACTTCGCGGCCATGGGCGCGAATCCGCTCAGTGGTGACCGGATTCGAACCCGTGGGTGCGAGAACTGGCAGCGATGAGCGACACCGCGCCCGACCTGACCGGGATCAGGGGGTGGTGGGGGTCCAGCGGTAGCGGACGTCGGGGGTGCGCTCGGCGTTGCCGGCGCCGTCGGTGAAGGTCTCGGCCACGAAACCGTGACGCTCGTAGAAGCGGCGAGCGCGGTCGTTCGACTGGAACGTCCACAGCTGCAAGCCCTCGGGCCCGCGCTGCTTGGCGATGTCGATGAACCGGTCGCCCAGTCCCCTGCCCACCCACGCCGGGTCGAGGTAGAGGTGCTCGATCCACGAACCGTCGCGTTCGTGACCCAGCACCATCAGCCCGGCGAGCACGCCGTCGACTTCGGCCACCCACATGTCGGTGCGACCGACCACCTCGTCGGCCATCCACCGCTTCACGTCGCTGGGCGGAAAGGCGAACGGCACCTCGGGCAGGCCGAACGCCCGCGATCGCAGGTACACGTGCGCACACTCGACCGCGTCGTCGGACCTCACGGTGCGCAGTCGGGGTGTGCCGGGCTGCAGGGCGCGCAGCGCACCCTCGAGGCCCGACTCGGTGAGCGGCATGGCCTGGTACCAATGGAACCACTCCACCTCCTGGCTCTCCCCCTCGGGCGGCGCGGGGTCGACGTGCGGCGCTTCCACCAGGTAACGAAGATCGAGGTGGGTGTGCTTGCGCGGCCCGGGGTGCACGTCGACGTGCACCAGGGTGGGCAGCGGATCGGCACCGAGCACGAGCGACGCGGGCAGGCCGGTTTCCTCGCGGGCCTCGCGCAACGAGCCCTCCCACGGCAGTTCGCCGGCATCGATGTGCCCACCGGGCTGCAACCACAGGCCGAGCCGCTTGTGTTTGTGGAGGAGCACTCGGCGACGGTCGGTGGTGACCACGATGGCCGAGCCCGTCACGTGCACCCGATCGGCGGTCTCCGAGAACGGTTCGGACAGCCCGTCGTAGAGGCGCAGGAAATCGGCGATGGCCTGGCGTTCTCTGGCATCGACGGGTCGGCGGGCGGCCACGTCGGCGCGGATGCGGTCGCGAATGTCGGACATTCGTCCACGGTAGGCCGCACATGTCACGCACGTTGCACGAGATCGTCAAAATCACCACTTCAGGAAGCCCCAGAACGCGCCGATAGTGACTTCGAACGGTGTCAGACGCGGCAATCCGGCCGAGCCTGGAGTCACCGGTGAGGCGGAAGAACGTCACTATGGAACCCGATGCACAACTCGCACCCCGAGTGCTGCTTGCTGTCGGTGACCCGCTGCTGCGTCGGGTCGCCTCCTCGGCCCTGCGGTCGCGTGGCTACTCGGTGAGCGCCACGACGGAAGAAGATGCCGCCCTCACGCTCGCCCGATCGTTCTCGCCCGACGTGGTGATGGTGGACCTCGAGTTGCCCTCCCCCGAGGGTGGCACGTTGTTCGACACCATGCGCTCGCTGACCGACGCCTACATCGTGGGCATCGCCCCGGTCGACGCCGACATGGCCCGCATCCGTGCGCTGCGCGCCGGTGCCGACGACGTGGTGGCCGCGAACACCAACCCCGACGAGCTCGCCGCTCGCTGCCAGGCGCTGCTGCGCCGACCGCGCCAGCTGCACGCCCGCTGGGATCCGATGCAGGCATCGGTGATCAGCCTCGGTTGCCTCACGGTGGACGTGGGCCGCAAGGAGATCCGCGTGCACGACCACGACGTGCCGGTCACCCGTATCGAGTTCGCCCTGTTCGAACAGCTGTGCCGTCGCCCTGCAGAGGTGTGCTCGCGCAGTGAACTGCTCGAAGAGGTGTGGGGCCCGAACTGGGTGGGCGACACCCATGTGGTGGACGTGCACCTCAGCAACCTGCGCCGCAAGCTGCAGCAGCAGGCACCCGAACTGCGGTTCATCCACACCGTGCGCGGCGTGGGCTTCCGCCTCAGCAACGACCTGCTCCGTGCCGCCGAGGCACAGGAACTGGCCGGTCGCCTGCACGAGGACGACGAGCGCGAGTTGGTGTCGGCCTGACCGTGTCGGCCTGACCGTGTCGGCCTGACCAGGGCCTAGCGGTACTCCGCGGCGAGCCACCACTGGCCTCGCTCGACACCCAGCAACAGCAGTCGCCCCGAACGGGTGAGCACCTGGAATCGCGCCAATCGCCTCGCGCGCCCGGCGTCCCACCACCGTTCGTCGACGGGCCACGGGCCCGCCCACGCCTGCACGTCCTCCTTCGTGGCACCCACCTGTACGGTGGCCGGCGCCGCACTCACCACCCCCCGACCGCTCACCCGGACCGGAGCTCCCTGCGGGTCGAGCACCGTGGCCTCACGGGCAGGCGTGTGCACCACTGCCGGCGACGGCGTGGGCAGACTGCCCGGCCAGGGCGCGTCGGACACGGCCAGGCGATCGCCCGGCTCGGCCAGATCGGCGGTGATGGCCGGCACCCACGCATGCGAGTCGTGCGGCTGACGACCACCGAGCGCGGCAGGCACCAGCACCTGCTGCTCCCCCGCCAACGCCACCAGACGGGCGACGGCGCGCACCGCCCACTCGTCGGCCTGGGTGCGACCGCCCCACAGCCCCAGCTGCACCCCGTCGTCGCTGCGCACCTCCACCGGATCGAGCCGCAGCAGGGCCACCCCGGCGGTGAGGGCATCGGACTGCGCCCAGCCGTCGAGCTGCCACCGCACCCGTTCCACCATGGCGGCGGCGCTGAGCCCGCTGCTGCGATACCAGACCCGTTCGCTCTGTTCGCTGTGCTCGGTCTCGGCCAGCACCACCAACCGGGTGCACACACGGCCGTCGGCCGCCAACGCGGCCACCAGGTCCTCGGCCAGCTGACGGGCCACGAACACCAACGCGTCGGAGTGGTGCACGGGCTGCTCGAACACCCGCTGCACCTGCATGCCGGCGGGCGGATCGTGGGTGCCGGGCAGGCGATCGTCGCCCCCGGTGGCGAGCCGGTGGGCGAAGGCGCCCATCGGACCGAACCGGGCCAACACGTCGGCCTCGGGAAGCGCCGCCAACACGCCCAGGTGGTGCAGGCCCAGCCGGTGCAACAGGTGAGCGAACTCGGCCGGCACACCGGCCACCTCCACCAGCAGTTGGACGGGCAGCCCCGACAGGAACGTGGCCGTGGCGGCCACCCCTGCGGGCACCACCATGGCCCTGCCCTGCGCGGCGGAGCGTCGGGCCGCGATGCCCGCGGCGAACCGACCATCGGCCACGCCCAATCCGAGTGAGCCGACGGCATCCAGCGACCATCCCATCGACGACTCCAACGCCTGCGCCGCGGTGCGCACCACGGAGCGCGCCATCGCTGCTTCGCCACCGAAGTAGCGAGCCGGACCGCGTGCCAGGAACGTGAGCGTGCCCGGCTCGGTGATCTCCACTCGAGGCACCATGTGGGCTACGGCCTCCACCACGTGGTCGAAGGCGCGGGCGTCGCGGGCAGGGTCGAACGACTCGATGCGCAACTGCGGGCAGCGGGCCTGCGCGTCGCGTCGACGCTGCCCGAGCGCCACCCCGTCGGCGGCCGCCGCGACGGAGTGGGCGACGACACGATTGGCGTGGAACACCGCCACCGGTTCGTGGGGCTGCGCGCCCGCGACGACCACCGGCCAGTGCGGGCACCAGAGCACCCCCAGACGAGGAACGGACGTGGCCACCATTCACCCCGTACGGCGCAGCGGCACCACCACGGGCGGCTGCTGTGTGGCCGGCTCGACCGGGCACACCGTGCCGTCGGCCGCCGGGAGCCACCATTCGGCGTGGCGGGCCTGAGGCACCCGACGACCCGAGAGCGACACCTGCACGTGCCGACCCTGTGCCACCCCGTGCCCCTGCCCCAGCCCGGCCCACGCCTGTGTGACGGCCTCGAACCGCAGGTCGGCCCCGAACACCGGCGCACCCACGGTGAGCGCCATGGCGCCACGCGCCTGCAACCGAGCGACGAGCCGGCGGGCCGTGGCCGGACGCACCTGTTGCGTGCCGGGGCCGAGCACCACCAGATCGAACCCGTCGATGCACGCCGCCAACAGATCGGCCCACATGCTGTCGGAGCAGGGCGCCTCGGCGGGTTCGACCACCGCGACCACACGGTGGAGCACCACTCCCATCTCGGCCGCTGCTGCCAGCCCCAGCACGGGCAGCCCCACGACCGCCGCCCAGGCCCCCTGCTGCGACGGGCCGGCCGCCAACGCCATGGCGAGGCTCACCGCCGCGGCACCCTGGCAGGCCACGACACTGCCCCGCTGCACCACCGCCCCGGGCAGGAGATCGGCGAACACGGGCAGCAACGGCAGTGTGCGTTCGCGAGCCGCGGCGCCCGATGCGGCTCGCGCCACCAACCCACGGGTGGCGAGGTCGGCGAGGTCGGTGGGGGCTGACGCCATGCCCCCATGTTATCGAACAGGTGTTCGTTCGCGGAACGGGATCAGCCGGTGCGGGCACCCGACGACGAACGCCCCTGCAACTGGGCGTTGAACTCCTGGGCGCTCGAGGCCCAACCCTGCGCGCCCAGCGCCACTGCGTGCGCCTCGTCGACCACCGCGGCACCGCCGACCGCCACATAGACGTCGCCGACCGCGGCGCGCAGCGCGTTCAGCACTTCCGCTGCCGCCGGCAGGTTGTCCGCCGAGGTGACCGACACGCCCACTGCCACCAGGTCGTGCGCGTCGACCGCGGCGCGGACGAAGGACTCCACCGGCAGATCGGCACCGATGTCGGACACCTCCCACCCGTCGCCGCGCAACAGGTCGGCCAGCATCGCCACCGGCAGCGAGTGCCGTTCACCCTGTGGGGTACCCAGCAGCACGGTGCCTCGGGTACGACCGCGACGGGCGAACCGCGGACCCAACCGACCGATGAGTCGCAGCGCGATGCCACTGGCTCGATGCTCGACGGCGATGTCGAGTTCACCCGACTCCCACCGCTCGCCGATGTTGCGCATCGCGGGCGAGATGACGTCGAGGTAGATCTCGTCGAGTTCGGCACCGGCGGCCAACGCGGCCTCCACCACACCCCACGCACCGCGGCCATCACCGGCCACCAGACGCGCCTCGAGTCGGCTGGCCCACGGAGCACGACGACGTGTCGGCGTGTCGCCGGCTGTCGGCACTGCGGATGCGCCGGCCTTGAACGTGTGCAGATCGGCAGCGGCGACATGCCACGAGCCGCCCACCTTCACCGCGGGAAGCACACCGAGCCGCACGTAGCGGTAGGCGGTCATGTAGTGCACCCCGAGCAACTCGGCTGCCTCATGCAAGGTGAGATCGGCGTCGCTCACTGGTTGCACGGTACGACCAACACCCACCAGGTGCGTAACGCAGCGGAACGATTTGTCCGCCGCCTCCGGCTGACGGTCAGTGGTTCGCCTTCCACTTCGCCAACGCAGCGCGGCTGCGCTCGACGAGCACGCCCGGCACGCGACGCAGGTACTCACTGTCGGCACCACCACCGGCATCGCCGGCCGCGGCCGGGGCTGCCTCGGCTGCTGCTTCGGGGACGAGATCTTCGAAGCTCGGCGGTGCCATGCCCGGCTTCCAGTACTGGTACAGGTCGCGCACCACGTCGTCGAGCCCGTCGGCCGAGTGCCCCTTGAGGATGTCGACGGTGATGATGTTGCCGAAGATGTGCACCCCGGCCACCTGGCCCGTGCCGAGCAGCTGACGAGCCAACGCTGCCGCCGGACGCGGGCCCACGGCCTGACCCACCGAGGTGAAGGACTCGTGCCCCATGCCGGTGAGGTTGCGGTTGGCTTCGTAGCGCACCACTCCGGGAGTGGGGCTCGGCTTGGCGACGACGGCGATCTGCTGACCCATGGACGTGCAGCGTAGTGGCGACGTCCGCTCCGGCGAAGCCCACGGCACCTACGATCAGGTCAGTGATCACCCACCACGACATCGACGGGGTCAACTGGGTCGACGTGGTGGACCCCACACAGCCCGAACTCGACGAGTTGGCCGAGCACTACGGGCTCACCGATCGCACCTTCGACGAGGCGCACCGGCGAGCGGCACGTCCCACGATGCAACGTTTCGACGACCACGTGTACGTGGTGGCGTTCAGCGGCACGCACGCGGAGATCGACATGTGGGTGGGCGATCACTGGTTCGTCACGGTTCGGCGCCACGACGACAACGACCGCGAGTGGTCGCCCACCGTGGCCATCGAGCGCGGGAAGCGACTGAAGACCATCTCGTCGGGGATGATGCTGGCGCTCGTGCTGGAGGATCTGGTCGACGGCTACTTCGACAGCACCGATCGCCTCGAGGACAAGATCGAGGCCATCGAGGACCGCATCTTCGGCGACGCCCCGGAGGAGGGCGCCGACAGTGCGCCCATCGTCATCGAGGACGAGATGGACGTGCAACAGGCGCTGTTCGGAGTGCGGCGCGAGCTGCTCCGTCTGCGTCGAGCAGTGGTGCCACTGCGGGAAGTGCTCTCGGCGCTGCTCCGTCAAGAGGTCAAGTGGGTCGACGGCGACGCGCTGGTCGCGTGTCGCGACACGTTCGACAAGTTGCTCCGAGCTGTCGACCTCGTCGACGAACTCCGCGAGCTCGTGGGCAACGCCGTCGAGGCGCACCTGGCGGTGATGAGCAATCAGATGAACCTGGTGATGAAGAAGCTCACCGCATGGGGCTCCATCGTGTTCGGCGCCACACTCATCGCCGGCATCTACGGCATGAACTTCAACCACATGCCCGAACTCGAGTGGTACTACGGCTATCCGTTCGCGCTGGGGCTGATGCTGGTGATGAGCTTCGTGCTGTATCGGTTGTTCAAGAAGAACGACTGGCTCTGACGTCGTCCCGCACGCTCACTCGGTGAACGCGTCGATCATCGCCTTCACGTCGCCCAACGGATAGAGGATGGGGCAGGTGCATCCGTGGTCGATGTACTCCTGCACCTTCGCCCGCGCTTCTGACGGAGTGCCGCTGGCGGTGAGCATCTGCACGATCTCGTCGGGCACCAGCTTGCTCGCGGCCTCGACCTGCTCGTGCGTGGCCGGCCAGGTGAGCACCTCGCCCACCTTGTCGAGCAGGCGCTGCGGCACGCCCGATGCCTTCATGATGTGTGGCTGCTGGCCGAGGTACTGCGTGACCATCATGCGCGCCATGTCGAGCGCGGTCTGGCGGTCTTCGTGCACCGAGCACACCACCAACTGCGGCCGGTCGATGTCGTCGACGGAACGGCCGGCCTTGGCAGCACCGGTGGCGAGTGCTTCCATGGCCCGAGCGTTGTAGTCGGGCGACACGAGGTAGTTGAGCACCGCGCCGTCGGCGATCTCGCCGGTGAGCTCCATCATCTGCATGCCGGTGGCCCCGATGTAGATGGGCACGTCCTTCGGGCGACGCTCCTGGTACACGTAGTCCAGCTCCACGCCGTCGAGGTGCACATACGTGCCGTCGAAGGTGACCGTCTCGTTGTGCAGCAGCGCCCGCACGGTGGTGACGATTTCGCGCATCACGGTGAGCGGACGGGCGCGATCGATGCCGACCTTCTTCGCGAGCGGATCCCACCACGCGCCGATGCCGAGGATCACTCGGCCGGGAGCGAGGTCGTCGAGCGTGCTGAACGTGGCCGCCAGCCGGGCCGGGTTGCGACTCCAGCAGTCGACGACGCCCGAGCCCACCTTGATGGTGTCGGTGACGCTGGCGAACGCCGCCATCGGCACGGTGGCCTCGCGCACCAGCCGGCTCTCGGCCTGCCACACCGCATGGAACCCCTTGGCCTCGGCGTACTTGACGATCTCCATCCCCTCACGAATGGGGTGGGCGTCCTGCAGGTAGAGCGCAACGGGGGTGTTCATGCCACGCACGTTAGTCGTTGACATTTTGTACAACCCCACCATCGACGGGGCGGCTCAGAGCCGGGACGCTGCCGCTGCCTGGCGGCGCGGCACGCGGATGACGTAGCGCTCGTCGGGTCGGACCTGGCCGCCGGCCTTGGTGTTGGCCCACATGTTCAGCCCGTTGTCGTCGTGCTCCACGATCTCCGCGTCGAACCCAGCGGCGAGCAACCGATCCAACGCGTGCTCGGCCTCACGCATCGAACACGGCTTCGGCCGATCGAGCACCACCGTGCGACCGTGCCGCAACACCGGAACCAGTCGGATCGCGACGATGATGACGAGCCAGACGCCCAGCATCACCAGCAGCACTCCCCCGACGGTCATGCTCCGAACATGCCAGAAGACCCTCCCGAAGTCCAGCACCGCACACCCAGGCCGCCTTGCGACGAGCGCCTATGTCGGGCGTTTGGCGCTACTTCGCTCGCGCCTCCGGTGGGGCAGTGTTCTGTGAATTCACAGTCGTGAACGTCGCCTTCCGTGAATTCACAGAGATGCCCGCGAGTCGCCACTCGTCCCGTTCTGGACAATCTCCGGTTGTTCGGTCATCGTTCCTCCGTGAACACGATGCGTTGTGCACTCCTGGGGATCATTGCGGCGCTGGGGGTGTCGTGCTCGAGCGACTCGCCGCAGTTGACCGATCCGGTCGCCGCTGCGGAACGACTTGCTCAGGACCTTGGTGACGCAGAACGATCCGCTCGCGTGGTGGGTCAAGGCGCCAGGACCGTCAGGGGGCGAGCTGGCAGACCGCCAGGCCTGCACGGATGTCGTACGCGGCTGACGCTCACAGCTGCCGTTCTGCTCGCCCCGTCACTCGGTGCATCGGTGTCGCCAGGCCATCAACTTGATGGGGCGCGCAGGGCCGCGATGAGCGACAAGGTGCAGCCGTTGAGGCTGAGAGCATCCTGATCCGCGCGAAGTCGTGCACGCCTTGGCGCAGCAACCGAGAAGCCGAACAACGTGAACGCAAGGCCGACGGCGTACACCCAGCCCGGCCCGATGGAGATGTAGAGCACGAACGCGACGAGCGAGACCGCCTCGGCGAACGCGATGCGGAGGAAGAACCTCGTGCGATACGTCGCGGCGAGGGTCGCCGGGGTCGAGCAGTCGAGCGGTCCAGGAACGATCCGTTGAAGCGCGAGGCAGACGACGCCGACACCAACGACGACCGGGACTGCCAGCGCCGGTCGATCGGGTTGCTCGGGATCGAGGTCGCCCAGAATCAGAACGACGCCGCCGATCAGCACCACAGCTGCGCAGAAGCCGACAAAGCTGCTGCGGAGCGCCTGCAGCGAATCCTTCGCGCCATTCTTCGCCGCGCCGAGACGGCCGCCGGGTACGAGGGCCGACACGACGGTCTTCCACGACAGCTGCCAGCCGGGATCATCGCTGAGGTCATCTGACACTGCACATGTCTACTCCGGCGACGGGCGTCAAC
>JACQZZ010000095.1 GCA_016213625.1 Actinomycetota bacterium
CCGCATCTCTTCGGGCGACTTCAGGTAGTAGCCGTCCCCGTCGAATTTGAACCGGTTCGGGGTGTCCTTGTTGGAGCCTGCCGACACGCACAGCAGCGTGTCGTGGTCCTCGGCGTCGCTGGCATGGACGTAGTGCAGGTCGTTGGTCGCCACCAGGGGCAGATGCAGATCCTTGGCCAGCTTCAGCAGGTCGGACCGCACCCGGGTTTCGATGTCGAGACCGTGGTCCATCAGTTCGACGTAGAAGTTCTCCGCCCCGAAGATGTCGCGGAACTCCGCGGCCGAGGCCACCGCATCCTTGTACTGGCCCAGCCGCAGGTAGGTCTGCACTTCCCCGGACGGGCAGCCCGTGGTGGCGATCAGGCCTTTGGCGTAGCGGTGCAGAAGCTCCCGGTCGGCGCGCGGCTTATAGAAGAAGCCCTCCAGCGAGCTCAGTGAGCTCAGCCGGAACAGGTTATGCATGCCCTCGCTGCTCTCGGCCCACATCGTCATGTGGGTGTAGGCGCCCTTGGACGCGACGTCGTCGCCGGTTCCGTCCCCGAACTGGACGCGCTTACGCTCGCTGCGGTGCGTCTTGGGGGTGAGATAGGCCTCCAAGCCGATGATCGGCTTCACCGGAGAGCCCTTGGCCACCTTGTAGAACTCGTAGGCACCGAAGAGGTTGCCGTGGTCGGTGACCGCCAGCGCGTTCATGCCCAGTTGTTCCGCGCGGCCCACCAGGTCCTTCAGACGTGCGGCACCGTCCAGCATCGAGTACTCCGAGTGGCAGTGCAGGTGCACGAAATCGGCCGACACGCTGACCGAGCCTCCGAACTGTGAAAGTGACAGATAACCCGCTGGGGGAAGTCAGCGAGTACTTACCCTAACCCGGTCCGGGGCAGTTCCCGTCCATCGACTCACCGGCCGGGTTCAGCCCTCAGCAGATCGGCCACCGCGGTCATCGTGCGCAGGTTGCGCGCGGTCCCCGTGGCGGGCGCGAGGGCTCCGATCAGGCCGGACGCCAGCCTGGAGCGGGCCTGGCCGTCAGGGAAGCTGGCGTACAGATCGCAGCCGCTGTCGGCGAGCTGGAAGCGCTCCTCACCGGCCCGGAGCCCGGCCAGCCGGGTCAGCGCCGCCGCCTCGATCGGACGGTCACAGCAGGCGATCACCACTCGGGCGGGGTCGCCGTCGCGGTAGGGATGGGCGTCCACGAGCGCGCGCAGCCGGGCCGCGTCGCGGATCACCACGTCGACATCGAGCCCCAAGCCCGCAGCCAGCGCCGAGCGGAGCTGCCCGGCAACGCCCGCATCACTGCCGGAGGCATGGAAGACGAGGTTCCCCGACTGCAGATGCGTTGCCACCGACGTCCATCCGAGGTCCTCGGCCACCCGGCGAAGGTCGGCCATCACGATTCTGCGGGTGCCCGCCAGGTTGATTCCGCGCAGCAGCGCCACCCTCAGCTGTCGTGCGTCACTCACTGGCTCACCGGCAGCCACAGCTCGTAGCCATCGAGTTGGGCGGCAAGCCGCCAGGTCGAGGATCGCTCCAGGGCATCGGCCAGCGGCAGGTCCGCCTCATCGAGCAGGAGCACACAAGTGGTGCCCGGTGGAACCATGGACGCCCGCTGAGCCCGGTAGTAGGCGTAGGTGTCCTCCAGGTGTTCACGGCCGAAGTAGTCGGCTCGGCCATCGATCCAGACCTTCACGTCCGGACGCGACAGAATCACCGGGCCGGCGACCGTCTGCGAGTTCATCAGCCGACAGCCCGGAGGAAGCTGCTCGACCAAAGGCTGCTCCACCGGGACGGCATGCTGCCAGCCGAGCCACAGCGCTCCCGGCATCAGAACCACGAGAGTGGCTGCAATCACCGGACGCCAGAAGAAGCCCTCGGCATACTCCTGCCATCGTGAGGCCCGTCGGCCACGAGCCCAGCGCTGCACCCACACGCTCACGTCCGTCGCAGCCAACGCGACCACGGGCGCCATGGTGAGCAGCCCCACACCCACGAAGCGCACCGCGACCAGACCGGCCAGCGTCGCCGGGACTCCGGCGAGCGCCAGCACCGCCAGAGCAGGCTCCGACGGGCAGCGACGCGCACTCCGCCATCTCCGCAGCAACCAGTAGGACATGGCCAACGCGATAGCCACGGCGATCATTGTGAAGGTGACCGCCTTGGGATCCATGCCGGGCTGAAACGGTGAGGACCATTCCAGGATCAGCCCCGCGCACGCCCGCTGGACCATGGCGGTGCGCTCCATGCCCATCGAGATGCCGTACGGCGTCACCAGCAGGCCGAGGATCCAACCCACTGCTCCGCCGAGCGTCAGCAGCACCTTGCGCGCCACACCGATCGGATAGAGGAACCACTGGAGGGTCCAGCCGAGAGCCAGCATCGGCGCCATGGTGAGGAAGGACAGATGCGCCCAGTTCCCGATCGCGGAGAGTGCACCGCCCGCGATCAGAGCGAACAACAACCCCACCCATGCCGACCGTCTCATCGACTGGCTTCGAGCCCACCAGTCGGCCACCGCGACTGCGCTCAGAATCAACACCTGCACGATCAGCGTGGCCCTCGGGCTCAGCATCGACAGCGTCCCCGCGATCAGGACCACCATCCCCGCCACGCCGGGCAGAGGCCGGGCCCCGAGCCGAGTGGCCAGCAGAGCCACCAGCCCCAGGTAGACCGCGATCATCATCGCCGTGAGGACGAACAGTCCCCAGTAGCCGCCGAGCTGGTAGCTCACCGCCAAGACATCGTTCCAGCCGGCCGAGTTCTGGTACCAGTCTCCCGCGGGCGCCACCCAGCTCCAGGAATCCGGCCTCACCAGCGGCAGCCCAGCCAGGTTCTCTGCACCGGCCCGGATCTGCCAATACGGGTCGCGCTCCTCGAAGCGTCCGGCGCGGGCAATGGCGAACAACACGATCGCCACTACCACCACGACCCGGTCGAAGCGGGGATTGCGAACCCGGCGCACCAGCGCTGTGACCGGCCTCATCCTGTGCCCTCCTGCAGACTTCCAACTCAGTCTGCCGGGTGGGCCCGACGGTGTCGGCAAACGCGCCGCTGCACCCGGCCGAATGACGGCCGGCTAGACCGCCAGGGGTCGTTCGGTCGGCTGGATCGGCTTGGGCAGCCGGGACTCGCGCTGGTTCAGGTAGGCGTCCACCCCGTTGGCGCAGGAGCGTCCCTCGGCGATGGCCCACACGATCAGCGACTGGCCGCGTCCGGCATCGCCGGCCACGAACACTCGCTCGACGCTACTGGCGTAGTTCTCGTCGCGGGCGATGTTGCCCCGCGGATCGAGGTCAACGCCCAGCTGCTCGACCAGGCCTTCCCGCTGCGGACCGGTGAAGCCCATGGCCAGCAGCACTAGCTGGGCCGGGAGTTCCTGGGTCGTGCCCTCGACGGTCTCCAGACGGCCCTCGATGAAGCGCACCTCGTTGAGTTCCAGGCCACTGACGTTGCCGGCCTCATCACCCAGGAAGCGCTGAGTCGAGACCGAGTACAGCCGCTCGCCACCCTCCTCGTGGGCCGAGGAAACCCGGTACACCATCGGGTAGGTCGGCCACGGCTGACCGGACGGACGACCCTGCGGCGGCACCGGCATGATCTCCAGCTGGGTCACCAAGCGGGCGCCCTGACGGATGGACGTCCCCAGGCAGTCGGCGCCGGTGTCGCCACCGCCGATGATCACCACGTCCTTGCCGGTGGCCAGAATCTGGTCGGGCACTTCCTGGCCGACCGCGACTCGGTTGGCCTGCGGCAGGAACTCCATGGCCTGATGGATCCCGGCCAGCTCGCGGCCGGGCACCGGAAGATCGCGGGCCACCGTCGAGCCGATGGCCAGCACCACCGCGTCGAACCGCTCCAGGAGTTGCTCGCCGGTGATGTCGACGCCGATGTTCACACCGGTCTTGAATACCGTCCCCTCCAGCACCATCTGCTTCAGGCGCCGATCCAGGACCTTCTTCTCCATCTTGAACTCGGGGATGCCATAGCGGAGCAAGCCACCGACGGCATCGGCGCGCTCGTAGACGACCACGGTGTGGCCGGCCCGGGACAGTTGCTGGGCAGCGGCCAAGCCGGCCGGTCCGGAACCGACCACGGCCACGGTCTTGCCGGTGTGCCAGGCGGCCGGCTGGGCCACCACGCGGCGGTCGCCCCAGGCACGGTCGATGATCGAGACCTCGACGTTCTTGATGGTCACCGGCTCGCGGTTGATCCCCACCACACAGGCGGTCTCACACGGCGCCGGGCACAGCCGTCCGGTGAACTCCGGGAAGTTGTTGGTGGCATGCAGCCGCTCCAATGCCCCGGCCCAGTCGTCGCGCCAGATCATGTCGTTCCACTCCGGGATCAGGTTGCCCAGGGGGCAGCCGGAGTGGCAGAACGGGATGCCGCAATCCATGCAGCGACCGGCCTGACGGCTGATGATCGGCAGCACTGCGGTCCCCGGAGTGCCCGGGTAGACCTCGTTCCAGTCCTCCACCCGCTCGGTGACCGGACGACGCTCGGCAACCTGCCGCGGCGTGGTGATGAATCCTC
>JACQZZ010000096.1 GCA_016213625.1 Actinomycetota bacterium
ATCGCAGCTCTGACCGTCGGTGTCCGCCACTCCGCCGGTCGGCTCGGGGGTCCAGTTGGGCTCGCCCTCGTCGCAGTGGTGACCCCAGCAGCAGCCGGCGAGGCCGAGACAGAACGCCACACAACCAATCAGGTACCTCATGCCCTCGATGGTACGCCACCCCGGCGGACCCCGCAACGGACCCCGGGTCTTGGCAGCGCGGACCAGTGCGCCCCTTCGCCCACCCCGCACCGGGACGTCCCACCGTGGCGGCCTCCGGGCTGCTTCGCCAGGCACTGACGGTGGCACCAGCTTCTTTCGCCACCCGAGAGTTCCGGCAGGGGCCGTCGACGGTGGCGCCACTTTCTCGCGGTTTTCGAAAGTTCTCAGCGCCACCGTTGCCCTGGTGCGGGCCCGCCGCGTTGATTGGCGCCTCTGGCGGCCCACCCTGCCGCTGAGCCTCGGGCCGTCGCCGAGGGCCGGGTCTGTCACCGAGGGCCGGGTCTTGCCAAGCCCCGGGCCATCTGTTATAGGTTGCCGCGGTTCGGGCGCATAACTCAGCGGCAGAGTGCCATCCTCACACGGTGGAAGTCGCAAGTTCGAATCTTGCTGCGCCCACAGTCAGCCAGTCTCCCTCACCCGCCCGTCAGGCAAGCCGCCACCTGCATGGTCGAAGGGCAACATCCCTCTTGGGTGCGGGCCCAGGCTCCTGAGGTTTGACAGGCTCGCGGCGACGTCGCATGCTGCCTTCAGGACTTCCTCCCCGCTCGACACGCCGCGAGGCCTCGGGCGGGGTTGTCTATTGTCCGAGCGGCGCCTTGCCCACGGAGCCCGCCACCAAGCGCGCCGTCGCCTTCTTCGACGGCCAGAACCTGTTCCACGCGGCCAAGCACGCCTCCGGGTACTTCTACCCCAGCTACGACCCGCTCCTGCTGACCCGCGCCGTGTGCCAGGCCAAGGGGTTGCGTGCCTCAACATACTCAACTATGATAGTTGTGCAGGTTGGAGGATCTGATGACGCGGACCATCTCGACCCTGGAGGCCCGGCGGCAGCTCGGCGACATCCTGAACCGGGTGGCGTTGCGGAACGACCAGTTCATCATCGAGCGCAAGGGGCAGCCCCTGGCGGCGGTGGTCCCGGTGGCGCGGCTGGAGCAGATGCGGCGGGCGGCGGCGACCCACCTGCTCGACCTCCTGGAGCGGCAGGAGGGGGCCGTCTCCCAGGCCGAGGCCGACGCGGTGGCGAACGAGGCCAAGCACCAGAGCCGGCGACGGCGGCGCAGGGGCTAGCTCGTGCGCGTCGTCCTCGACGCCAACGTCTTCGCCAGCGCGCTCATCCGGCCGCAGGGCCCCCCGGGGACAATCCTGGCGCTGCTCCTGCGCGAGCAGGCTTTCGAGCTCGTGCTCTCACCGGTCATCGTGGACGAGGTGCAGCGGGTGCTGCGCTACCCACGGGTGAGGAAGCACCTGGCGCTCTCCGACGACGAGCTCGACCTCTGGCTGGTCGCGCTGGAGATCGTCGCCGTCCCCGTGCCAGGCGACCTGGAGGTCGACGTGGTCGCCGCGGACCCCGACGACAACAAGTACCTGGCGGCCGCGGTGGAGGGGCTCGCCGATCTCGTCGTCACCGGTGACGACCACCTCCTGGGAATGAAGGCGTACGAGGGCCTCCAGATCGTCAGAGCGCGGGAGTTCCTGGAGCTGCTCCGGCAGCCCTCCGGGTGACGCCTCGTGAAGGGAGTGCCTGCCGGAGCCGATGCCTTGCCTGCCAGAGTGCCAGTGTGGGGGTGCTTCCGGATGTCGCCTGGTGACGCATCGAGACCGTCAGACGGACGCGTCGTGGTAGCCGACGACGACGTTCACGGGGCGTGACGCGAGCGGGCCCACGCATGCTGCCCCAGGCGCTCAAGACCGTGTTGGTGTTCTTCGTGGCGGCGAACGCGTACATCCTCGCGCTCATGGTCGCGGCGGCAGTCTGCAAGGGCGTCTTCTGGGGCGATCAGCGGTTCTCGCTGCGCAAGTACTACCTGTTCATGGGCTGGGCGCCGCTGGCCTTCGGCGCGCTGGCGCTGACGGTCGACCCGCGTTACCTCCTGCTCCTCGTGGTCGCGGGGATGGCCGGCGTCCTCGGCGAGCTGTTGGTGTCATTGCTGTGGCGGAGCTTCTTCCACCAGCCCATCTGGACCTACAGTCACAGGTCGGTGCTGCGCGGCTACACCAGCACGATCAACTTCCTTCCCTGGGCGGTGGGCGCGTTCTGCTTCCACGTCGTCGGACGCCTCGCGACCTCGGGATCCCAGGCGGCCACCCCCACGCTCCTGCCGGTCGTCGTGAGCAGCGCGGCCTTCGTGATAGGGTGCGCGGTGGCGTGGCCGAGCCGCGTCACCACGAGCGCGCGGGAAGGTCGGTTCACGCCCAAGGCGTTCGCGCTCTTCTGCCTCCCGATCGCCTTCACCGCGCTGGCCCTGGCGCTGTTCTGCGGCCCCCGCTACCTGCTCTTGATGCTGATGTTCGCGCCGGTGGGGTTCTCCACGGAGTACGTCTACGGTCGCAGCATGAGCCTCTTCTTCGATCCCGCATTGTGGACCTACAACCACTGGCGTCTCGACGGCGGACACACGAGCGTCGTGACCTTCCCGCTGTGGTCGCTGGGAGGTCTGTACTTCTGGTTCATCTCGAGCTGGATCGGGCTGTGACCGGGCCCCCGCCTCAGGGCTTGGGGTGCGCCAGCAGCCAGTCGAGGAGGGTACCGGCCCAGTCGCCCTGCAGGTTGGGCAGGTGGCTGCCGCCGCGGATGGTCCACAGCTCGACCGCGCCGCCCCGGCAGCCGCCGTGCGCCGCGACCTCGGTCTCGGCGCCGGCGAGCTTGACGTCCACGTCGCGGGTGGCCCCGGTGGCGGCGAGGTCCGAGGAGCAGCCGTTGTACCCGGCCCACATCGCGACGCTGGCCGGCGCCGAGGGGTACGGCACGCCCTCGAGCTCGCCGCCGTCGTAGAGGACGACGGCGTCCTGGTCACCGTGCACATGCAGCACGGCCACCGGCTCGGACGGGGCGCAGCGCGCCGGATCGTTCCAGGTCATGCCCGCCAGGCTGACGATGGCCGCGATCCGCGGCGCCCGGTCGCAGGCCATGCGGTAGGACATGAAGCCGCCGTTCGAGTGCCCGACCACGTACACCCGCTTCGGGTCGACGTGGTAGCGGGCCGACATGTCGTCGATGATGGCGGTCACGTACGCGACGTCGTCGACCCTGCGGCCCTCGTCGCCACAGCAGGCGTCGGTCGCGCTCCAGAAGAGCTGGCCGTCGACGTCGGCGGTCCCGTCCGGATAGGCGTAGAGGAACGTGCGCGTCTCCGTCAGCAGGCCCAGGCCGAAGTAGATGCTCTGCAGGAACCCGCTCGCGCCGTGCCCGTGCAGCAGCACCACGAGCGGCGTCGGCGTCGCCGGGTCGTAGCCCGTCGGGACGACCTCGGCGTAGGGCCGCTCGGTGATGATGGGCGGCGGCTGGTACTCCGACGCGTCCGAGCACGCGCCGAGGCACAGCGCCATGGCCGCGACGCCGCCGACTGCTGCGATTCTCGCGATCGCGGTCGACACGAGCCGACAATACCACGGCCGAGCAGCGCAAGGCGGCCAGGGCGCACTCCAACCAGGGACGGGCCCATCGCGACGCCGGCGGGCGGGACGAGGCCATCCAGCACCGCAAGGCGACGGGATCGGCGTGCGCTGCGCGCGGGACCAGTAGCGCCAGCACGACGGGTGTGATTCAATGCCCTTGGTGAGGCACCGAGTCGGCCGCTGACGAGCCTCCGTCGAGAGAAAACTTGCCAACCGTCGGGATGCCGCTATCATGTTGCGCGTGGCGCCGACCTCACGCCTCGCCGCCGGACATCTACG
>JACQZZ010000099.1 GCA_016213625.1 Actinomycetota bacterium
GAGTGCACCGGTGACCGCGCATTCAGCGAACGCGTCGTAGCGGTTCAACAGACCAGCCCGACGCAACCAGACACCGGCATCGATGTCGGACATGCGCAAGTGGGTGCGCATCCAGGCGCGCATCGTGACCGACCCATCATCCGCCCACGACCCACCCGCATCGACGTGCGCGACCGCGAGCGCGAACACCGCCAACTGTTGCTCCAACTCGGCCCAGCGGACGGCGAGTTCGGTGGGCGTGACCAAGATCTGGTCGGCGAACCGGTCGAGCACTTCCATGTCCACTATCGTACACATGTTCGATCCACGGCGCAACCGGAAACCCAGGAAACATATGGGTTTCACCTACTTCGGAATCCGAAAGAGGTGAAACAACACCACCTGTGGCGACTCACTCCTCGGTCGACGGTGCCCGCAGTTCCATGAGGCCGGCATTCGTCGGCCGGAAGCCGCACGCATCGAAGTAGAAGGGGCGCAGGTCGTCGTCGAAGTCGACGTGCAACCACTCGTTCACCTCGGCGTTGGTGAACGCGCCACGCCACTCGAAATGCACTGCGGTCACAGCAGTGCGAACAGTCGCTGGGCCTGCTCGGCCGCCTTCGCCCACACCTCGTCGAGGTCGACCCGTGTGGGTCGGCCGTTGCGCAGCACCTGTTCGCCACCGTCGAGCGTGACGTCGAGCGCACGCACGCCCGGCGTGAACGCCACGTGCCACGCGCTGTCGGCGTGCGGGTAGTTCCACGTCACCACGTCGGCCCGAGCCTCGGGGAACAGCGAGTAGCCGTTCTCCAGCCACTGCCACACGGTGTCGGGTGAGGCGAGCACGTCGTCCTCACGCAGTCGCACGTAGGCCAGGCGGGCTTCCTCCAGCATGTCGGCGCCGATGCCGTCGGTACCGAGCACGATTCGGTTGGGGCGGGCGGCGGGTCGTGCGTACCCCACCGAGTTGTTCATGTTGCTGCGCGGGTTGTGCGCGATGGTGCCGGGCAGGTCGCGGTCCAGGAACACGCAGTGCACCAACCACCAATCGTCGCACGCCAGCGACTCCAGCCGCGCTCCGGCCGCAAGGTCGTCGGGGCCCTCGGCCACGTGGATGTGCACGCCCACTCCCAGCTCGTCGGCCAATCCCGCGGCCGCGGCCAGCGTGTCGTCGGTGCACGTGAACGCGGCGTGCACACCGACCATCCCGCGACCGCCGGCACGCAGGAACCGCTCGTTTTCAGCCAACCCACGACGAGCACCGTCCGCACCATGACGATCGGTGACGCCGTACGCGAGGTTGGTGCGCACGCCCACCTCGGCACAGGCGTCGGCGATGATCGACAGGCTGCCCTCGATGCACGACGGCGACTCGTGGTGATCGACGATCGCCGTGGTGCCGCACTGCAGTGCCTCCACCGCGCCCAACATCGCACTCCAGCGGATCATCTCGTCGTCGAGCGCCACGTCGAGCCGCCACCACACCTGCTCCAGGATCTCCAGGAACGACGTCGGCTGCCGCGGCGGTGCGGGCATGCCACGCGCCAGTGCCGAGTACAGGTGATGGTGGCTGCAGACCAGACCGGGCGTGGTTCCGCTCATACGGCGCACGGTAGCCGGTGGACCGGACGGGCGACCCTGGGGTCAGGTGCCGCCGACGCCCGAACCCTTCCACACCAACGGACGGTCGAAGGCGCCGCCGAACACGAATGTGCCGTTGGCCACTCCGTTGACGATGGTGTTGCGGTACCACCAGCGCAGGCCTGCGCCCTCCGGACGGGCAACACCCGGCGTGTCGGTGCCGTTGTTGTCCCAGTCGCCCACGATGGGCCGGTCGGTGTTGATGCCGAAGTAGAACTCGCCGTCGGTGATGCCGCTCGAGTTGCTGTTGCGGTACGACCAGAGCATGGCGTACCCGGCGGGACGCACGATGCCCGGCGTGTCGGTGCCGTTGCCGTCCCAGTCGCCGTGCATCGGCTGGTCGGCCGCAGCACCGAAGTAGAAGACGTTCAGCGGACCACCGCCGCCGTAGGCGTTCGACTGGAACCACTGTCGGGCGCCGCCGACGTTGCGCATGAGACCGGGCGTGTCGACGCCGTCGCCGTTCCAGTCGCCGCACACGGGCGTGTCGGTGGCGGAGCCGAACGCGAAGGCGAACTCGGCGGGACCAGCAGCGTTCCGGTTCTTGCCGTACCACGCGAGGTAGCCACCGGTGGGGCGAACGACCACCATGTTGCGCGAGCCGTCACCGTCCATGTCGCACATCAGCGGATAGTCGAACGGCAGCCCGAAGCCTGCGGTCGAGGTCGCGGCGCCACCGAACAGGTCGTTCCGGAACGAGAACGATCCGGCGTACACCACGGCCGGACGAGCCACGTTGGTGGCCTGCGGGCGAGCGGTCTCACCCTCGGCGGCACCGATGTCGCACACGCCACCGGCGGGGCGCTTCACGCCACGCTGGTCCACGCCGTCGATGGGCGACGCCGCACACGCAGCGTTGTCGCCGGCGTTGAGCGCCGGGCTCCCCGACATCGGGAGCATCGTGGTCGTGCCGCTGCCGTACACCTGCAGCGCACCGAGCTGTGCAGAGCCGAACTTGTCGCCGCCAGCCACGAACCCGCAGCGGCCGTCGGTGGTGATGTTGTTGCCCGACGAGTACATCGGCGAACCCGGCACCGGGAAGCAATCGCTCGGGCCGAACGCCGCCATGTTGTCGGCGACGATGGAGTTCTTCGAGGTGAACGGCGCCTGGTTGCCCAGCAGTCCGCCACCCTCACGCACCGCGAAGTTGGCGGCCACGGTGGCGTTGAACAGTCGAGCATTGGCGAAGCCGGAGTTGATGCGCAGGTTGTAGATCCCGCCACCGAAGGTGCCCGCGTAGTTCTGCGCCACGGTGGTGTTGGCCACCACCAGATCGCCGTTCTCGTTGAAGATGCCACCGCCGGCGCCACACAGGTTGCCGCTGGGGATGATCTGGTACGGGCAACCCGAGTCGCTGGCAGTGTTGCCGTACACCGCCGACTGCCGGATGCTCATGTACGCACCGAACTGGTTCCCCGGCAGGAAGTCGTTGTTGTACAGCCCGCCGCCGTAGAACGCCGTGTTGCTCCGCACTTCGGAGTTGTTGACGTTGGTGATGGCCTCATCGCTCATGATGCCGCCGCCGTGGAACGCCGAGTTGCCCGACAGCACGACGCCGCTGAGCGTCGCGACACCGGCAGTGGCGTTGTACAACCCACCGCCGCTGCTCAAGAGGTTCAGCGGCAGCGAGTTGTTCAGCAGCGCGCCACCGTTCATCGTGAAGTAGCTCACCTGGCCGGCTGCGGGCGCCGGCGGGTTGCCGGTGTAGATGCCGCCACCACCGGGGCCACCCGCGGTGTTGCCGAACCCGGCGTAGTTACCGATGACGTTGGAGTTCGTCATGGTGAGCGTGCCGTTGCTGCGAATGCCGCCGGCGTACGGCCCGGCTGCCGCGTTGTTGATGATGTTGCTGTCGACGATGGTGAGGTTCGACGGGTCCGAGTTGACGATGCCGCCGCCCTGCACCGCGCGGTTGTTGCTCACCGTCACGCGGGTGAGGGTGACGTTGGCCGCTCGCGACGCGCCGTAGATGTACATGCCGCCGCCCTGCGAGGCGCCGCCCGACGCGTTGTTCCCGTCGAGGATGGAGTCGGTGAGGCGGAACGTCACGCCCTGGTCCACGAAGATGCCGCCACCGATGACCCCCGCACCACCGGTGACCTTCACGCCGCTGATCGACACGCTCGACGCGCTCCCGCGAATGTCGAACACGCCCGCGCCGACGCCGGTGATCACCGTGCTGCCCGAGCCCGCACCGTTCAGCGTCATGTTCTGCAGCACCAACAGGGCGCCGGCGCCGCTGTTGAGCACGTAGTTGCCGGCCGGGAGCGTGATGGTGGTACCTGCGGTGCTCGAGCTCGCCTCTTGCACCGCGGCCCGCAACGTGCACGCACCGTTGGCAGCCGCGCAGACATTGTTTCCGGGAGCCACATCGGCCGCGTCGGCCGTGCTGTTCACGGTGAACGGACCGGCGGCGAGGACGGTGGATGCCTGCGGCACCACGACCCCGATGGAGGTCAATGCAGCAGCGAGGGCAACGAGTCGGGCGGTTCGAGCGCGCATGGCACTCCTCTCGGGAAACGTGGGGTGGGCCGGCGGATCCTGCCGACACCCTTCCACAACACTTCGGCAAGAAGGGCCGCGCCCTTTAGTCGTCGTCGACCGCGGAGCGGCGCATCGGCAATCGATTCCGCCACACACCGTCGACCATGTGCAGCGCAGCCGCTACGGCCCCGCTGGTGGGAACGAGCCCGATTTCTCCGACACCTTTGATCCCGTACGCCGACCGGGGTTGGGGCACCTCCACCAGCTCCACCTCGATGGGCGGCACGTCCTTCGGACGGAGAATGCCCAGCTGACGCAGGGTGTTGGCGGTGGGGAACCCACGCTCGTCGCTCGGGAAGTCCTCCGTGAGCGCGTACCCGAGCCCCATGTGCACGGATCCTTCGATCTGCCCCTCGCACAGGCGCGGGTTCACCGCCTTGCCCACGTCGTGGATGGCCACCACCTTCTCGATGGCGCCCGTTTCGCGATCGGCCACCACCACCTGAGCGGCGTACCCGAACGCGGCATGGATGGTGGGGTTCGGCACCGCGGGGTCGCCCAACTTCTGCGTCCAGTCGACGACGTGTTCCGCGTAGTGATCCACGTCGGGTGCACAGTCGTGCTCGAGCGCGACCTGGCATGCCTTCTGCACGCTGCCCGCCACCATCAGCGTGCCGCGACTTCCCGTGGTCTGTCCGAACCCGAGCTGGCGAGTGGTGTCCACGATGACCTCGATGCGTGCCGGGTCGATGCCCAGCTCGGTGACCGCGGTCTGCAGCGCCACCGTGTGCACGCCCTGTCCCATCTCGGTGAATCCGTGGCGCACCTCCACCTTCTGGTCGGCGCTACGGAAGTGCACCACCGCGGCACACACCTCTCGCAGTCCGTTGCCGAGGCCCGAGTTCTTCAATCCCAGACCCATTCCGACTGCCTTGCCCGCAGCGAGCGCCGCGTCGATGTGCGGCTTCGCCCGGTCCAGGCACTCCTCGGCGCCGCCGGCACCGTCGTCCATGATCTGGCCGGGACCCCACACTTCGCCAGGGTGGATGACATTGCGCTTGCGCATGTCCCACCCGCTGATGCCCACCTGTTGGGCCAGCCGATCCATCACACCTTCCATCGCGAACTGCGCCTGGTTGGCCCCGAACCCGCGGAACGCGCCGCACACCGGGTTGTTGGTGCGCACCGCCACGCACTCCACGTCGATGTTCGGCACGCGGTACGGACCGCTCGCGTGACCCGCGGCCCGCTCGAGCACCTTCATGCCGACGCTCGCGTACGAACCCGAATCGCCGATGCCACGCACCTTCAATGCGGTGAGCGCACCGGTGTCGTCGCACCCGGCCCAGTACTCCAGGCGGATGGGGTGCCGCTTGGCGTGGATGAGGAAGCTCTCTTCACGCGACAAGGTGCACTTCACCGGACGTTGCAACAGGAACGCCGCCAGGGCGGTCTGACCCTGGTTGCTCATGTCTTCCTTGCCACCGAACGCGCCGCCGTTCGACACCAGTTCCACCGTCACGCGATCGGTGCCCACGCCGAGCAACGAGGCGATCTGATCGCGGTCGTCCCACACACCCTGGCCGCCGCTGTACACGTGCAGCGTGCCATCGGGCTGCGGCACCGCCAGCGTGCTCTCGGGTTCGAGAAACGCGTGCTCGACGCGCTGGGTGTGGAACACCTCGTGCACCACGTGCGCGCTGGCCGCCAACGCCGCCTCGGTGTCGCCGCGCTCGTACGCACTCACCGACAGCACGTTGTTCTTCGTGCCGAACACCGCCACCTCGGGGTCGTCGATGGCGGCCACCGGGTCGGTGATGGGCCGGAGCACGTCGTACTCCACCTCCACCAACTTCGCCGCCTCGCGAGCGTGCTGCTTGGTGTCGGCCACCACCATGGCCAACACGTCGCCGGCGTAGCTGGTGCGCTGCCCCTCGCCGATGAACACCGGCCAGTCCTTGTAGATGATGCCCACGTACTGCTCGCCCGGGATGTCGGCTGCGGTGAACACGGCCACCACACCGGGCGCCGCCGAGGCAGCCGAGGTGTCGATGCGCCGGATGTCGGCGCGCACGTGCTCGGTGAGGTGCAGTGCAGCGTGCAACATGCCCGGCACACGGATGTCGTCGACGTAGCCACGATCGCCCAGCGTCAGCTCGGCCGCCTCGTACTTCGCCCCGCTCGTGCCGACGCCCCCGGGCAGGTGCGGGTCCACCGACAATCCCTTGGCCACCGTCTCGATCGCGTCGAGCACCTTCACATAGCCGGTGCATCGGCACAGGTGCGCTCCCAGATGGCGGGCCATGTCGTCGCGCTCGAGCGCGGCGCCCTTCTTGTCGATCTGTGCCTTCGCCCGCATCACGATGCCCGGGATGCAGTATCCGCACTGCAGACCACCACAGCTGGCGAACGCATCGGCGAACCGTTGACGCTCGTCGGCGTCGACGCCTTCGAGCGTGGTGACCTGTTTTCCCGCCACCTTCTCCACCGAGTAGGTGCACGAGATCTGCACCTTGCCGTCGATCATCACCGTGCAGCACCCGCACTGGCCCGACGGCGAACAGCCGTCCTTGGGTGACGTGACATCGAGCTCTTCGCGCAGGGCGGCGAGCAGGTGCGGATGATCGGCACGCACGGAGACCGGCGTGCCATTGAGGACGAACTCGACGGTCACGCTTTACATTTTGTCAAAGCCGCCGCCACATTGCGAGCGAGTCCCGTGAATCCAGTGTGAACTCAGCCGCCGAGCATGTCGCTGATGTCGGTCACCTCGTCGGGCGAGGGCACCACGATCGGCTCGATGTCGCCGATCGACTCGTAGAACGTGTCCATCGACTGCTCCTGGCCGTTCACGGTGGTCGCGTACTTCACACGCCGGAGTTGGTTGGCCTCGTCGACCCACACGTCGTAGACCACCTCGTCCTCCATGGTGACCCCCATCTCGTCGATGGTGTCGCCGAGCTCCGGGAACTTGGCGAAGACGTCCGCCATCGTGACGGTCACCAGGTAATGCTTCGCCTGCTCACCGCGCACATCCTCCATCCCGACCTCCTCCACCGACGAGGCCGTGGTGAAGAACTTGGCCACGTCGAGCGGGTTGCTCGTCCTGGACGACTGGAACACCTCCGCCAGTCCGGGAACCGCCGACAGGTCCATGCTGATCCACTTCGTCGGTACCACCGCCGCCACGTCGCCCATCATCGAGGCGTCCATGTAGATCATCGCCCCCTCGATGTCGAGCACACCGTCGAACTCCGTGTCGACAGGATCCGGAATCTGCACGCGCATCGCCATCAGTTGGCGCTCCACGTCGAACCGCCCGGTGGACGTGGCCGTGGTGCCCATCTGCGTGATCGTGGTCTCGAACTCGACGTTCTGTGCCTCGCTGGCCGCCTCCGCGGCGGCCTCCAGCGAATAGCCCGCGTCGCTGTCGCCCCGAGTGGCGAACACCACCACGCCCACCACCGCGATCACCGCGGCGACCGCACCGATCACCCACGGCCACGCCCGTCGTGACGGGGGCGTGGGCACGTGCTCGGCGACCTGCACCATCGGGGGCATCGCGAAGGGATCGGTCGGCGGAGGGAGCGGCGCGTCCATGCGCGGGAGGCTAGTCGGGAAGGATCGCGCCTCGCTGGGCAGTGTGTCGGCCGTACACCTCGGGCCGTCGGTAGCGATCGAAGTCGAACAGGGTGCCCTTGTACTTCTCGCACCAGTCGAGATCGCAGCGGGCCACGATGACCTCGTCGTCGGTGGTGAGCGCTTGGGCGACGATCTGCCCGCTGGGGGCCACGATCATGCTCTGGCCCAGCGAGTCGACGCCTTCCTCGACACCACCCTTGGCGACACCGACCACCCACGTGCCGTTCTGGTAAGCGCCGGCCTGCATGACCAGCGCGTTGTGGAAGCCCTGCAGGATGTCCTGGCTGGGGTCCGGCACGTAGTGGATGGGCGTGTTGTACCCGATGAGCACCATCTCGACACCCTGCAGACCCATCTCGCGATAGGTCTCGGGCCAACGACGGTCGTTGCAGATGGCCATGCCGACGATGCCGCCGAACGCACGCCACACCCCGAAGCCCTCGGGGCTGGGCTCGAAGTAGTACCGCTCGGCGTGCTGGAACGGCCGGCCCGGCTCGTGTTCCTCGTGCCCCGGGATGTGGGTCTTCTTGTAGGTGGCCACGATGCTGCCATCGCGCTCGACCAACGTCTGCACGTTCCACCGGTGGCCCTCTTGGTCGAGCAGCGCGTACCCCAGGCAGAACCCGACACCCAGCCGCTTGGCCTCGTCGAACAACGGCTGCGTGGCCTCGTTGGGCATGGAGCGCTCGTACCAGTGGTCGGCCTCGGCGATGTCGTCGACGAACCACCGTGGGAAGAACGTGGTGAGCGCGAGCTCGGGGAACACCACCAACTCGGCACCCATCGAGTGCGCCCGTTGCAGCAGCGCGACCAGCCGATCGACCACCTCGGCACGGGTGTGATGCTGCTGCACGGGGCCCATCTGGGCGGCGGCGACGGTGAGGTGACGGGCCATTGACAAAATGTTAACGGCCGCCATGCATCAGAACTTCGGTTCTCGTGCACGGTCGCTCGGATCGACCGCCCGGAAGGCTCGCCGCTACGGTTCGCCGCATGGCTGACATCACCCTGGAAGAGTTCGAGACGAACGCACGCGCATTCCTGGAGGCGAACTCCACGCGCAAGGAGACCGACAAGAAGTTCGTGTGGGGCGAGGGCCAGGACAAGGTGGCCATGTTCGAGGAGAAGGACAAGGAGACCGAGACCCGCGACGTCGCCGCGGCGTGCGCGTGGCGCCAGGCCAAGTTCGACGCCGGCTTCGGCTGGATCACCGGCCCCGAGGCCTACGGTGGCGCCGGCCTCACGAGCGCGCACGAGCGCGCCTACCAACGTCTCGAGGCGCAGTACGAGGTGCCGAACCAGGGCGCGTTCACCATCGGCCTCGGCATGGTGGCGCCGACGATCCTCGCCCATGGCAGCGACGTGGCCAAGGACGCCTACCTGAAGAAGATGTACCGGGCCGACATCATCGGCTGCCAGCTGTTCAGCGAGCCCGGTGCCGGAAGCGACCTGGCCAGCCTGCAGACCAAGGCCGAACGCGACGGCGACGAGTGGATCATCACCGGCCAGAAGGTGTGGACCACCGGCGCGCAGTTCAGCGACCTCGGCGAGATCATCGCTCGCACCGACCCCGACATGCCCAAGCACAAGGGCCTCACCGGGTTCATCGTCGACATGCACGCCCCCGGCGTCGAGGTGCGTCCGTTGCGCCAGATGACCGGTGGGGCCAGCTTCAACGAGGTGTTCTTCAACGAGGTGCGTGTCCGCGACGACCACCGTCTCGGCGACGTGAACAACGGCTGGAACGTGGCCCTCACCACCCTCATGAACGAGCGCGCCGCGATCGGCGCGGGTGGCGGTGGTGGCGGCGGCGTCAACATGTACCAGCGCGTCATCGAGATGGTGCGCCACTACGGACTCGACACCGATCCGCTGGTGCGCAACGAACTCGCCAACCTGCTCATCCACAGCAAGGTCGCCGGCTACAACAACCAGCGAGCCATGGACAAGATCAAGGCCGGTCAGCTGCCCGGGCCCGAGATGAGCATCGCCAAGCTCGCCGGCACGCTCAACTCGCTGCGCCTGTGCGACTTCGTGTCCAAGATCCTCGGGGCCAAGCTCATCGCCGACTCGGGCGAGTGGGGCACGTACGCCTGGAGCCAGCTCATCCTCGGCACGCCGGGTGGACGCATCGCCGGCGGCTCCGACGAGGTGATGCGCAACATCGTCGGCGAGCGCGTCCTGGGCCTGCCCAAGGACCTCGGCATCGACAGCACGTCACCCTTCAAGGACCTGAAGGTCGGCACGCAGAAGGGCTGACCCCCTTCGCTCCCTGGGACCGTCCATCCCGCACGTTCATCTGCGCGACACTGTCCCGCCATGGCGGCATTCCGAACCGACTGGGACACCGAGCCGAATCCGGTCTACGACGTGTGGACCATCACCAACGGCGGCGAGATCCTGCCGGGCGTGTTGTCACCGTTCATCGCCACGCTGTTCAACGACATCGACTCGCGCGGCCTGAAGGAACTGATGGGCGCCTACCCCACCGGCAAACGGGTGAAGGTGTTCAAGCCACCGGTGGGCAACTTCTTCGGCATCACCGCCGGCCGGCTCGCGCTCAACGTCGGGTTCTCGGTGGCCGCGATGAGTTGCATCGACCCGGCCATCGCCGCGGCCATGGCCGCCCAGTTCTTCCAGGGCAGCGACGACGCGGTGCGCCTGCTCGTCAGCGCGCCGGCGGCCGAGGTGCAGGCCTCGCTCGACGTGGCCACCCGCCAGCGCGCGACGGCCGAGGCGGAAGCACTCGCCGCGCAGCAGGACCTGTACGAGGAGCGGCTCACCGACCAGGCGGCCGTCGACCGAGTGCTCCCCCTCAAGGCAGCGTGGAAGCGGCTGCAGGAGCTCCTTGTTCCTGCGGGGCAACACCTCAACCGCCATCTCGTGGTCTCCACCGCCGCCGGCGAGATGCAGGTGCGCCTGGCCGGTGTCATCGCCGCAGGCGGCGGCGATCCTGCCAGCATCGTCGGCCTGTGCAGCGGACTCGGCAACGTGGAGAGCTCGAAGCCGGCACTGGCGCTGTACGACCTGGCCCAGGTGGCTCGCAAGCAGCACGTGGTGCGCACCGCTCTCGAGGCCGGCGACATCGGTGCCGTGCTCACGGCGATGGAACAGAACCACCGGCTGTGGGAGGTGTTCATCGACGAGTTCGACGAGTTCATCCACCGCTACGGGTTCCGTGTGCAAGGCGAGGCCGACCCCACCGTGCCCGACTGGAGCGAGGATCCCACCTTCGTCATCTCGCAGGTGCGGTCGATGCTCGCGCTCAAGGCCACGGAGTCGCCGGCCAGCCAGATCAAGAAGGCGGCCGCCACACGCGAGAAGCTCGAGAAGAGCGTGCGCGCCTCACTGGCTGTCGACCACCGCGACGCGTTCGACGACGCACTCACGCAAGCACAGCGGTTCACGGCCATGCGCGAACTCACCAAGGCGGTGTGGGTGCTGAGCATGCGCCACATGCGGCCCGCCATCCTGGCCATCGGCGATGGCCTCGCTGCCGCCGGTCATCTCCGTCATGCGCACGAGTACGTCTACTGCACGTACCGCGAAGTGGAGGCCATGGTGAAGGGCACGCGCCTCGACGACCTGCCCGCCACTGTCACCCGCCGCAAGAAGCAACGGTCGCAGGCCGAGCAGTACACCCTCCCCCACGCCTGGGTGGGCGATGTCACGCCGACGAAGAAGAAGGCGGTCACCGAGCAACGGCGACTCGTGGGGCTCGGCGTCAGCGCCGGCACCGCCACCGGACGCGCCCGCATCATCCTCAACACCGAGGCCGCGTTCGCCCGCGACATCGAACCCGGCGACGTGCTCGTGGCCCCGTTCACCGACACCCCCTGGACACCCCTGTTCATCCCCGCCGCGGCGGTGGTGGTGGAGACGGGCGGCATGCTCTCCCACGCCGCGACCGTGGCTCGCGAGTTCGGCATTCCCTGCGTGGTGTTGGTGGACGACGCCACCCGGGTGATCCGTGAGGGCGACACGGTGACGGTGGACGGCGCCGCTGGCACCATCACCATCGAACGTCGCGCCTGACCGCAGTTCGGATGGGGACGAAGCGGCTCAACGGGGCGTGACCACCGTGTGCAGACCGTGCTCGTTCGCCCATCGGCCCACGTCGCGCCCTTCGAGCGCGGCGGCCAACAGATCGGGGAAGGCATCCGGTGTGCAGGCCATCGAGGGCACCCCCAGCTCGGCGAGCGATGCGGCCTGGAAGTGGTCGTAGGCCGGAGCGCCTTCGTCGCTGAGCGCCAGCAGCACCACCACCGTGACGCCGCTCTGGTGCAGCGCCGCGATGCGATCGTGCAACAGCGACTCGTTGCCGCCCTCGAACAGATCGGTCACCAGCACCACCACCGTGTCGGCGGGGCGGGTGACGAGCTGCTGGCAGTACCCCACCGCATTCGCGATGTCGGTGCCACCGCCGAGCTGCACACCGAACAGCACGTCGACGGGATCGTGCAACACCGGGGTGAGATCGGCCACCGCCGTGTCGAACGCGATGACATGCGTGCTGAGCGCAGGCATGGACGCGAGCACCGCCCCGAACACCGCCGCGTAGACCACGCTGTCGGCCATGCTGCCCGACTGGTCGATGGCCACGATGACGTCGCGCGACAAGCTGCGCTGGCGGCGCCCGTAGCCCACCAATCGCTCGGGCACCACAGTGCGGTGCTCGGGCAGATAGTGCTGCAGGTTGGCGTGGATGGTGCGGCCCCAGTCGATGTCGCCGTGGCGTGGCCGACGCGTGCGCTGCGAACGGGCCAACGCTCCGGCGACGGCTTGCTTCGTGCGGGCGGCGAGTCGCTGCTCGATCTGCTGCACCACCTGCGCGACCACACTGCGGGCGCTCGCCCGTGTGGCATCGGGCAGCAGCGCGTTGAGCTCGACGAGCAATGTCACCAGATGCAGGTCGGCCTCCACCGCCTGCAACATCTCGGGTTCGAGCAACAGCTGACGCAACTGCAGCCGATCGATGGCATCGCGCTGCAACACCTGCACGACCGACGTGGGGAAGTAGCGACGGATGTCGCCGAGCCATCGTGCGACCGACGGTGCCGACTTGCCCAGCCCGCCGGCCCGGCCAGCGGTGCGCCGCGAGCCCGGTGCGGAGTCGTAGACCGCGGCGAGCGCGGTGTCGATGCGGGCATCGGTGCCGTCGAGCGTGACGGCCGTGATGCCCTTTCCGGCGTCGGCGTCGTCGGTCTGGTCGGCACCGCCCAACACCATTCGCCAGCGACGTCGTCGCTCCTGGTCGCTCACGCGACGTTGGTCGAGGTGATCCGTCACTGCGGTACTCCGAGCATGTGGCGCACCGTCACGAGCGCGGCGGCGGCTCGTTGCGCATCCAGATCGGCGCCGAAGCCGGCGGCGGCCGTGGGCACCTGATCGTCGAGCAGCAGACCCAGCTGACGACGTTCGGCGGGCTCGAAGGCGCCGAACGTGCGGCGCAGCAACGGTGCGGTGCCGACGAACGCGTCGGGCGCCAACGCCGAGACCCAGTCGTCGATGAGATCGAGCAGCTCGCGGTCGTGCACCAGCACCGTGCCGCTGCCGGCCAGGAACCCCTCGACGAACGCCGCGCCGACCACCGGTGGCGTCCCCACGCTGAGCGCACGCGACAGCCGAGCGCTGACGCGTGCCCGGTTCCACGTGCCACCGTCGTGCAACAGCCGCGTGGCCCTGCCCTGTACCAACCCGTGCACGTCGCTGCGCTCGGACACGAGTGACAGCACCGCCGGCCACTCGGCCCGGCGGGCGGGGTGATCCACCAGTGCCAGTGCAGCCTGCACGGAGGCCAGTCGTTCCACCATCGCCGCTGCGGCATCGGGCGCCAACGAGCGGCAGGCCATCACGGTGCCGGCCACGACTCGCACGACGAGCCCGTCGAACACCTGCCGCAGCGCGGGCACGTCGGTGCCACGCACGTCGCCGTAGCGCAGTGCACGGGCGAGCGGACCCAACGTGTCGATCACCTGCACCACGTCGGGGTCGAGTGCCGCGTGCTGCTGCACCTGCTGCACGACCGGCACCACCACCTCGGCCAGGTCGGCCAGCAACGCCAGCTCGAGCACCCGGATGAGGTCGGCCAGTGCGGTGGCACCGTCGGCTCGCTCGATCAGCCGGTGGGCGGCGGCGGCGCGCAACGTGGTGCCGTGCGCGGACCGCTCGATGACCCGGATGGTGAGCTCGGGTTCCCACCGCAGCGACCACGTCTCGCGGAACGTGCCACTGGAACCCCGACCTTCCTCCACCTGGCCCCACGGCACCTCCAACGCGCCCAGCCGGTGCAGGAGGACGGAACGGGCGCGACCGGTGGGAGTGCGCAGGTCGAGCTCGACGGTGATGGGATCGGCGGTGGGCTTCAAGCGTGCCCTGCGCTGCTGTGCGGCGAGGTCGCGAGCCAGCGGCACCTGCGGGGCGTGGTCGGGCACCTCACCGATGGCATCGCCCACCACCAGCTCGCGCTCGATGAGGGCGAGCCCCGCGGCGCCGGCCATGACGGCATCGGCAGCGTCGAGCACCTCGGACAGGCCAGGTCGTGGCCGCTCGCGCAATGCGGCCAGGGCGCCGGCCGCGCGAGTGGCGGCGATGAGGTGGTCGGGCGACGCCGACATGCCCCGGTCGCGCAGGAGGCGGGCGGCATGGACGAACCATCTGCTCACACCGGAAGGCCCTGGGTGGCGGAAGACGTGGGCGTACCACCCCGGGCTGCGCACTCCTGCGCCGTAGCCGCTGGCCACCGCCAGCCGCCGGTGGGTCCACGGCACCCAGCTGACGGCCACCTTCGCCTTGGGCAGCCCGGCGAGCGTGGCCCGATCGGCCGACGCCGGCGGCAACGGGTGCTCGAGCGCCGGGACGTGCCAGGCACCGCACACCACCGCGATGCGCTCGTGCCCCTCGCTGAGCGCAGCACGCAACACCTTGCGCATGTGCGCCTCGCGCTGGGCCTCGCGGGCGGAGCCCGGTGACGAGCCGTCGCGTACCGCGCGCATGGCCGATGCCACCGCGTCGAATGCCGGCATGCCGTCGCCGCGGTGCTCGATGACGTCGTCCCACCATCGCTCGGGGTCGGGGTCGCCCGCAGCCCTGGCCAGCTCGGCCAACGGATCCACCGGGCCGTCGGCCGCGAACTCGAACTGGTCCTCCCGCGATTCCACCAGTGACTGCGCGAGTGGCAGGTCCATCGCCCGCACGGGCACGTCGTGCTCGAAGGCCCACACGAACGCCTGCCACTCCGGGCTGAACTCGGCGAACGGCAAGAACGCGGCTCGGTGCGGCTGGTCGACGACATGACCGAGCAGCGCCACCGGCGGCCGAAGGTGGGCATCCGCCACCCACTTCAAGGCCGACTCGCAATCGGCCGGCAGCTCCACGAGCACGACGGTGGGTTGCAGGGCCTGCAGGGCGCGCAGCACCGACCGGGCCGAACCTGGTCCGTGATGGCGGATGCCCAGCAGCTGCACGTCGGCCATGAGCGTGGGTCAGAGCTCGCGACAGGCGGCGTAGAAGTCGTCCCAGCCCTGCCGGTCGCGCACGACGGCCTCGAGGTACTCGCGCCAGGCCACCGTGTCGTGCACGGGATCCTTGACCACGGCGCCGACGATGCCGGCGGCGATGTCGGCCGCACCGAGCGAACCGTCGCCGAAGTGCGCCGCCAATGCCACACCGCTGGTGACGACGGAGATGGCCTCGGCAGTGCTGAGTGAACCGCTGGGCACCTTCAGGCTCACCCGCCCGTCCTCGGTGACGCCGCTGCGCAGCTCGCGGAACACCGTGACCACGCGGCGGATCTCGTCGTTCGCGGCAGGGACGGAGGGCAGGCGCAGGGCGGCACCCAACTCGCCCACTCGACGCTCGACGATGGCGACTTCCTCCTCGGCATCGACCGGCAACGGGAGCACCACCGTGTTGAACCGGCGACGGAGGGCTGCCGACAGGTCGTTCACCCCGCGATCGCGATCGTTGGCCGTGGCGATGAGGTTGAAGCCCGGCACGGCCTGCATCTCGCCGCCCAGTTCGGGGATGGGCAGCGTCTTCTCGCTGAGGATGGTGACCAGCGCGTCCTGCACGTCGCTGGCGATGCGGGTGAGTTCCTCCACGCGCACGATGGAGCCGCGCTCCATGGCTCGATAGACGGGGCTGGGCACCAACGCCTCGGGGCCCGGCCCCTCCGCCAGCAGCCGGGCGTAGTTCCAGCCGTAGCGAAGCTGCTCCTCGGCGGTGCCGGCGGTGCCCTGCACCAGCAGGGTGGAGTCGCCGCTGATGGCGGCGGCGAGGTGTTCGCTCACCCAGGTCTTCGCGGTGCCGGGAACGCCGAGCAACAGCAACGCCCGGTCGGTGGCCAGCGTGGCCACGGCGATCTCGATGAGCCGCCGCTGGCCCACGTACTTGGGGGTGATGACCGTGCCGTCGCCCAACGTGCCACCGAGCAGGTAGGTGACCACCGCCCACGGCGACATGCGCCAACTGGGAGGACGCTCGCGCGTGTCGGCGGCCGACAGCGCCGCCAGCTCGTGGGCGAACTCGACTTCGGCGTGCGGACGCAGCACTGCGGGATGGGACGTGGTCATACGGGCTCCAGTTCGATGAGCATGTGCAGACGGAGGCGAGCGAGGTCGCCGAGAGCGAACGCCAGCCCGATGGCGGGTGACGAGGGGTCGACGCGACCGAGCGCCGTGGCCACGTGCGGCAACGACGACGGCGAGATGCGAGCCAGCAGGTTCACCAACACCGCTCGATGGCTGGTGAGGAAACGCCCTTCGGCCAGACCACCAGCGATCGCGGAGGCCACCTGCGCACTGGGGGCGTGCAACAGCCCTGCGAGATCGGGTGTGATGGCCAGCTCGGGCAGCTCGCCGATGGACTCCACCACCGACCGCCGAGCGGTGCTGCACGCGAGTCGTGGCGACCAGTCGATCATCCACGCACCGAGCGGACCCGAGGCGGCCAGCACCCGCGCGTGGCGGACCGGGTCGGTGCGATGGCGTGCCAGCAGGGTGGGCACCAACTCGGGCGACAGACGCCGGCCCGAGTGGATGACCGCCAGCACCCATTCGTCCTCGAGCAGCGGCCAGTCGTCGATCACACGCCGCCAGGTGCCCGATGCCGTGGCGGGAGTGAGCGGCCGCGGATCATCGGCCGGGGGTGCCGCCAGCGTGGCCGGTGGGCCGGGCACCACGCCGGCACGCCGCACCACGGTGCATGCTGCCACCTGCTGCAGCAGCCGTTGCGAGGGCGTGGGCAACGCCGCGTCGGCGGCGAGGTCGGCCAGCCCGCCAGCGGGCGGTGCCGGAGGCTCGCGCCGGTCGGTCCCCAACAGCGCGACGGTGACGGCGTCGGTCCAGTACCGCTGCAGGTCGGTCATGCGGCACCCACGAACGACGGGTCGGCGACGGGGCCGACGTCGACCGCTCGATCGGGCAGGTGCGCGGTGAGCGGCACGAGTCCTTTCGGGGTCCACTCGGCGGTGATGGGCAACGGAGCGCCCTGGCTGCACGCGAGCAGCGCGGCGAGGCCACTGACGCCCTCGACGACCGGCAACGACCCGTCGCGATCGGTGAGCACCCAGCGGCCGTTCACTCGCGTGGGCGCAGCGAGCACGCACAGCGGGAAGCGCTCGATCCAGGGTTCGGCGATGATGGCGTCACCCACCTGTGTGCACGCCTGTGCCACCGAGGAGGGCCGCACGTCGACCGCAGGTTCAGGCTCGCCATGACGGCGACCGACGATGGAGCGCAGCCCCAGGGCGCCCGGGTACCGGAACAGGTCGGCGTGCAGGCTGGTGCCCACCACCAACGAGTCGTCGAGTCGCTGCTGGTACGCGGCGAACGACATCACCATGGCCCACCGGCCCGAGTTCGCCCCGCGGAGCCACAGCCGGCGCACCTCGATGCGGTCTTCGCGCACGTCGCTGCGGCCCATGACCACCCAATGGTCAGTGTGGGGTACGCCCGCCAGGACGTCGGCCTGGCGAACCTGCCACCCCATGGTGGCGGCGACGGAGTCGGCGAGCGGGGCCGGCAGTGAGCCCAGCTGACGACCCGCCACCGCCAACAGGTGCAGGATGCCCAGTTCCGTGAGCACGTGTTCGTGCCAGTCGGGGCCGTTGCCCACGGCCCCGGCGAGCCGCCGTACCCGATTCGACAGGCCACCGACCTGCGCGTCGACCAGGCGCGCGGCCAGGTCGTCCCACGTGCGATAGCTGGCGAGTGATGGGTCGGTGAGGCCGGTGCGCAGCCGATCGTCGAGCCAGCGGTCGAGCTCGGCGAGGCCGGCGGCCATGCGCGCGACTCGATCGTCGCGACTGGGATTGGGGTCCGTCGGCGGCGGGGGCGGCGATGGCTCGGGCGCGGACGTGTCGCCGGCGCCGACGTCGGCAGCCGACGAGGGAGGCTCGGGCGAGGCGAGGGGCGGCTCGGGTGGCCCCGGCGGAGGCGCGGCACCGGCGAGCGGCGCGAGCCACGACGTGACGAACCTGGGCGGCTCACCCACCGCTTCGGCCACCTGCCCGCGTGCCCACAGCAGCAACAGCGCGAGCACGTGCTTGCACGGGCGCACCCGGCTGGGGCAGGTGCAGCGAAACGCGACCGCCACGTGATCCGCCACGCACTCGTACGGCTCGGCGCTGCCGCCCACGCACCGCCCCCACACCGCACGGTGGTCGCACCCGGCGCCGGACCACCGCCCGGGCACGGCCAACGGCTGCGCCGCGCTCACGGACGCCGGTTTCGGCGCGAGCGCGAGCACCTGCTCGACCTGCCACCGACCCTGCAACGCGCTCACGCCGACACCGTACTCAGGGGGTGTCACGCGGCACGTCCGGCGCCGATCGTCGCAGGTGAGCGAGGTTCCTCGGGACGTTGGTCACATCCAAAATGGGCCGGTCGTCCCATGGGTTTCCGGGAACCCACGGGCGAGACTGAACGACATGAAGGGTATGACCAGTCACAACACCCCCACCCGTATCCGCCGAGCCTCGGCTGCACTCGCGGTCGGCCTGCTCGCATTCGGTACCGCCGCCTGTGGCGACGACAGCTCCGACTCCGCCGACACGGCAGCGCCCACCACCGTGGCCGAGACCGTCGAGATCGGCAGTGCCGCACCGGCCACCGACGTCGTCGTCGAGGGCCAGTGGGCACGCACCAGCCCGGCAGATGCCGCCAACGGTGCCGCGTACTTCACCATCACCAGCGCCGACGCCGACAAGTTGATCAGCGTGATGGCCGACACGTCGGTTGCGGGGATGACCGAGATGCACGAGACGGTCATGACGGAAGACACCGAGACGTCGATGGCGATGGGCTCCGACACGACCACGGCGATGGGCTCCGACACCACGATGGCCGGCATGGGCGAGATGACCATGCGACCCGTCGACTTCATCGACCTGCCGGCCGGTACGGCCGTGGAACTGAAGCCGGGTGGCTACCACATCATGCTGATGGAACTCGCCAAGCCGCTCGTCGTGGGCGACACCATCACCCTCACCCTCACCCTCGAGAAGGCCGGCGAGATCATCATCGACGTCCCGGTCCTCGACGAGGCCCCGTGATCCTCCGCCACCGACGCGCCATCACCACCATTCCTCGGCTCGGCCTGTTCATGGCCGCGCTGGTGGTCGGCGCGTGCGGTGGCGGCAGCAGCGACTCCGCCTCGGGCCCGTCCGCCGTGAAGTTCACGGCCGCCGACGGGTCCGAGGCCTCGCTGTCGTCCATGGCGGGGACACCCGTCGTGGTCAACATGTGGGCCACGTGGTGCACCCCGTGCGTGAAGGAGATGCCGGCGTTCGACGAAGTCGCGTCCTCCACCGACGGCGTACGGGTCATCGGCGTCAACGTCGGCGACACCGCGGAGGCCGCATCCGAATTCGCTGATGAACTCGGCGTCACCTACGAGCAGTTCACCGACCCCGACGGCAACCTGTCCACCGCACTGGCGGTGTCGGGGCTGCCCGCCACCGCGTTCGTCGACGCGGATGGCAAGGTGGTCGACGTCCACCAGGGCGCCTACACCGCGGACGAGCTTCGCGACGCCATTTCCCAGCACTTCCCCGACCCCGACGGAGGAACCACCCCGTGAGCCGTCTCACACGATCCATCGCCGCCCTCGCCATGGCCTCGCTCCTCCTCGCCGCGTGCGGCGAGAACAAGGAGGCCAAGGTGGTCAGCGGCTACCAGCTCGACCCGCCACCCCAGGTGGGCGCGCTCTCGCTGCCCGACGCCAGCGCCGAGAACGCCGACGTCGCGTTCACCGCTGCCGACGGCGAGTTCCTGGTGGTCTACTTCGGCTACACGCAGTGCCCCGACGTCTGCCCCACCACCCTCAACGAGGTGAAGAAGGCCCTGAAGGCCATCGGCGACGATGCCGAGAAGGTCGACGTGGGGATGATCACCATCGACCCCGATCGCGACGACGGCGAACTGCTCACCAACTACGTGCAGAGCTTCGTTCCGGGGGCACACGCGTGGCGCACCGACGACGACGCGTTGCTCGAGCAGGTCGCCACGACCTTCGGGGCCAGCTACTCCGTGACCACCAATGCCGAGGGTGCCATCGAAGTGAGCCACAGCGGCAACCTGTACGTGGTCGATCCCGCGGGTACCGTGGTACTGCAGTGGCCGTTCGGCTTGCAGGCCGATGCCATTGCCACCGACCTCGAGATCCTGTTGGGAAGTTGAGCCATGTTCCGACGCATCGTCGCCGTAGTCCTCGTGTCCACGTCGTTGCTCGCCGTCGCCGCATGCGGTGACGATGGTGGTGGCACCACCGCGCAGGCCCAGTGGGGCGCGCTCGGCGCCGACGAGAAGGCCACCTACGAGTACGTGGTTCCCTATGGCACCAGCGTGCGCATCGACCAGGGGCAAGTGGTCGACCTGATGCCGCAGCTGCTGGAGGTCGCCGTGGGCGAGTCCATTCGCATCACGAACCAGGACGGGCGCGACTACATGATCGGGCCGTTCTACGTCACCGCCGGACAGTCCCTCGCGATGCGGTTCACCCAGCCCGGCGAGCTGTCGGGCGTGTGCAGCATGAACCCCGAGGGTGAGTTCATCATTCGGGTCACCTGATTCCGCAGTACCCTCGGCCCCATGGCTCGAGGGAACGACGCATCCGACCCGCGGCTCCACGGCACCGACATCGCCGAGAGCGTCATCGACCTCATCGGCAACACGCCGTTGGTTCGCCTGAAGCGCATCAGCGAGCTGCACGGCATCCAGTGCGTGCTGGCGATGAAGATGGAGACCACCAATCCGGGCGGCTCGGCCAAGGACCGACCCGCATTGGAGATGATCCTCGCCGCCGAGCGCGAGGGGCTGTTGCAGCCTGGCGGCACCATCGTGGAACCCACAAGTGGCAACACCGGCGTGGGCCTCGCCATCGTGGCCGCGCAACGGGGCTACCACTGTGTGTTCGTGATGACCGACAAGGTGGCACCCGAGAAGGTGAGCCTGTTGCGCGCCTATGGCGCGGAAGTGGTGGTGTGCCCCGTCGCGGTCCCACCCGAAGACCCCCAGAGCTACTACAAGGTGGCCGAGCGACTCACCGTGGAACGACAGGCGTTCCGACCCAACCAGTACGCCAACCCGAACAACCCGCTCGCTCACGAGCGCACCACCGGGCCCGAACTGTGGGCGCAGACCGGTGGTCGCATCACCCACTTCGTGGCCGGCGCCGGCACGTGCGGCACCATCACGGGCACCGCCCGCTACCTCAAGTCGATGAACCCGGCGATCAAGGTGATCGCCGGCGACCCCGACGCCTCGGTGTTCAGCGGCGGCTCCGGTCGGCCGTACCTCGTGGAGGGCGTGGGTGAGGATTTCTACCCCGCGGCGTGGGCTCCTGAGTTGTACGACGACGTCATCCCCATCAGCGACGAGGAGAGCTTCCTCACCGCCCGCGAGGTGAGCCGCGAGGAGGGCATCCTCATCGGCGGCTCGGGTGGCATGGCGGTGGCCGCGGCCATCAAGGTCGCGAAGCAGGCGGGTCCCGACGACATCGTGGTGGTGCTGAACCCCGACTCCGGCCGCGGGTACCTGTCGAGGGTGTTCGACGACGCGTGGATGGCCAATTTCGGATTCCTGCGCGAGTGCGACGAATGCATCGCCGCGGTGCTCGACACACGAGGCGACACACCGTCGCTGCTGTACGTGAACCCGTCACACACGGTGCGCGACGCCATCGACCTGATGCGCGCCAACGGCGTGAGTCAGCTCCCGGTGTGCAAGAACACTCCCCCGTTCGCCGCTGCGGAAGTGGCCGGCGCGGTCGACGAGCTCGACCTGCTCGAGGCCATCGCCCGCGACGCATCCACACTCTCGCAGCCGGTCGAGCACGTCATGGGCCCGAAGCTGCCCACCATTGGTGTCGGCCAGAAGGTGTCGCTCGCTGTCGAGATGCTCGACGGCGCTCCCGCCCTGCTCGTGCTCGCCGGTGGGCGTCCGTTGAGCGTGCTCACCAGAACCGATCTCCTGACCTACTTCGAGGTGCTGAGCAATGGGTGACACCGACGAACAGAGCGCGTGGGGGTTCGAGACCCGCGCCATCCACGCCGGACAGGACCCCGACCCCGTGTCGGGCGCCGTCGTCGTGCCCATCAGCCTGAGCACCACGTTCGCCCAGGACGAGGTGGGGCAGCACAAGGGCTACGAGTACAGCCGCAGCGGCAACCCCACCCGCACGGCGTACGAGACCCAGGTGGCCGCGCTCGAGGACGCACGTCACGGGCTGGCGTTCGCCAGTGGCCTGGCCGCCGAGGACAACGTGCTCCGACTGCTCGCTCCCGGCCAACGAGTGCTGTTGGGCAACGATGCGTACGGCGGCACGTTCCGCCTCATCAGCAAGGTGCACACACACCTCGCGTGGACCGCGGTCGACCTGCTCGACCTCGACGCGCTCGTGGCAGCGTGGCCATCCGACACCGCGCTCGTGTGGCTGGAGACGCCCACCAACCCGTTGCTGCGCTGCTTCGACATCGAGGCCATCACCGCCATCGCCCACGAGCGCGGCGCGATGGTGTGCGTCGACAACACGTTCGCCACGCCGTTCCTGCAGCAGCCACTGTCCCTCGGCGCCGACATCGTGGTGCACTCGGCCACGAAGTACCTCGGGGGCCACAGCGACGTGGTCGGCGGATTCCTGGCGCTCTCCGACGACGAACTGGCCCAACGGCTGCGGTTCACCCAGAACGCCGCCGGCGCGGTACCGGCGCCCTTCGACTGCTACCTCACCCTGCGCGGGGTGAAGACCCTCGCCGTGCGCATGGAGCGCCACTGTGCCAACGCCCGCGCGGTGGTGGATCTGTTGGTGGGTCACCCCGCCGTCGAGCGCGTGCTCTACCCGCAGTTGCCCGACCATCCCGGCCACGCCGCCGCGGCGCGCCAGATGCGCGACTTCGGCGGCATGGTGAGCTTCACCCTCAGGGGCGGCCGCGACGCCGCGCTGCGGGTGGCCGCGGCCACCGAACTGTTCACCCTCGGCGAGTCGCTCGGAGCGGTGGAGAGCCTCATCGAGCACCCGGGGCAGATGACCCACGCCTCGGCCGCAGGTTCACCGCTGGAGGTGCCCGATCACCTCATCCGGTTGTCGGTGGGCATCGAGAGCGCCCACGATCTGGTGGCCGACCTCGAGCAGGCCCTCACCACGGCCTGACCACCGTCGCCGTCAGGGAATGGCGTGCAGCCCGTGCACGGGGTTGGCGTTGACCACCCAGCCGTCCTCGCAGCGCACGGGCACGGTCACGAACTCGGTACCGGCCAGCGTGGCCGACAGGGTGTACTCGCCCGGCGGCACGTTGGGCCACAGCACGCCACCGTCGATGGAGGTGGTCTGCTGCGCCGCATCGGGCAGCACCTGGTCGTTGAAGTAGATCGGCGTGGCGAGCGGCGGGTCGATCTGCACCGTCGCTCCGGCCAGGCCGTGCGGGTGGAACTCGATGAACTCGGCGAAACTCATGCCCACCATGCGCGGGTCGCCCACGGTGGTGACGATGACGCATCCGCCCTCGAACGGATCCTTGCCGGTGAACCCACCGACGAGCGCCTTCAGCCCGTCGTAGATCGCATCGGTGGGCGTCTGGAAGTTCACGCCGTCGATCTCATACCCGTGTTCGTCGTCGAGTGTGAACGTCTGCACGTGGATGGAGTGGTGCCCGTCGGCCTCGATGTAGAGGGTGACCGGCGCGCTGGCGGGCACCTCGATCTCGTAGCTGCCGTCGGCACCGGTGGTGGCCGACAGTTCGGGATACTCCTCGGCGCGGATGGTGGCGCCCACGATGGGGTCGGGCGTGTTGAACGTGTAGGCGGTGCCGCGCAACACCCCCGTGGAGTCGAGTGCCGCCGTGGTGTCGGGCGTGGTCGTGTCCGGCATGGTCGTGTCCGGCATGGTCGTGTCCGGTGCCGCGGTGGTGTCGGGAGCGATGGTCGTCTCGGGGGGCGGGGTCGCCCCCGAGTCGGATGCATCGCTGCCGCACGCGGCCAGCACGATGGCTGCTCCGATGGTGAGGGCGAGCAGAGGACGACGACCGAGGCGATGCATGACGGCGACGGTAGTCAGGCCGTGATGCGAGCAGCGACTCTGGCGCCGCTGCGCACGGCGCCTTCCATGAACCCGGCGAAGCCGTCGGCGTGCTCGCCCGCCAGCCAGAGCCGACCGTGCCGCGAGTGCAACGCCGACTGCGACGCGCTCCATTGTCCCGGCCCGAAGCAGGTGTACGCGCCAAGACTGTAGGGGTCGTTCGTCCAGTCGGTGTGCACTCGCTCGCCGGCGAGGCCCTTGGCCCCGGGGAAGATGCGATCGATCTCCTGGACCACGCGGTCGGGCGCTTCGGGAAGCGACACGAACGCCGCGCCATCGTGCGACGACAGCAGGCTGGTGAGCACACCGGTGTCGCCCGGCTGATCGTCGGTGGTCTCCCACAGATGACCCCATGAGCGGTCGGACAGCACCGTGCCGTTGCGCGAGTAGTCGAGCCAGATGCGTCGCGAGAACTGCACGCTGATCTTGCCGCCGATTCCGTAACCCACCGCACCCAACTCCACCGGCATGTCGGGCCACAGGCGCGACAGCACCGGCAGCGGCACCGTGGCGACCACTGCGCCGGCCGTGAGCACCGAGCCGTCGGCGAGCGTCACCTGGCCTGCATCGGCCTCGATCGACGACACCTGCACTCCGAGGCGCACGCGATGCGCCAGGCGCTCGGCGAGCCCTTTGGCGAGCAGGTCGTTACCACCGACCACCCGGTGCCGCTCGCGTTCTCCGTGCACCTGGTTCACTACGACCTGGGCGGCGAAGCGTTGGCTCACCTCCTCGGGTGGCAGCATGAACTCGGTGCGCACGTCGCGACCGATGACCACTCGTGACATCACCGACAGGCCGAGGTCGTGGAGCACGTCGCCGAGCGTCCCGTGCTCGTACTCGTCGGTGGGTCGCAGTGAGGCCACCGCTGCCTCCCAACGCACCCAGTCGGGCGCGAGCGTGGCGTGGAGATACATCGGCACCGCTCGTCCACCGGCATCGACCAGCGTGGCTCGCGCATCCAGGTCGGCACTGCGTTCGGTGAGCGTCAGGTCGAGTTCGCGAGCGATCGACAAGACCTCGGTGTGCGTGCCGTCGATGAACTCGGCGCCGCGCTCGCAGCCCTGTCCGTTGGCGAAGTGGTGGCTCCACACTCGCCCGCCGACGCGATCGCGCGCCTCCAGCACCACCACGTCGAGCCCGGCGGCGACGAGGTCGGTGGCGCACCGCAGACCCGCCATCCCGGCGCCGATGACGATGACGTCGTGACTCATTCCTCCCATGATGCCGCCGAGAGCGGCGGGTTCGCACTCGACACGGTGCCGAGAGTTCACCCGACGTTCAGGAGGGCGCCAACCACCGCACGTACCATCGCGGTGTGAGCCGCAATCTCGGCGACGTGCTGCGCGAGGTCGAAGAACTCCGATCGATGGTGCACTCAGCCACGCACGACCGGCCTGCCGACGAGGTGCACCCCAGCCACCGCCCCAGCGTCGACAACCTCGATCACTTCGTGGCGATGCGGTCGTGTGACCTCCGCGAACTGCAGAATGACCTCGCCTCGCTTGGTCTCTCGTCGCTCGGACGCTCAGAGGCGCACGTGCTCGCGACACTCGATGCCGTTCTGCGCGCCCTGCGGTCGCTCACGGGCGACGTGTCCGACGCCGTGGAGGATGAACCCGACCACGGCTTTGCTGCCGGCCCCCGGTTGCTCGCGAGGAAGACGCACGCGCTGCTCGGGCCCACACCCGAGGGCCGAACGACCCGCATCATGGTGACGCTTCCCTCAGAGGCGGCCGACTCGTCGGAGATGGTCGAGGGCTTCGTGCGCGCGGGGATGAACGTCGCACGCATCAACTGCGCACACGACGGCCCCGACGCCTGGTCGAAGATGGCGGGGCACGTTCGTCGCGCTGCGTCGAAACAGGGCACGGAGGTGCGCGTGCTGATGGACCTGGCCGGCCCGAAGTTGCGGACCGGCCCGATGGCGCCTGGACCGGCCGTGGCCAAGGTGAAGCCTCGTCGCGACGTCTTCGGTCGGGTACTCGCCCCTGGGAAGGGGGTGTTCGTGCCGGATGGCGCGACCACGATGGATCGCGCCGACGGACTTCCGGTGATCCCGATCGACCGGCAACTGTTCGACAACCTGCGCGCCGGTCAGGTGCTCCATCTCCGCGACACACGCGATGCAGAGCGGACGATCGTGATCGTCGACACCGCGGAGCGCGATCTCGACCTGTGCGAGGCCGTGGTCATCGAGAGCGCGCGCACGACCTATTTCACAGAAGGGATGCGGCTGGAGAGCGACCATCCGTCCGCGTTCGGAGGTCTGGTCGGCACGCTTCCACCGGCGCCCGGCTTCGTCCGGCTCGCGGTGGGGCATGTCGTGGAACTGGTCGGCAGCTCGGTGGTCGGAGAAGCCTTGGCGGCCGACCGGGTGCGCATCGGATGCACCTTGCCCGAGGCCGTGGCGGCGCTGCAGGTGGGCCACCGCGTGTTCTTCGACGACGGCGCGTTCGGCGGCTTCGTCGAGGCCGTTCACCGGATCCCTGGCGGACCGTGCACTGCAGTGGTACGGATCACGAGTGCTCCGCCGGCGGGCGGGAAGCTCAAGGCGGAGAAGGGCATCAACGTGCCCGACTCGCATGTCCCGGTCCCGGCACTGACCGAACGAGATCGACGCGACTTGGACTCCGCGACGCTGCTGGCCGACATCGTGGCGTTGTCGTTCGTCCGACACCCCGACGACGTGACGCTGCTACAGCACGCGCTCAGCAGCGACGGCCACGACCACATGGGCATCGTGCTGAAGATCGAGACCGTGCAGGGCTTTCAGCACCTTCCCGAGATTCTCCGCGTCGCCATGCGCACCGAGCGCGTCGGCGTGATGATCGCCCGGGGCGACCTGGCCGTGGAAGCCGGCTACGAACGTCTCGCCGAAGTGCAGGAGGAGATCCTCTGGCTCTGCGAAGCAGCGCATCTGCCGGTGATCTGGGCCACCGAGGTGCTCGACACGCTCGCCAGAACCGGCACGCCCTCGCGTTCGGAGATCACCGACGCAGCGATGAGCGAGCGGGCGGAATGCGTCATGCTCAACAAGGGCCCGCACATCGTGCGCGCCATCCTCACGCTGCACGACATCCTGCACCGCATGGCCGAGCACCAGAGCAAGAAGCGACAACTGCTGCGTCCACTGCGGTCGTGGGCCACCACCTCCGGCCCCGACTGAGACACGCTCAGCACAGACCACACCCTCAGAACAGCCCCATGCGTCAGAACAGCGCGGCCTGTTCGAACGGTTTGCACACGCGCGGCACACCGCTCCACGGCACGTAGTGGTCCATGAACACCCAGGTGCGCCGATGGATGGCCGACGGCCCGTACCCCTGCAACGCCGTCTTGTGGATGGGGCACGGGTAGCCCTTGTTCGTGTCGAAGCTCCAGTGCGGGTAGCTCGCCGACAGGTCGCGCATGATGCGGTCGCGGGTGACCTTGGCGAGGATGCTCGCCGCTGCCACCGAAAGGCAGTATCGGTCGGCCTTCACCCGCATCTCCACGTGCGGCACACAGTCGGTGAGGAAGTTCCACTTGCCGTCCACCACCGCGGCATCGGGGCTGACGCCGAGCGCCTCCACCGCGCGGCGCGCCGCCACTCGCTGCGCCTCGGCCATGCCCAACTCGTCGCACTCCTCCTGGCTCGCGGCGCCCACGGCCCACGCATCGCACCAGTCGGCGATGCGATCGAACAGCCGCTCGCGGTTGGCTTCGGACAACATCTTGGAGTCACGAACACCGTTCACCCGCTTCTCGCGGGGCAGCACTGCGGCACCGACCATCAGGGGTCCGGCCCACGCTCCGCGGCCCACCTCGTCGATGCCGACGATCACGTCGTGACCCGCGGCCCACAGCTCCTTCTCGATGGTGCGAGTGGGCGCGGTGGTGGCCATCAGCGCAGCAACAGCGATGCCGGGCCGGCGGCCACTTCGCCGACGGTCCACCACATGGGTGACAGATCGGCCACGGCCGACGGATGCACCGCGGCCAACAGCCCGCCCGACGTCTGCGGGTCCATGCACAGTGCTTCGCCATCGGCCGTCGCCGTGCTCGAGAGATGCGCTGCCACGTAGTCACGGTTGCGCGGGTCGCCGCCGGTGCGCACACCTCGGACGGCGGCTTCGCGAGCGCCGGGGTACGAGCGGATGCCGTCGGTGTGCACCACCACCTGCACGCCGCTGCGCTCGGCCACCTCCCACCCGTGGCCGGCCAGGCCGTACCCGGTGACGTCGGTGACCGCGTGCACCGTGGCGCCCAGCGCCTGCAGTTCCTCGGAGGCCCGACGGTTGAGCCGACGCATTCCGAGGATGGCCTCGGCCTTGTCGTCGGGTGTCCCACCAGCGAGCGCGAGGCCCGTGCCGATGGGCTTGCTGAGCACGAGCACGTCGCCCGGCTGCGCCCCACCCTTGCGGAACACGCGGTCCGGGTGCACCACGCCCTGCACGGCGAGACCGAAGATGGGCTCGGGATTGCGGATGGTGTGCCCACCGGCGATGGTACCGCCGGCCTCGGCCACCACCGCGGCGGCCGCATCGAAGATGGCCACGATGGCCTCACGAGGGAAGTGCTCGGGGAACGCGGCAACGTTCACCGCGATGGCCACCCGGCCGCCCATGGCGAACACGTCGCTGCACGCGTTGGCCGCGGCAATGGCGCCGAAGTCGGACGGATGGTCCACCAGCGGCGGGAAGAAGTCGGTGGTGCTCACGAGCGCCACGTCGGGAGCGACCTGGTAGATGGCCGCGTCGTCGAACGGCGCGAGCCCCACGAGCAACGCGGGATCGGCGCCGGACGGCATGTCGCGCACCAGATCGGTGAGCAATGACGCTCCCCACTTCGCAGCGCACCCACCGCACGACGTCCATTCGGTGAGCTTCAGATCGGCGAAATCCTGCACGGGAGACGACACGGCGTCAGCCTACGGTGTCGCCATGCACACCATCGGTCCCTACACCTTCACCGAAATGGACGCACAGCGCACGGTGCACAACGCTCATGTCATCTTCGGGCTGTACGAGGACGGGCGCGATGCTTCGCTCATCGCGCACCTGCGGCCGGAGCTCACCGGCGACCTCGCCACCGACTTGGAACGCACCTGGGCGGCGTGGATGGCGGCCTCGCCGGTGCTGCGCGCTGCCGGCCAACTCCCGGCCACCACGGAGGGCACCGTGGCGCAGTTGAACACCAGCAAGGGCGGCCTGCCGAAGCTGCCCGTCGACCAGGTGACGGTGGGCTGGCGCGGCGTGGAGGGCGACAGCCAGAAGACCCGGGTGCATCATGGCCGCCCGTGGCAGGCGTTGTGTCTGTGGAGCACGGAGGTCATCGCTCACCTGCGCGCCGAGGGCCACCCCATCGCCCCCGGCCTGGCCGGCGAGAACGTCACCATCAGCGGACTGGAATGGTCCGACGTGCGGCCCGGTGTGCGGCTGCGCATCGGCGAGGTGCTGTGCGAGGCCAGCGCGTACGCGCTCCCCTGCTACCAGAACACGGCGTGGTTCAAAGACGGCGACTTCGAGGCGATGCATCACGAGCGGGGGCCGGTGAGCCGCATGTACGCCACGGTGCTGGAGCCAGGACGTATCGCCGCCGGCGACCGGGTGGTGTTGGAACCCTGACCTCGGTTGGGCATCGGCCGCTCCCGCCACCCATACTCCCCGCATGACAACTCCGTCGTTCCGGGTCATCGCCTTCAGCGGCAGCCTTCGCACCGGCTCGTCCAACACCGCGCTCGTGCGGCTCGCCCAGCGCATCGCACCGCCCGAGCTGCAGATCGAGTGGATCGACTGGGTCGACCAACTGCCGTGGATGAACCCCGACCTCGAAGAGCATCCGCCCGAGACGCTGCTGCGGTGGTGGCAGACGCTGCGCGAGTGCGACGCACTCATCGTCGGCATGCCGGAGTACAACTGGAATCCCACCCCGCTCGCCAAGAACGCGCTCGACTGGGCCACTCGCCCGCCCGACGACCGTGCCATCGCGGACACGGTGGTGGCCTTCCTCGGTTCGGGCGGACGGGGTGGGACGGCCAAGGCGCAGGAGAACCTGTCGGTCATCCTCGGCTACATGGGCGCGACGATGGTGGTGGACCCACCGGTGCAGTTGTCGTTCGTCGCCGACAAGGTCGACGCCGACGGCTCCACCGACGACCAGTCCATCATCGATGCGGTCGCGGCGAAGCTCGCCGCAGTCGTGACGGCGCTGCACGAGCGCGCCGCACGCCACGAAGCCGAGGCCCTCGACAGCTGATCAGGGCGCCGTGGCCACCGGTTGGCGATTCGGTGCTCACGCCGTCGACGGAAGCACCGCCGCCGCGTTGGCGAAGTCGAACTGCACGTACTCGCTCTCGCAAGGGTTCCCGGTGCACGCCCACACCGTGGAGCCACCGTCGGCTCGGAGTTCGGCGACCATCGACGACGTGGTGTGCTCCACGCCCTCCACGTGCATGCAGACGCTCCAACCCGGCTCACCGCACGAGTCGTGCGAGCGAAGGTGCGCCTGCAGCGAGGCGACGTCGACCGGCCGCTGCGCGAGGGCGCGCTGCGATGCCCTCCAGCGCGGATCCACCAGGCGGTCCACGGGCTGGCGCGGATGGCGATGGACGACGTCGAAGGCGGGAATGGTGGTGCGGTTGGAGATGGCTCGAACGTCGGCCACCGGTTCCACCGCCCACTCGGCGCCGCTGGTGTCGACCACGAACGCAGTGGTCGGGTCGGCCACCAGGAACGCGTTCCAGTAGGGACGACCGTTCGGCACCAGGGCCGGGTCGTGCCCGCTGCCGCCCTGCCCGTACTGCTGGATGAGGTCGGTGATGACGGCGACCGCGGCCGCGGCGGTGGACGCTCGCTCGAGCGCCAGTCGCACGATGTCCATTCCTGTGAGTCCCACCGGAGCACCGCGAGGGTCGAGCGTGGTGTACACGGTGGTGTTGCCCACGGCGACGCCCGCTTCGTTCACCCCGTGCTCCGCGCCCCACCCCCACTCGGGGCGTGAGAGCACGCATGCCAATGTGCTCGCATCGCACGGTTCGACCTCGATGTGTGTGGCACGGAGCGGCCCGTGGTCGGTTCGCGGCGGCGACCACTCGACGATCTGGCGCTCGGCCGGCGGGCGATCGCTGTTCTTCGCGAAGAGCGTCACGCCGGCAGCGGTGACGGGCGCCAGAGCGACGAGCACGTCACACATCAGCTGAAGGAACCACCATCGGGGTCGATCTCGATGGACGCGTGCGGCAGGCCGACCGGCTCGGGCCACAGGGTCTCACCCTTGTCGTCCGACGCACTCCACCCCGGCGCCAGCACGGGGGCCGTCAACGTCGCTGCCGCCCCGGTCTGCTCCCACAGCACGGCCGGACGAGCACCGTGCCACCGCACTGCGAACGACACCGTGCCACCGGCACCGTTGGGCAGTCCGTACACCTCGAAGTTGTTGCCCGCCCACGCGGTGGGCAGTCCGGCGGGGAACAACGATGCCGTACCGGCCGACGGCAGGACGAGCCGTCGCTCGTGCCACGCCACGAGCCGGGCGGTCTCGGTGGGTGCCTCGGCGGGCAGGTCGGACGGCAGCACGAGGGTGGCCCGCATCGCGGCGAGGTCCTTGCGGGCACGCGCATCGCCCGCGGCCACGAGCACCGTGTCGACCGCGTCGAATGCCGCCGCGAGTGCCCAGTCGCGCGGCGCCACCTTGTAGGCGGCCTCCAGCGCGGCCGCCAGGTCGGGCAACCACGGATCCGCCTGTTCACCCATGCGCACCAGCTGCGCGACGCCCAGCAGGAACCCCACCGGGTCGTCGTCGGGGTGCTCGGGACCGGCGAGTGCGAGTTCGCACCGTTCGCTCACGACGTGCTCGGCAAGGGCCCCGTCGGGCAACACCAGTCGGCTCGCCCGCTCGACCATGGCCAACCATCCGCGGACCACGCCGGCCACCGGCGGAAGCCCGGTGGGCAACACGCCAGGACCGCTGCCGTCGTGCGCGATGGCGACGGTGAGCGTGGAGTGGTGCCCGACGGGGAACGCCACGCTGCCCACGGGCAGCTCGATCCCTTCGATCGGTGCCGTGGGTGGACGCGGCGACAGCAATCGACCGTGGCTGAAAGCCACCGCGATGGGCAGGGGCGATTCGTTCTCCACCTCGATGACGGTGAGGCCACCTGCATCGGGCACCGAGTAGATGCGTTGCACCGCATCGCCGTTGGGGATGCGCACCCGGGTCTCCACCACTGCGGTGCCCTCCAGTCGGACCTGGCGCACGGCCGCCTCGTGCTCGGGGCTGTGCCACCGGTCGTCCGCCGCGATGTGCCACTGCAGCGCAGGTTCGTCGTGCTCGTCACCGACGAGCCATGGCTCGAGGCCGCCCCACGGGGTGACGGTGGCGCGCCAACGACCGCCAAGGACTCCGGTGGTGACCATGAACTACTCCATCTCGCTCTTGCGGGTGCGCTGCATGAGCGAGGTGAGAGCCTCGCGGGCAGCGCGCCCCTGGTGGCACACCGCCACGATCTGCTCGGTGAGGGGCATCTCGACGCCGTGACGGCGAGCGAGGTCGAGCACGCTGGGCGATCTCTTCACTCCCTCGGCCACCATGTTCATCGACGCCAACACCTCGCCGATCAGCTTGCCCTCCCCGAGCTGGAAACCCACCATGTTGTTGCGGCTCTGCTTCGACGAGCAGGTGGCGATGAGGTCGCCGATGCCTGCGAGACCCGCGAATGTGGACGCCTGCCCGCCCATGGCGATGCCCAGCCGTGTCATCTCGGCGAGGCCACGCGTGATGATCGTCGCCCGAGTGTTGTCGCCGAATCCCATCCCTTCCGCCATGCCGGCCGCGATGGCGATGACGTTCTTCACGACGCCACCCACCTCGCAACCGACGACGTCGCCGTTGGTGTACACCCGGAACGTCGGGCGGCCGAAGATGCGCTGCAACTCGGCGGCGATGTCGAGATCGTCGATGGCGACCACGCTCGCCGCGGGCTGCCCGCTGAGGATCTCCTTCGCCAGGTTCGGTCCCGTCAGCACTGCCACCGGGTGGCCGGGCATCTCGTCGCGGGTGACCTCGCTCATCCGCTTCCGCGAGGCCCGCTCGAGCCCCTTGGTGAGGCTCACGATGGGCACCCACGGGCGGAGGTACTGCGCGGCCTCGGCGGCCACGTCGCGATATCCGTGCGATGGCACTGCCATCACCAGGACATCGGCGGTGGACACGGCCTCCTCCAGCGAACTCGTCGCCCGCAGTTGGTCGGGCAGCGGAAACGCCGCGAGGTAGTCACCGTTGATGTGTTCGGAGTTGATCTGCGCGGCCAACTCGGGGCGCCGAGCCCACAACACGGTGGGTGCGTTCACCGCGGCCAGTGCCGCCACGGTGGTACCCCACGACCCAGCCCCCACGACCCCCACGTTGATCGGCATGGGCGACAGCGTAGGTCCTGGGCCGGGTGCCTCTACGATGCCGGGCGTGGATCCCGTGGTGCTGGTGCCGGTGAAGGCATTCGCCGATGCCAAGGCGCGGTTGGCCTCCGTGCTCGCGCCCGCCGAGCGCGAGGCGTTGGCGCGGTGGACGGCCGAGCGAGTGGTGGCCGCGGCCGGCGAGCTCCCGGTGTTCGTCGCATGCGATGACGACGGTGTGGCCGACTGGGCCGTGGCCCACGGCGCCTCCGTGCTGTGGCACCCCGGGGTCGGGCTGAATGCAGCGGTCACCCGCAGCGTCGCCGACCTCCGCGAACGAGGAGTGCACCACGTGGTGGTCGCGCACGGCGACCTCCCCCGCCCCGGCGCGCTTCCCTCGGTGGCGGTCGCCGGAGCGGTCACGCTCGTGCCCGACTCGCGCCGCGACGGCACGAACGTCATCGCCCTGCCCACGCACGTACCGTTCGACTTCTCGTACGGCCCCGGCTCGTTCCACCGTCACCTCCAGCAGTCGGTGGCCGCCGGTCTCGCGGTGGTCGTGCGGCGCGATCCGCTGCTGTCCCTCGACATCGACACCCCGGCCGATCTGACGCACCCGATGGTGCAGGAAGTGCTCCCCTCATGGCTGCCAACGAACCCGGCCAACCCGACGCCGCTCCGGCGCTGACCACCGCCGACCTGGCCACACCGGCGTCGGTGCTCGCCATCGGCGCGCATCCCGACGACGTGGAGTTCGGATGCGGTGCCACGCTCGCCAAGTGGGCGGCCGACGGTTGCGTCGTGCATCACCTCGTGCTCACCGACGGCTCGAAGGGCACCTGGAACCCCGACGCCGACACCGCGGCGCTCATCGCCACCCGCCAAGCCGAACAGCGCGAGGCAGCGCGCCGGTTGGCGGGCGAGCGTGCGGGTGAGGTCGTGTTCCTCGGCCAGGTCGACGGCGAACTGGACAGCACCCTCGCCCTGCGCGGCCAGGTGGCGCGAGTCATCCGAATGCTGCAGCCCGAAGTGGTGCTGGGCCACGACCCGTGGAAGCGTTATCGCCTCCACCCCGACCACCGTCACGCCGGCCTGCTCGCCTGTGACGGCATCGTGGCCGCCCGCGACCCACACTTCTACAGAGAGCACGGCATCCCGCATCACCGCCCGTCGGCGCTGCTGCTGTGGGAGGCCGACGAACCGAACCACGTCGAGGACGTCAGCGGCTGGGTCGACATCAAGTTGCACGCGCTCGAGGCGCATGTCAGCCAGTTCGAGAGCACGATGAAGGCCGTCGAACCGGCGCAGATGGCTGCGTTTCGGGAACGCATCCGGCACCGGCTCGACGGCCTGGGTTCCCGCTACGGGGTGGAATCCGCCGAAGTGTTCCGGCTGATCACCGATCTGTGATCACGCCGGGTGTTGGCCGCCCGCGATGAGCCAAGCGTCGACCGGCCGCCGTCACGGCCGGTCGACGCATCGACAGGTCAGGCCCTCACCGCCGTCTTGGCCGTGCGCCGGCCGATGACGAACGCCGCCAGTCCGACCACGCCGGCACCGACCACCAGCAGGACGAGCGGAGTGCTCTGTCCCCCGCTGCGACCAGGATCCACCAGCGGCGCCGCGGCCAGGGGTTGCTGCGGCGGGGCGGCTCCGAGGGAGTCGGTGACGACGACGGTGCCCACCATGTTCGGGTGGAGGGTGCAGATGTAGTCGAAGCGACCGGTCTCGTCGAACACGTGGGTGAACCGGTCACCGGTCTGCATGAGTTCCGACGTCCAGGCCTGGTCCTTGGCGGTCACGGTGTGGGGGGCCTGGCCGACGTTCGTCCACGCGACCTCGGCACCCTTCACCACGGTGACCTCCCGGGGGTCGTAGTCGAGGTCGATGATGTTGATCGCTGCGGACAGGCCGTCCTCGGCCACGCCCTTCTGCAGCGAACCGGGGTCGGCCACCACGGTGACCGTGCCGGTCATCTCGCCGGTGAGACCATCGTGGTAGGTGAACGTGCCGGGCTGGTCGAACGTGAAGGAGAAGCGTTCGCCCTTGTGCAGCAGTTCGCTGACGAACGCCTCGCCCTCGTCGGCGATGATGTGCGGGCTCATGCTGGCGATGGTCCACGTGACCGAACCACCCTGTGCCACCCGCACGTCGGCGGGGTCGAACGACTCGGCGAGCACCTGCACGTCGACCTGCGACGGCGGGCCGGCCGGTGCGGCAGCAGCGGCCTCGGGCGGCGGTGCGGCCCCATCGGCGCCGAGCACGAGCAGCGTGGCCACCATGTTGGGGTGCACCGTGCAGTAGTAGCTGTAGGTGCCGGCCGTGTTGAAGGTGATCTCGGCCCGGCCGCCGGCACGCACCATGCCGGTGTCCCAGGACCCATCCTTCGCGGTGGCGGTGTGCGGAGCAACGCCGGCGTTCACGAAGCCGACCGTGGCGCCGGCCGTGACCGTCATCTCCTTCGGCGAGAAATCGAAGTCGATCATCTTCACGTCGCCAGCCGCGACCGCCACGGTGGGCGCTGCCTTCGGGGGAGGCGGCGCTTCACCGTTGGCGCCCGTGACCAGAATCGTGCCGGTCATGTTCGCGTGCAGGGTGCACACGTACAGGAACGTGCCAGGTGTGTTGAACGTCTTCCGAGCAGTGCCGCCCCGGGCCAGCAACCCCGTGTCGAACGATCCGTCCTTGGCGGTTGCGCTGTGCCGGGCCGCTCCGGTGTTGACGAAGGTGAGGGTCCGACCGGCGGTGATGGTGATGCTGCGGGGAGCGAAGCTGAAGTCGGCCATGCGGATGTCGCCCGTCGCGGTCACCGCGGCCGGTGATGCTGCGGGCGCCGCGGCGGGCGGCGCCTCGCCACTCGCGCCGAGCACGGCGACGGTGCCCTTCATCTCCGGATGGATGTCGCAGATGTACGTGTAGGTGCCGGGTGCGGCGAAGGTGCGGGTGAACGTCTGCGCCGAGCGCACGTCGGGGCTGCGGAACGAGCCGTCGTCGGCCACCACCGTGTGGCGGGCGAGCCCGTTGTTGCTCCACGTGACCGCGGCACCCTGTGCCACCGTCAACGTCGCCGGCGTGAAGCCGAAGTCGAACATGCTCACCGACGTGCCGCCGGAGGCGCCGCCGGCGGC
>JACQZZ010000098.1 GCA_016213625.1 Actinomycetota bacterium
CCGACGATGCACGCGCCGCTGTCGATGCCTGCCGCTACCCACCGGCCGGTCGGCGCAGCCTCGGCCCCATCCGAGTCGGCACCCGCGACGGATTTGGCTACATGCGCACCGCCAACGAGCGCATCACCGTCATCCCGATGGTCGAAACCGCACAGGCCCTCGCCGAAGTCGAAGCGATCGCCGCCGTGCCCGGCGTCGACGCCCTCTTCGTCGGCCCATTCGACCTGTCGATCGCGCTCGGACTCCCGCCCGGCGACAACGACGGCAACGAGGTCTTCGACAACGCACTCACCCGCACCATCGCCGCCGCGTCGGCGGCCGGCATCGCGCTGGCGGTGCTCTCCAACCAGACGGTCGCCCCCCGGCGCGTCGCCCAAGGGTTCCAGATGGTGTCGGTCACGATGGACACCATCGCGCTCGCCTCCGCCAGTGCGGCCGCATTGACAACCGTCCGCACCGCAGTCGAGGAGACCCAGCCATGACCCTGGACGATGCCACCCGCACCGAGATCGCGGATGCCCTGCGCGAAGCACATCACACTGGCGTGCCGATACCACGACTCAGCGCGACCTATCCCGACATGGATGTCGCGGACGCCTACCGGGTGCAGGAGATCTTCATCGCCCGACGCCTCAGCGAAGGCGCCACCGTCAAGGGATACAAGGTCGGTCTGACATCGAAGGCGATGCAACAGATGTCCGGCGCCACCGAGCCCGACTTCAGCGTCATGACCAACGACATGTTCCGACTCGAATCGACACCTGTCGAGCGAGCCAGCTTCATCCGACCCATCGTCGAGATGGAGATCGCGTTCGTGCTCGGCGCCGAACTCAAAGGCCCCGGGGTGCTACCGGTCGACGTCATCCGCGCCACCGACTTCGTGCTGCCGGCCATCGAGATCGTCGACTTCCGAGTCGAACTCGGACCCGGCTTCGGAATCGTCGACACCATCGCCGATCTCGCCGCCTGCGGTGCTGCGGTGCTGGGTGCGAACCCACGTCGCCTCGACCAGATCGACATCCGCCGCGTGCGCGGCACGCTGTCGAAGAACGGCACTGTCGAGCAAGAAGGCGAGGCTTCCGCTGTACTCGGCAACCCCGTCACCGCCGTCGCATGGCTCGCCAACAAGCTCGCCGAGTTCGGCATCTCCTTCGCTCCCGGAGACGTCATCCTCACCGGCTCGTTCGTGCGGGCCGTACCGGTCGAGGCCGGCGATGAAATCGTCTGCGAGTTCGACCAAGGGCTCGGACGCGTCGACGTCTCGTTCACATGACCACCGACTGTCCCGCTACTGGTTGAACCTCAGGGGTCAGACGGTCTCGATCGTGATACGCGACCGGACAGCGTCTGCGATCTTGCGGATGTGAGTCGGATTCGAGGTCACGACGGCATCGTGTCGGCGGATGGCTCCTTCGACGACGGTGACGTCGACGATGTCATCGTGATCGGCGCGCGAAGCGAGCGCTCCGACGGCCTTTGCTTGGTCCTCGATGAGTGGTTCGACGGTGCAGAGAGCGAGGAAGCGGGCCAGGCTCGCCTGGCGGGATCCGCCGCGCCACGCTTCGGCGAGCACCGGGGTCGGAATGATGGGCGAGACCTCGAGCGCGAGGAAGCCGGCGTGCAACGCCCACATTCGTCGATCGTTGCGGTCGGCGGCGATCAGTGCGCCGGTGTCGTAGGTCACGCCGTTCATTCAGGCACTCTTGCCTGTCGGCTGACGGCGCAGCATCGCTCGAGCGCGGGCGAGTCCGTCGGCGATCTCGTCAGGGGTGAGTGTGCCGTGTTGGCGTTCCCACTCGGCAACGCCCTGACGGCCGGCATCGAGGCGGAGGCGATGGGCGGCAGTCTCGGCGATCCACGCGCTGACCGTCGTACCCTCTGCGGTGGCCGCGACGTCGATCGCGTCGGCCAGGCCAGAGGGAAGTGAGATAGATCGCTTCTGTCGCTGAGCCACGACGAGATGGTAGGACAGGTGGTAGGACAACGCAACGCGAAATCCTGCACGATTCCTGCACAAGACCTGGCCGTACCTGTCGGACCTGGGCGGATCAGACGGACACGGGTGGACAACGGCTGTGGACGTGAGCAGGTCAGACGGACTCTGCCGGACCAGCCGGACGGGGGAGTGAAGTCTTAAACCCCCTTGTACGAACGTACGTACGGGTTCGAACCCCGTCCCGGGCACAACGAAGAACCAGGTCAGAAGGGCAATCGTGGGATCTCGCGTGCGTGCGAGCTTTCCGCGAGTGCACGATTCCTGCACAGACTTTTTCTGGGTAGCGGGAATCGGACATCCGGAGCACATGGCGGCGGAAACACGAAAGTGGTGTTCGCAGGGCGGGTCTGCAATACCTCTGGCTCCGCGGGTTGGGGTCGGCCTCATCACTCGCGCCAGGTTCTGTACCGACCTCGTGGCGACGAGCTCAGCGTTCGCCGCTGGAAGGGCGGTCGGTCTTGGCCATGCCGATGGCGAGTTTCGCCGCAGCTGGGTCGGGTGTGCTGATGGTGACCTGACGGCCGTTGGTGAGCACGAGATGCAGCGCTGGCCCTGTGCGGAGGGTGAGCATGAGCCCTCTCTTTGGCGACCAATAGAGGCCCCATGTCCAGACCGACGACCGCAGCTCGACGGCTTCGGCGTGTTGGATGCGATTGATCGGATATCGGAAGCGGGGCCATCCGAACACGCCGAAGTACACGGTGACGCCGTTCGGCCCGGTCACGGTGCGGACGCTGGTGGCGGTGAGCAGGTTGATCGCGGCAACGATGAAGACCACCAGCAGTGGGATGAACATGCCGGCATTGGTCCACGAGTCGCCGGATCCTTTCGCCATCGCGACGAGGGGTATGAGGAGCGCGGTGGAGAGCCAGATCATCGGCCAGTTGGTGGATCGTCCGGTGTAGACGGTGTGTGTCGTGGTGCCGGTCATGTCAGCTCCTGGATCAATCGTGTGAGGTCGTCTCGATCGAGACCGTGCGTGCGGCCGACATCGATCAGCGCGTGAGCGGCCTCGAGCACGGCGGGCTCGGGGATCGTGGTGCGGGCGACACGAGCGCCGCGGCCGCGCCGGAACTCCAACACGCCGGTGGTGCGAAGTTCTCGATAGGCGGCGAGGACCGTGTTGCGGTCGACCGAGAGGGCCTCGGCGAGTTCGGCGGCTGGTGGAAGGGGATCCCCGACGGCGAGATCTCGGGAGATGACGCCGCGGCGCACGCACGTGACGATCTGTTCGCGCAGCGAGGTCGACGACGAGTGGTCGATTGTCCACAACATGATGCTAATGAAACTAGCACCATCTCATTGGCGTGGCGAGCGCTGTTACCCCGGAGCGAGTGGTTGTTCGGCCGAGCCTCGGGTGGATTCGGTCCGCTGGGCCTTGAGCTGGCGCCGCATCGGCGTGTCGCGCCAAGAGTTGTCGGTCTTGGCGCCGTAGGGTGCCCAACGCGGGAGTGGTTGCGAAGGTTGCGGATCGTCGCCCATCACCGTGACGCGCTGCACCAGTCGCGGCCCCTCGAAGTCGTTCAGCACGTGATGCTGCGTACAGCGGTTGTCCCACATGGCGATCGTGCCGGCGGTCCAGCGGTAGCGCACGGTGAAGCGAGGTTGCTGCACCCATCGAGTCAGGTGGCCGAGTAGCAGCGCCGATTCGGCGTCGCTGAGCTCGACGATGCGACGGGTGAAGTGCTCGTTCACGAACAGGGAACGACGCCCGGTCTCGGGGTGCGTTCGCACGACCGGATGGATGTGCCCTTCGCCCGGTCGGTGGTGAGGGCTCGCGTCGTGGAAGGCGGTGAGCCCATCGCACAGGTCGCGCAGTGGCGCAGACAGCTCGTCGTACGCCTTGCACGTGTTCGACCACATGGTGTCGCCGCCGACGTCGGGCACGACGCGGGCGTGGAGGATGGCGATCTTCGACGGATGCGAGGTGCAGCTGAGGTCGCTGTGCCATTCGTCGGCCACGGCCCCGCCTCCATCGTTGGCGCGGAGTTCGAAGAACTCGGGACGCTCGCTCTCGTACTGGAGGTGGGGGTGGGCCTCGAGCTCACCGAAGTGTCGGCCGAAGGCGATGTGTTCGTCCGCGCTCAGGTGTTGTTCGGGGAAGAACAGCACCATGTGTTCGAGCAACAGGTCGTGGATCAGTTCCGCATCGGCGCTGCTCGTCTGACCGAGCGCGATGCCTCGGATCTCGGCGCCCAGCGAGCCCGACAGCCTTCGGATGTCGAGTTCGCTGCTCGGTTGATGCTGCTGGCGATTTGTCATTGGACGACCAGATCTGTGTGGTGGAGTGCTGCGACATCTGGGTGCGATCGCAATCGCACCTTCAAGGTGTTCATGCCGAAGTTGGCGAAGATCGGGTTCGACGGGTCGACGCTCTCACCACCGGGCGCCTGAGCGGCCAGCTCCGGCGGGAGCGGGACGGGGGTGAGGGTTGCGTGCAGCGCCGGGTTGTGGAAGTACGCGATCGACAGTCGATCGGAACCGGCCGGTGGGCTGACCACGCGGTGTATAGAAGCATGGAAATACCCGCTGGTGAGCAGTTGCAGCATCTCGCCGAGGTTGACCACGTACGTGCCGGGTAGTCGCGGGACGTCAACGAACTGGCCCGCCCGGTGCACCTGGAGGCCGCCGACGTCGTCCTGCAGGATGATCGACATGAAGCCGGTGTCGCGGTGCTCGCCGACTCCCTGTCGGCTCGCAGGGTCGACAGTGGCGGGGTAGTTGATGATCTTCAGCCGGAAATCGGGGTGAGGGTCGACGATGGGGTCGAAGAAGTCGAGCGGCTGTCCGAGCGCTGCAGCGAGACCGTGGACGAGCGTCGTGCCCAGTTCGTCGATCGAGTGGAGCCATTGTTCGACGGCGGGCCTGAAGTCGGGAAGCGACGCCGGCCACAGGTTCGGTCCCCGCAGCCGCATCCACGGCGGGCTGTCGGCCGTGAGCACAGGCTCGGGGTCCTCTGGTCCGATGTCGAGCTGCTCGCGCCGGTCCTGTTGTCCTGCTGTGTACTCGCCGCCGTTGCACGTGTAGCCGCGGAACTGGGGCGAGTGGATGTTCTGGATCGCGAGACGTTCGGAGAGCGGGAGCCCGAAGAACGCTCGTGCCTGTACCGCGATCTCCTGGTCGAGTTTCTCCGGTACGCCGTGGCCGGTCACGTAGAAGAAGCTCACCTCGTGGCAGATGGCTCGCAACTGGTCGACGAAATCGCGGGCGGCCGGCGAGGTGGGATCAGCCCTGAAGTCGCTGATGTCGAGGACCGGGAGTTGGGTCATCGCGCGTTGGTGACCGCGTGGCGGCCGAGCACGGAGTCGGCCTCGCCGGGTTGTGCCGGCCGCGGGCCGAGCAGACCGCGCCGGCGCAGTTCCGGCATGACGCCTTCGCCGAACCAGTAGGCCTCCTCGACGTGGGGGTGGCCGGACATGATGAACTCGTCGAAGCCGAGCTCGTGATACTCCTCGATGCGATCGGCGACCTCCTGGTGGCTTCCCACGAGTGCGGTGCCGGCGCCGCCGCGCACGAGGCCGATGCCTGCCCACAGGTTCGGCGACACGATCAGGTCCTCGCGTGAGCCGCGATGCAGCGACTGCATGCGCTGCTGGCCCACCGATGCGCTCTTGGCCATGGCGGCCTGTGCCGCGTCGACCACGTTCGGGTCGATCGCCTCGAGGAACCGATCGGTCTCCGCCCAGGCGTCGGCGGCACGGTCGCGGGTGATCACGTGCAGGCGGATGCCGAATCGCAGGGTGCGGCCTTGCTCTGCGGCGAGTTCGCGTAGTCGGGCGATGCGCGGCTTCACCATCTCGGGTGGCTCGCCCCAGGTGAGGTGGACGTCGACGTGCCGCGCGGCCACCAGTTCGGCCGCGGGCGATGCACCGCCGAAGAACAGTTCAGGCTGCGGTTGTGGAACCTGGTTGACGGTGGCGCCGGCAACCTTGAAGTAGCGGCCCTCGAAGTCGAACGGTGTCCCCGAGAGCGCACCGCGGAGCACGCTGAGGAACTCGTCGGTGCGGTCGTAGCGTTCGTCGTGGTCGAGCCAGTCGCCGAAGCGGCGCTGCTCGGTGTCCTCGCCGCCGGTCACGATGTTCAGCAACAGCCGACCGCCGGAGATGCGCTGGAACGTGGCCGCCTTCTGCGCGGCAAGAGTGGGCGAGATCGAGTTCGGGCGGAACGCGACGAGGAACTTGAGTCGCTTGGTCTCGCGCAGCAGCGCGGCGGTGACCAGCCAGGCATCCTCACACCATGTGCCCGTCGGGGTGAGGACGGCCTCGAAGCCGAGGTCGTCGGCTGCACGGGCGACTTGCGCGAGGTAGTCGATGGTCGGCGGCCGGCGGTGGCCGTCCGGGCCGAACGGCACCACGGTACGGCTGTCGCCGGAGGTGGGCAGGAACCAGTGCACCCCGATGGGCATGTCGACGTCCTTTTCAGGTGGGGAGTCGGCATCCTCGCAAAAGCCGACCATTCTTGTCAACTTTCCGCATGGTGGTGTTACCGTTCACGAACATGACCACTCGCCTCGCCGTCATCCACTACAGCGCCACCGGCAACGTCCACCGCCTGGCGCAGGCCATCGCGGAGGGCGCCACCGAGGCCGGCGCTGAGGTACGTCTGCGGAAGGTGGCAGAACTTGCCCCGGAGGCTGCGATCGTGGCCAACCCGGCGTGGGTCGCCCACCGAGCCGCGACCGCCGATCTCCCCGAGGCGACACTCGACGACCTGGAGTGGGCCGACGGCTTCGCGTTCGGGAGTCCCACGCGGTTCGGTCTTCCGTCGGCGCAGTTGAAGCAGTTCCTCGATCAGACCGGTGGACTGTGGGCGAAGGGATTGCTCACCGACAAGGTCGGCACGGCGTTCACTGCGGCATCCACGCAGCACGGCGGCCTGGAGGCGACGGTGTTGGCGATCAACACGGTGCTGTACCACTGGGGTTCGATCGTGCTGCCGCTAGGCTACACCGACCCGGCGATCAAGGAGACCGGGAATCCGTACGGGGCGAGTTGGGTGTCGCGCAAGGGATCGAGCCCGGACGAGGCGGCGCTTGCCTCTGCTCGCCATCAAGGACGACGGCTGGCCGCGGTCGCGGGCGCATTGGCCAGGCTTCGCCAACGCACCTGATCGGCGTGTCAGCGCACTACGGGCCCGTCACTGCAGACGATGAAATGGCCACGGCGGCACCATTGCTGAACTCCGCATCGAAACGATGGGCGAGCACGTGCAGCGGCCCGCCGCCAGCGGCCCATGCGGCCACCCAACTCACGGCCTCGTTGCCGCCATTGCCGGCGCGACCGCTGACGTCTCGCCCGACCTCGTCGAGCCACTCCCGATCAGTGGTGCCGACCCCTGCGAGGAATGCGCGATCCCACTCCGGTCCGAAGGCCAAGCCAGGAACGCGAAGCTCGCGGTTCAGCCGTGCGTAGAGAATGATGCGCTCGTCCTCGGTGAGCTCGGCACCGTCGTCGGCCGGATAGAAGCCGGGCAAGTCGTGGGTCAGTCCACCGGTGCCGATGAACAGCACCCGCTCCGTCCAATCGTCGAAGAACGAGCCGACCACGTCGCCGATGGCTGCAGCGCGACGCAACGATGGCGCGGGCGGGCTGGCCGAGTTGATGAACACGGGGATGATGCCCCTGGTGTCGATGCCGCCGAGCAGGTCGCGTGCGGCGTGCCCGAAGCCGTGATCCAGTGCCACGTCGTAGGCGATCGCAATGTCGATGTCGTTGGCAACGAGATGCTCGGCGAGTGCACGGGCGATGTCGCTGGGCACCCGGTAGCGACCGACCGGCCCGTCGCGGTCACCGCGGGCGGTGGCCTCGAGCGCGACGGCGACCGATGGGATCACGGATCGGAACGCCCGCCGGTGGTCGATTCCGAACAGCACGACCAGTTCCGGGTCGAACGCGTCGATGATCCCGCGGGCCTGCTCCCACGCTGCCCAGATCTCGGGCATCGGGGGGAACGGCCAGGCTGGATCGCCCGGTGGCGGAGGGATCGCATGGGACGAGCACACGACCAACCGTCGAGCTGGCGTGCTCATGCGGCTGCGTCCGTGTTGGCGCCGAGGGGACGGTAGACGCCGAACCCCACCTCGGTGCGGACCTCGAACCCGATGCGTTCGTAGACGGCCATGGCCGCAGTATTGCTGGCCGCGAGGTGGAGGAAGGGCCGCTCGCCCCGGTCGATGATCCCAGCTGCGACCTGCAGGGTGACCACAGAGGCGTAGCCACGGCGTCGGGCGCTGGGGTGGGTGCACACGGCGCTGATCTCGCAGAATCCGGGGGGCCGCAGGCGTTGACCGGCCATCGCGACGAGTTCGTCGTCGTGGAAGATCCCGACGTAGCCGCCGAGATCGATCGTTCGGGGTCGGAACGGGCCCGGTTCGGTGAGTGCCACGAGGGCAGTCATGGCGGGGATGTCGGCGTCGATGAGGGGACGAAGTCGAACCGCTCGTCCGCTTGCAGGGTCGGTCGCCGGCAGTGCCGGTGGTTGGGCTCGATCGGCGACGAACAGCAGCTGGAAGCCAGGCCCGCTGTACTGCAGCTCCCAGTCGTCGGTCGGTGTCAGCGGGAGCGCCCGGAAGAGAACGACGGACTCCTCCGGGGGCGTTGCTCGGTACAGCTCGTCCCAGGAGGCGGGTTCGTCGTCGGGTGTGGCGTGGAACACCGAGACGTCGGGTCGGTACCTGCGTGCGGCGCCACTGCCCTCTGCGAACTCGCGGTGGGCGTGGTTGAGCGCGTGCCAGGCTGCGTTGTCGAGCACGGTGAGGTCGACATCGGTACTAGCTGGCCGCGAGCTGGTGAGGCTCATCGTCTGGCCGTTTCGATCGGTCGTTCGCTGGGGCTGGTGACCAACGCGGTGAGGATGGAGCGGGCCACCGTGTCGTTCTGGCGGAACGCCGGCGCGTTGGTTCGCGGCCGAGCGAACGCCCCGGCTGCGGGACGGTTGGTGAACGAGCCGAGCGCATGCCGCCGGGGATGTGACGAGCCGTCGGCCTGGGCGAGGTTGAGGGCGGTGCCGGTGACGACGACCTTGCCCGTGTTGACCTGCCACTCCGGGCCGTCGGCGACCACTTCCTCTACCACTTCACCGCGCTCGAAGAGCCGTCGCACGAGTGGGTCGGCGCTGCGCTGCACAGTGGCGGTCGCGATGCGGGCGTCGATGAGTGCCGACGCAACGACCTCGTCGGGGTGGCTGCTGCTCGAAGCGACGAACGCTCCAGCCTCCTCGTCCACCCGCACACGCGTGTCGGCACCGATGAAGCGGACGAGTCCGGCGTCCTCCAGGGCGAGGAGCTGACGCAGCCTGGTGGGCGGCGGTCCGCTGGCGAAGTACATGAAGAAGCTGAACCACCAGCCACCGACGTCCTCCACTCGCGACCGTGGCGACAGGCGGCCAGAGGCGGCGATGCGGCCGATGGCACCGAAGCTCGACAGCAACGCGTTGAAGGCACCGAGGTCGGCACTGAACGTGGAGTCGGTGCGGCGTGCCACGTCGCTGGCGACGTGATCGCGTACATGACGGTGGAGGGCGTCGATTGACTCGAACTGCAACCCGGCCAGGGGGCGGTCGAGCTGGACGACGTCGAAGCGGTCGGCGGGATCGGGCACGAACCGGTCGACGACCTCGCGAATCTCGTTCGAGGTCGCCGCCCTTTCGTACAGGTCGGCGAAGGTTGCCCAGTCGGCGCCCGTGCGTTCCCGGTGGGCGTGGAAGAGCTCATAGTAGAAGGCCCAGCCGACCTCTCTCTCCACCAGCGGCAGCACGTCGCGGCGGAAGTCGAGTGGGGCGTCGCTGGCGAGCAAGGTGTCGATCGTGATGTCGTCGAGGAACTTGGGCAACGGCGCTCGCGGTGCGTGGAGCCGGTAGTCGAGCTTCGATCGGTACGGCACGCCGCGGCGGGAGCCGACATGGATGACGGGTTCGTCGCCGCTGGGCAGATAGTGGAGTGACCCGTCGCCACGGTCGACGAACCGCCCGCCGCGTCCTTCGCTGACGAGCACGAGCAGGTCGGTGAATGCCTGTCCGAAGCCGAGCGCGATCACATGTTGCCCCGCTCGGAGTGCTGCGAGGTCGAGCTCGGCGGTGTGCCCCGGCGGCAGATACGTCAGACCATGCCGCCGGGCTGCGGACTGGAATTCGACACCGGTGGAGTCGGGCTCCGCGTCGAGATGTCCGAGCGCGAGCACAGCGAGGTCGACACGCAACGGTGCGTCGTCGCCATCGAGCACGACCACCTGCGCCTCATCGTCGTCGAACAGGTCGATGGCCCGGGTTCGGTGCACGACGACCTCGACGGAGTCGGGGAGCGACGACAGGACGCGGCGATGGAACCAGTCGAGGTAGACCGACTGCACCCGGCGTGTCGGGAACGACGTGCCCTGGAGGGAGCGGATCTCGCGCGCCAGGTCCGGTTCGGCGAGCGTGGCGAGTTCGTCGTCGTCGACGGTGTGCGCCCACTCGTACAACGACGGGCCGGGTCGGATCGGCCCATCGCACGCGACCGAGTTGTCGGTGAACAGTGTGACGTCGTCGGCGAGCGAGTTCATCCACAGGAGCGGATGGTTGTCGGGCCGCCACACGCGGCCGGTACCGGCGCGGTGCGGGTCGATGAGGTGGATCCGCAGCGAGTGTCCTTGCAGCAGCGACAGTGCGTTGGCGGCGATGCGTTCGAGGAGCATCGAGGCGGTCGGTCCGGCACCGATGATGGCGATCTCGTGAGGGGACGAAGGCTGTGTGGACATCGTGCGCTCAGCGACCAGTACCGGCGAGAGTGTGGCGCTCGCTGCCGGGCACGGCGAGCGGCAGGCGAAGATGGTCGCGCAGGGTCGTCCCCTCGTACTCGGCACGGAACGCGCCGCGTTCTTGGAGGATCGGTACGACCTCGTCGACGAAACGATCGAGTCCGTGGGGCGTGATGTGTGGCACCAGGATGTAACCGTCGGCGGCATCGGCCTGGACGTAGTTGTCGATCGTCGCCGCGACGGTGGCGGCGCTCCCGACGAACGCAGACCGAGTGGTGACCTCGATGACCAGCTGACGGACGCTGAGGCCCTTCTGTTCGGAGATCTCACGCCACTTCTTGGCCACGGCCAGCGGGTCGCGTTCGTGACGGACCCGACCGCGAGTGATGGAGATCGTGCCGTCGACGTCGGGGTCGACCGAGGGAAGCGGGCCATCCGGGTCGAGGTCCGACAGATCACGACCCCAGATCTGCTCGACGAACGCGATCGCGCCCTGCGGACTGACCTGCTGCAGGCGAATGTGCGCCGCCAGTTCCTGCGCGTCGGCATCGGTGTCACCCACCACAGCAGTGGCCGCGGGAATGATCTTCAGGTCGTCGCGTTCGCGGCCGTACTTCGCCAGACGGTCTTTGACGTCGGTGTAGAAGGCCTGGCCGTCACGGAACCCGGAGTGGCGGCTGAAGATCACGTCGGCGTACTGCGCAGCGAGCTCGCGCCCGCCGTCGCTGTCGCCCGCCTGGATCTGCACTGGCCAACCCTGCGGACTGCGCGGGACGTCGAACGTGCCCTCGATGTCGAACTGCGAGCCCTGATGACGGAACGGCACGCCGGCCGCCGTCAGCGACGCGCCGCTGTCCCAGGTGTCCCACAGTTGGCGCACGACCTGCACGAACTCGGCTGCGCGCGGGTACCGCAGTTCGTGGTCCAAGAAGCCACCGCGTCGGAAGTTCTCGCCGGTGAACGCATCGGGCGACGTGACAGCGTTCCACGCGGCGCGACCGCCGCTGAGGTGGTCGAGGGTGGCGAATTGTCTCGCCAACTCGAACGGCTCGTTGAACGTGGTGTTCAACGTGCCGGCGAGCCCGATGTGCCGGGTGACCGCCGCGAGCGCGGCCAGCACGGTGAGCGAATCGGGACGCCCGACGACGTCGAGATCGAAGATCTTGCCTCGGTGCTCTCGGAGCCGAAGGCCCTCGGCGAGGAAGAAGAAGTCGAACTTGCCCCGTTCGGCCGCACGGGCGAGATGCACGAACGACGCGAAGTCGGTCTGGCTGCCCGACGCTGGATCGCTCCACACCGTCGTGTTGTTGACGCCGGGGAAGTGGGCGGCCAGGTGGATCTGCTTGATGGGCTTGCTCATGACGCCACCTCGGCACGCTCGTAGCGGTTGGTAGGGCGAGTGAGGCCGAGGCGGTCGCGCAATGTGCCGGCGTCGTACGAGCGGCGGAACGAACCCAGCTCCTGCAGGATCGGCACGACGTCGTCGGTCAACCACTCGAGTGTCTGCGGGACAGAGTCCGGCTGCAGCAGGAAGCCATCGACACTGCCGGCGGCGAACCACTCGTGGAGCACCGCTGCGACCTGTTGTGCCTCACCGACGAGGTCCAGGGTGGAGTGGTGCGGCGGTGCAGCGTGGAGCGCATCGAGCTCCGCGCGCAGATGCGGAGCGCCGACGGTCGCACGGACGAGGATGGTCACGTCGTCGGGATCGCGTCCTGCCGCACCGACTGCCTCGCGGATCTGATCGCGGGCAACCCGTGCGGCGTCCTCCGTGGTGGCAGCCACGATGACGATGTCGGCTCGTCGGGCAGCGACCTGTCGGGCGGACGGGTTGTCCGCGCGGATCACGATCGGGGGTTGCGCCTGCGGCGAACGGGGAGTGATCGATGGCCCGCGAACGCTGAAGAATTCGCCCACGAAGTCGATGTAGTGGACCTTGTCGCGGTCGAGGTAGCGGCCGGTCGCACGATCGCGGATGACGGCATCGTCCTCCCAGCTGTCCCACAGGCGAGTGACCACTTCGATCGCGTCGTCGGCCTCTGCCCACAGCTCGTCGAGCGGCTGGACCTGCTTGCGGCCGAAGCGTGCTGCCGCCTGCTCACTCGTGGACACCGCCACCTGCCAGGCACCGCGTCCGGCGGACACGAGGTCGAGTGTGGCGAGGTTCTTCGACAGGTGGAACGGCTCGGTGTGCGTGGTGGTCGCGGTGGCGACCAACCCGATGCGGTTCGTCGCCGGGGCCACCCGAGCGAGGCTCAGCGTGGCGTCCAGCGCGAACGGCACGTGTGGCGCGTCGCTCTGGGGAGGGTCGAACGAATCGTCGAGCGAGACGAAGTCGAACAGCCCGCGCTCGGCGGTCCGCGCCAGGGAGACGAGGCGATCCGGGTCGAGCAGCGACTCGGCGACACCGGGTTGCTGCCACGCGGCCGGGTGGGAGCCGGCGCCGTCGAGGCTGACACCGAGGTGGAGTTCTGTGGATGACATTGTCGCAGTGTGGCAAACCCGACTGAGTTGGTCAACTTTTGGGGGGTCGACGTGACCGATGACTCATGCGCTGACCGGCCGGGGCCGCGGGTCGGGACTGGGCACGAGGCGGCCACGTTCGAGGGCATACGTCCACTGCGGGCCGTCGCTGAGGATGCTGGTCAACGCGTCGGCGAAGTCATCGAGATCCGCCACGGTCGAGCCGACGCCGAAACTGACGCGCAGCGCATTGGGCACCGGCCCGAGCGGTGTCTGACCGAACAGTCGCCTCATCAGCGGGTGGGCGCAGAACGCGCCGTCGCGTGTGCCAATGCCGTGCTCGGCGCTCAAGGCGGCAGCGACGACGGCCGCTGGTTGGGGGAGGGCGAGTGTGGCGATGCCGATGCGATCGTGTTCACCGTCGAACACCGTCACCACCTGGACCCCGTCGATCGCGGCGAGACGCCGGTCGAGGTGTGCCGTGAGCGCGTGGTCGTGCTGTTGGATGGCCGTTGTGCCGACGTCGATCAACGCCCGGCACGCAGCGGCGATGGCGATGGCGCCGAGGAGGTTCGGCGTGCCGCCCTCGTGGCGTGCGGGGGAGAGGAGCCACTCGGCATGCTCGATGGACACGTTCCCGACCGCTCCGCCGCCGGCCAAATAGGGGTCGGCCAGGTCCAACCAGTCCGGTCGACCCACGAGGACGCCGGCACCGAACGGTGCGTAGAGCTTGTGCCCGGAGAACACCACGTAGTCCACCCCGAGCGCATCGATGTCGATGGCCCGGTGCGGCGCGAGTTGCGCAGCGTCGACCGCGACGCGCGCCCCGTACTGGCGGGCGACGTCGACGATGTCGGCGATCGGCAGTACCTCGCCGGTGACGTTGGTGGCGCCGGTGATCGCGATCAGCGTGTGTGCCGTTTGGATGTCGGCGAGCGCGGCTCGGAAGACGGCAGGGATCTCGTCGGCCGTTGCCGGGGTGGGGAGGTGGCGGACCGTGGCTTGACGCCACGGCAGGAGGTTGGCGTGGTGCTCGATGTCCAATGTCAACACGGTGGTGTCGGGTGGGATCACCGACGCCAGAAGGTTCAAGGCGTCGGTGGTGTTGCGGGTGAACACCACGACGTCGTCGGCGCGTCCACCGACGAACACGCGGATGTCGGCGCGGGCGCTCTCCAGTGCTTCGCTGCTGACTGCGGAGGTGAAGCCGGCGCCGCGATGCACACTGCTGTACCACGGCAGGTGCTGCTGGACGGCCTCGACCACGCTGCACAACGCTGGTGCGCTCGCCGCGTAGTCGAGGTGGACGAATCGGTGCGTGCCGCCGGTGACGAGCGGTACGTCGAGGTCCGCGCCCACCACGGCGAGCAGGGAACGGTCGGCGGAGACGGGACGGTCGACGCAGGACGGGGCAGATGACATGGGTGCTCCTCGAGGATCTGGAACCACCGTCGTCGACGAGGGTTCGCGCTTGTCGTCGAGCGGTTGCTCGACGACCAGGTCGTCACCCGGAGCACCCCACCGCGATTGGAGGGTTGCCGACCAGCAAGCCGGGGCTTCGCGCTGGTGCTCGTGACCGCCGGTCACCATAGCCCCCGACTCCGCTGCGCGCGCAAGCGCGATTCGCGAGCCTTCCACTCGGCGGCCAGCAGTTCGTAGGAGCGAACGCGGTCGTCGTGGCGATGAGTGATGGTCGTGATCAGCAGCTCATCTGCGCCGGTCTCCTCGGCGAGCACCTCCAGCCGATCCGCGACCGAGGAGGGGGAGCCGACGAATTGGGTTGCCAAGCGGTCGCTGACCAGTTCCCTGTCTGCGACCGACCATTGGTGTGCCCGGGCCTCGTCGGGTGAGGGGAACGGGATCGCGCCTTGGCCGGTACGGATGCTGCGCACCCACAACCCGTACCCCGTGGCGACCTCGGCGGCTTCCTCATCGGTGGGCGCCACGACCACGTCGGCCGACACGGTCACGTACGGCCGACCAAGTGACGCGCAGGGTCGGAACGCTGATCGGTAGGCGTCGATCGCGTCGAGCACCGCGCTCGGGGCGACGTGGTAGTTCGCCCCGAACCGGAGCCCGCGTGCGCCGGCGACGTGGGCGCTGGTGCCGGGGCTGCTCCCGAGAACCCACACTTCGATCGGTGCGTGGGTGCCCGGCACGACCTGTGCAGGGTTGCCGTCGTCGTCGACGTAGGCACCGTCGAGCAGAGAGAGGAGTTCGTCCACCTGCGCTGCGTAGTCGGGTGTTCGCGCACCCGGTTGCTGCAGCAGAGCGGCCTGCATCCGAAACCGCGGCGCCGTCGCAAGATGAGCGAACGAGAAGGCTGCCGGGATCACCAGACCCTTGTCGGTCACACGTGGTCCGGCAGCCGACGGGACGCTGCCGGACGTGGTCGCGCCGACGAGGGCGCTCGGCTTCGGGGCGCCGGACCGACCAAGGCCGAGATCGATCCGGCCCGGGTGCAGCGCGTCGAGGATCCCGAACTGTTCGACGACAGCGAGCGGAGTCTGATGCCCCATCTGCACTGCGGCGGACCCGACTCGAATGTGGCTGGTCGCATTGGCGACGATCGCCATGAGCAGCGCTGGCGTCGTGCCGGCGACTCCTGGGTTCAGGTGGTGCTCTGCAAGCCAGTAGCGGCGGTAGCCGAGCTGCTCTGTCCGCTGTGCAAGCCGGACGGTGTTCGCGATCGCGGTGGGTGCATTGCTCCCGCTGGAGATGGGGACGAGATCGAGGACCGACAACGGGACATGGTGCGAGATCACTTGACGGCTCCGCTCGTGATGAAGCGGCTGATGCCGAACGAGTCGATGGGCAGCGACGCCGAGCCGCTCACCGCGAGGTCGACGAGAACCGGACCGATCGCGGTCGTGTACTTGAACCCATGTCCGGAGCACGGGGACGCGACGACGACCTGTGGATGGTCTGGGTGGTGGTCGATCACGAAGTGCCCGTCTGGTGCTGTCGTGTACAGGCAGGTCAGCGTCGACCGGTCGGAGCTCGCCGCTCCTGGAAGGAATCGATCAACGACGCTGCGCAGTGCGGTGACCTCGTCGTCGCTCGCCGGAGGCTGTGTCTCGTCCGGAGACGTGGGTGAACCGCTTCCACCGACCTTGACGCCTTCCCCGCCAATCGCTGGCACGCCGTACACACCTGACGTTCCGTCGCTGAGCAGAAAGGCGGGAAGGTGCTCGTGGTCGAACCGCTGCGGCACCGTCGGCTGGAAGGTCACGTTGACGACGCGTTGGACGACGAGGGGCAGGGCCAGCGACGCCAGCAGCTGGGTGGTCCAGGCGCCGGCGGTGATCACCAGCCGGTCACCGCGATACGTGGCCTGCGGCGTGTCGACGACAACTCCGTCGCCGTCCGCCCGCCACTGCGACACCGGCTCATCGAATTGCAGCGACGCACCGTGTCGTACCGCTCGGGTCTGCAACGCGCGCACCGCTCGGTCGGCGAACACCACTCCAGCGTCCTGCTCGAAGAGCGCCTCGAAGCCGTCGGGCACCACCAGCGCGGGAAACCGCTCGTGGACGTCGCCGGGTTGCAACCGCTCGAAGTCGAGGTGATGGGCGACCGCGCTGCGGAGGAACGCAGCATGAAGGGCCGACCCAGCCGGAGCGACCCGGATCGCGCCGCCCAGGTGGAGGATGGGTTGATCCGACTCCTCATCGAGCTGTCGCCAGCGGGCAAGGGCGTCGAGCACCAACGGCACGTACTGAGGGCCCTCCTCGATCGAGCGACGGATGATGCGCGTCGCCCCGTGCGACGAACCTCGCCGATGGCCCTGCTCGAACGCCTCGAGGCCGATCACACGCAAGCCCCGGCGAGCTGCGGCGTCGGCGGTTGCGCTCCCCATCGCCCCGAGCCCGATGACGATCAGATCGGCCCGAGTGCTTGTGTCGTTCACTGCGTTCCCCATGTCGATTGCCTCCAATATGTGAGATGACATCCACAATACGATAAATACGACTAGACAGATCAACAATGTCGGGATATGGTGACGACATGACCGCCGACACGACTCTCGACTTCGTGGATCGGAACCAACCAGCCGTGGAGGAGGGCCTCACCGCGGGTCCGGCAGCTGCCGGATCAACCCACCACGGGGCAGCGCTGCGCGTGGTTCCGCTCCGTCACCCCTCACGATGGGTCGCGTCGGCGGTCATCGTCGTCCTGCTCGCCATGTTCGTGCACGGCCTGGTCACCAACCCGCAGTGGGACTGGGACATCTTCTTCCAGTACTTCACGGCCGATTCGATCCTCAAGGCGCTGCGCACCACGCTGTGGCTCACGCTGTGGGGCACGGTGATCGGCTTCTCCCTCGGCACGGTGCTCGCCGCCATGCGGCTGTCGAAGAGCCCGCTGCTGCAAGCGGTGAGTTGGACCTACACCTGGTTGTTCCGCTCGATCCCGCTGATCGTCAACCTGCTGTTCTGGTACAACCTCGCCTATCTGTACAAGACGGTCTCGTTCGGCATTCCCTTCGGTCCGTCGCTGCGGGAATGGAACACGCTCGATCTGCTGAGTCCGATGGCCGCTGCCATCATCGGCCTGGCAGTGCACCAGTCGGCCTACTCCGCCGAGGTGATGCGGTCCGGCCTGCTCGCCGTCGATCACGGCCAGCGAGAGGCAGCGGCTGCACTCGGTATCCCTCGAGGCCGCCAGAGCCGGCGAATCGTGCTGCCCCAAGCGATGCGCACGATCCTCCCCACAGGCGCCAACGAGGTCATCAACCTGTTCAAGAGCACGTCGGTGGTCTACGTGATGGCGATCGGCGAACTCTTCTACCAGGTGCGAGTGATCTACAACCGCAACGGCGCGGTGTGGGCGCTGTTGATGGTGGCCACCGTCTGGTACCTCGTGCTCACCACGGTGCTCTCGATCATCCAGTACTACGTGGAACGGCACTTCGCCCGCGGCAACAGCCGCCAGTTGCCGCCCACACCGCTCCAACGGTTGCGGCGCAGCATTGCGTCGATCGCTGCCCGCGCCAAGGCTGACGACGCCCGGGTTCAGGAGGCCCGGCCGTGAGCCCGCTCCAACTCCTCCGGCGTCGCCCCCACGACGAAGTCCACACTCGCGTCGCCGACATCGTCGGCGTCGACGACGGCCCACGTCCGATGGTCGAGGTCCGCGACGTCCGCAAGAGCTATGGCACGCATGAGGTGCTCCACGGCGTGGACCTCACCGTCCAGACCGGCGAGGTCGCTGTGGTGCTGGGCGTCTCCGGCTCGGGGAAGAGCACGCTGCTGCGCTGCATCAACCATCTCGAGAAGGTGAACAGCGGCTACGTCGCGATCGACGGCGACATCATCGGCTACCGCCGCTCGCACGACCGGCTGCACGAACTCCGCGAGCGTGAGGTGCTGCGCCAGCGCACCCACGTGGGAATGGTGTTCCAGAACTTCAACCTCTTCCCTCACCTCACCGCATTGGAGAACGTCGCCGAAGGTCCGCGCTCGGCGCTGAACAAGTCGCGGGACGAGGCCGATGCGCTGGCCCGCGAGTACCTGACCAAGGTTGGGCTCGGCGACCGCGGCGACTCGTATCCGCGCCGGCTCTCGGGCGGTCAGCAGCAACGTGTGGCGATCGCCCGCGCACTCGCGATGCAACCAAAGGTGCTGCTCTTCGACGAGCCCACCAGCGCGCTCGACCCTGAACTCGTGAACGAGGTCCTTGACGTGATGAAGGGCCTCGCCCGAGCGGGCATGACGATGATCGTCGTCACCCACGAGACCGGTTTCGCCCGCGAGGTCGCCGACACCGTCGTGTTCATGGACCAAGGCCGCATCGTCGAACGCGGCCCCGCCCGCGACGTGCTCGACCACCCGCAGCACGAACGGACCGCGGCGTTCCTCGCCAAGGTCCTCTGACGCCCTGCGTCACCACCAGCCTCCCCACACCCCCTACAACCCCGAAAGAATGAACGGAGTTTTCGTGAACCAACGTGCCACCCCCCGCCGAACCCGGTGGGCTGTCGTCTCACTCGCCGCAGCGCTGTTGCTCGCTGCCTGCGGCGACGACTCGAGCAGCTCGACTGCCGATGCTGCCGACGCCGGAACGGCCAAGAGCACCGTCGCCGACGCCACCGTCCCGGCGAACAGCGACGCACCAGTGGCCGACGTCGGCAACAGTGCGTTCGACACGTCGGTCGAACAGGCATCCCGCATCCGTGCCGACAAGGACCCTGCGTCGGCCGAACTGCTTCCCGCGAAGTGGAAGGACAGCGGCAAGCTCGTCGTCGGTGTCGGAGCGTTCGACGCTCCGCCGCTGCTGCTGTACGCGGATGACGAGACCACGCTGATCGGCAACGAGATCGACCTCGCCTACATCGTGGCCGACACCTTGGGGTTGGAGGTCGACATCCAACCGAGCTCGTGGGAGAACCTGTTCCTCTCGGTCGAGAGCGGACAGTACGACGTCGCCTTCTCCAACATCACTGTCACCGAGGAACGCAAGGACAAGTACGACTTCGCGTCGTACCGCGTCGACTCTCTCGCCTTCGAGGCGAATGCCGACAGCGATCTCGTCGTGACGAAGGCGGCGGATGTCGCCGGGAAAAAGGTGGCCGTTGGTTCGGGCACGAACCAGGAACAGATCCTGCTGGCGTGGGACAAGGAGAACCAGGCAGCTGGGCTGCCGGCCGCCGACATCCAGTACTACCAGAACGAGGCCGACTTCCTGCTCGCCCTCGACTCTGGCCGTATCGAGCTCTACTTCGGCCCGGCCCCGTCAGCCTCGTACCGGCACAACACCACCGGCAAGACGAAGATCGTCGGCGTCGTCCCCGGCGGGGGCAGCATCCCGGCCCAGATCGCAGCGATGACGCTGAAGGGCAACGAACTCGCTCCTGCGCTGGCGTCGGCCATCAACCACCTCATCGAGACCGGTACGTACCTCGAAGTGTTGAAGAAGTGGGGTCTCGACGTGGAAGCGATCGACGCCTCCGAAGTGAACCCTCCAGGGCTGCCCCGCAGCTGACCATGTAGCGAGACCGGACTCCTTCCCTTGTCCGGTCTCGCCGCATCGCTGGGATCGTCTGCTCGGCCACGGAACAAACGGGCAGACGATCCCGGCGTCCAATCCACCACCCATGCGACGACGGGTTCCACTCCGATGACTTCCACCGACCAACACCCGCAGATCACCACCGAAGTGGAGGACGCCCTCCTCGACACGCTGGTGTGGCACGCGCTCACCACCACCCACCAGCACCTGTCGGTCGGCGACGATCGCGCCCGCCGCTACCTCACCGATGTCGCCGGCTTCGTCGCACTCGCGGACGACTCCGACGCCTCCTGGGCATCGCTGGAACGGATCGTGGAACCGGGCGACACGGTGCTGCTGAGCGGAGGAGCACCCCCCGCCCTTCCCGATCGTTGGACGCCGATCGGGCAAGGTCTCGGATATCAGATGGTGCTCGAGACCCTGTCCGAGTCGCCCCCGATCGACGCGACGATCCGGCCGCTGACCGCCGATGACGTGCCACAGATGCTGGCCCTCGTGGAGCTCACCCAGCCGGGCCCGTTCCGGCCGCGCACCATCGAACTGGGGGACTACTACGGCATCGTCGCCGATGGTGCTCTCGTGGCCATGGCGGGCGAGCGGCTGCAGGTGCCCACGCACACCGAAGTCAGCGCCGTCTGCACCCACCCGGCGTTCCGCGGCCGAGGGTACGCCGCCGCACTGACGCACAGGGTGGCCAGCGGCATCCTCGATCGCGGCCAACGCCCGATCCTTCACCTCGCCCAGACCAATGTCGGAGCGCTCCGCGTCTACGAGCGCCTGGGGTTCGCTGTGCGTCGGCAACTCCCGTTCATCGCCGCCCAGGCACCGGGGGGCGACCGGTGAAGTTCATCGTCGTCCGACTGCTCCTCAACCCACCCGACCCCGCCACCGGCCTTCGGCCGTCCGCGTCGCAGGTCTTCTCCGACGTTGTCTCCGAGGCCTCCTACTTCGAAGATCTCGGCTTCGACGGCTACGGCATCGGCGAACATCACATCGACGCTGCCGAGGCATCGTCGCCTGCAGTCATCCTCGCCCACCTCGCTGCCACGACCACCCGAATCCGGCTGTTCACCGGTGTCACCGTGCTCTCGCTGCTCGACCCGGTCCGGGTCGCCGAGGACTACGCCACCGTCGACGTCCTCTCCGGTGGGCGGCTGGAACTGATCATCGGCAAGGGCAACACCGAAGAACAGTCACGGGTCTTCGGGTACACCAACGACGACCAGTGGGAACGCAACCGCGAACACTACGAACTGCTCCACCGGCTGCTCCGCGAAGAGAAGGTCAACTGGACCGGCACGAGTCGCCCACCGCTGACCGACTTCACGTCGCGACCCCGACCGCTGCAGCGCCCGATTCGTGTCTGGCACGGCAGCGCCACCTCGAAGGCGTCTACCGAGCTGGCGGCGAAGTGGGGCGACCCGCTGTTCTCCGCCAACGTGTCCGGACCGCTCGAGCAATATCGCGATCTCGTCGACCACTACCGGCAACGGTGGGCCGACCACGGCCATGATCCTGTCGACGCACTGGTGGGCGCCGGTTCCGCCGGCCTCCATGTGCACCTCAACTCGCAGCAGGCGGTCGACGAGTTCCGACCACGCTTCGAGGCATTCAAGGCATCGGCGCGACTGATCGGAGCGACACCG
>JACQZZ010000097.1 GCA_016213625.1 Actinomycetota bacterium
GGCACGGGTGACGCCGGCCTGCCGACACGCGCCGTCGAACACCTTGTCGTCGGCGGCGAGGGCGCCGGTGTGGCTGGCGGCAGCACGTGCGCCGTTGGCCGTGGCACCGCCCTTCACCACCACCAGCGGCTTGCGCGACGCGACCGAGGCGAACCGGTCGAGCAAGCCCCGACCGTCGACGATGCCCTCCACGTATGCGAGCGACACCGCGGTGGCGGCGTCGTCGGCGTACCAGTCGAGGTAGTCGGCCGGAGTGACCGCTGCGGCGTTGCCGGCCGACACGGCCCGGCTGATGCCCACGCCGGTCTGGCGGGCGTAGTTCAGGAAGCTGCTGACGAAGTTGCCGCTCTGACTGGCCACGGCGATGCGGCCGGCGGGCGGATACGGGGCCACGATCTGTGCGCACAGGTGCGCCGGGGTGCTCACGACGCCCTGGCCGTTCGGCCCCGCGAGCAGGATGCCCAGCTCGTCGGCCAAGGCCACGAGTTCCGCTTCCGCCACGCGACCTTCGTCGCCCGCTTCGCCGTACCCGGCGCTGGTGAGGAACGCCGCCTTCACACCCTTCGCCGCGCAGGCACGCAACAGCGCCGGGTTCGCGCTCGCCGGGGTGCACACGAACACGAGGTCGATGGCACCGTCGGGCAGTTGCTCGATGTCGGCGACGGTGCGCACGCCGAGCACCTCCTCGCCGTGCAGATTGGTGCCGTACACCCCGCCCGCGAACCCGCCGGCGAGGATGTTGTGCACGCTGACGAAGCCGAACTTGCCCGGATGGGTGGACGCACCGGTGACGAGCACCCCCTTGGGCTGGAACAGTGCGAGGAACTGCTCGTCGGTGGGACGGCGCCGAACGGCAGCGAGTGGTTCGGCTGCCTCGCCCAGCTCCACCAGCGCGTCGACCGCGACCGGGGTACCGTCGGCGCGCACGATGAGGGGGTTCACGTCGACACTCACCACGTCGGGGCGATCGGCTGCCAGCGCCGACAGGCCCATCAACACTGCGGCGAGCGACGGACCATCGACTGCAGCCTCGCCGCGGAACTCGCCGAGCAACTTCTGGGTGGCCAGGCCTTCGATCATCTCGTAGGCGTCGACCTCGGTGATGGGCACCGGTCGGAACACCACGTCGGCCACGGCTTCGGCCAGCACGCCGCCCACGCCGAGCATCACGTTCGCCCCGAACTGGGGATCACGCACGACACCCGCGATGAGTTCGCGGTTGCCGCTGATCATCGGCGCCACCAGCAGCGAGACCTCACCGTCGTCGGGGGTCGCCTTGCCGAGGAGTTCCGCCGACGCCGCTTCCACTGCGGCGGCGTCGCCCAGGCGCAACTTCACCAGGCCCCTCTCGGTCTTGTGCGCGATGGCGTCGCCGCACAGCTTCACCACCACCGGGAATCCCACCTCCGCGGCTGCCGCTGCGGCCGAACCGGCATCGGCCACCTCGTGCTCGGGGGCGATGGGCACGCCGTAGTGGCGCAGGAGCGCCTTCGAGGCGGCTTCGGACAGGGTGTTTCCAGTGGCGGTCATCGAGGTCCACGGTAGCCAACCACTTCGTCTCGGCACGTCTCAGGTGCGGACGACACTCACGTTGTAGGTGAGCACGCTGCGGGCGATGAGCTTGCCCGACGTCGCGCCCATCATCTCGGCCTCGCAGAACACCGTGGAGCGGCCGCGCTTCACCACCCACCCCTCACAGAGGGCGTCCTCCTTCACCAGCGCCGAGATGTACTGCACGTGCATGTCGACGGTGCTGTACCGGTGCTCGGCGGTGTAGGCCGAGCCGACCGCCGGCACGACCACGCTGTCGAGCACCGTGGCGATCGCCCCACCGTGCACCACACCTGCCGGTTGCTCCAGTTCTGGCCGGAACGGAAGGATCATCCGACAGTAATCGTGCCGCACCTCCTGCACCTCCAGCCCCACGAGCATCGGGAAGTACACGCGGTCGTGCTTGGTGAATCGCATCCACCGTTCAGCGGTCTCGGTGGGCAGGGGCTGGAACTGTTCCGCGCGGCTCATCGAGGCGACCGTAGCGGGACGACCCCGACGGTCACGGAGTGAGCGCCGCCACGAAGAACTGGGTGAAGTGCTCGCGTCGAGCACTCAGCGCCGACTTGGACAGCGGGTCCTGGTCGAGCAACCCCTCGAGGAACACCGCGTCGCTGAAGTAGGTGAGCAGCGCCCCGTAGCCGGAGAGCAGCATCTGCGCCGGGTCGACGCGGCGAAAGACGCCGGCGTCCATCTCTCGCCGGAAGAACTCGACGGCGCGGTCCCACATCGGCCGGAGAACCGCCGCCAGGTCGATGCCCAGGTGCGCGCCACCGTCGAGCGCTTCGCGCCGGATGAGACGCACGAAGTCGGGGTTCTCGGCGAAGAAGTCGAACCCGGCCTCGATGACCAGTTCCATCTTGCGCAGACCCACTTCCGGCGCGGTGACCATCACGTTGAGTTTCTCGAACCAGTCGCTGAGCGACTCCTCGAACACCTCCTGGTACAGCGCGTCCTTCGAAGCGAAGTGGTGCAACAGGCTCGGGCGACGGATTCCGACCCCTGCGGCGATGTCGTTCAGCGACGTGCCGTCGTAGCCCGACTCGGCGAAACATCGGAGCGCCTCGGCCAGGATGAGCTCACGCGTGGTGAGCGGATCGGTCCCCTGGTCGCCCATACGAACCACAGCTTATGAGATCGTGGAGCCATGCCGTCCGTCGATGCCGCTGATGTCCTCGCCGCCCGTGGATGGACGGGCCCCGCGCGGGTGCACCTGGACGGCGGCACCATCGCCCGCATCGAGCCGGTGTCGACGGTGGACACCACTCGTCGGTTGGTGCCCGGATTCGTGGACCTGCAGGTCAACGGCATCGACGACATCGATGTCGCCTCGGCCGACGGCGCAGCGTGGGGCCGTCTGGACACGATGCTCCTCGCCCAGGGCGTGACCACGTGGTGCCCCACGCTGGTGACCATGCCGCTCGCACGCTTCGAGCGGCCGTTGCAGCGCATCGGGGCCGCCATGGACCGCCCGCCGGTGGGCCGGCCCGCGATCGTCGGGGCCCATCTGGAGGGCCCGTTCCTCGGCCGCTCCCCCGGTGCGCATCCGGTGGACCTGATCGTGCCCATCGATCTCGAATGGCTCCGCCACCTCCCCCGCCATGTCGCGCTGGTCACCCTCGCCGCCGAGCAACCGTTGGCGCTGGAGGCGATTCGACTGCTCACGTCCAGCGGACGGCTGGTGTCCATCGGGCACACCCAGTGCAGCGAGGCCGAGTTCGACGCAGCGGTGGCGGCAGGCGCCCGACTCACCACTCACCTCTTCAACGGGATGAGCGGCGTGCACCACCGTGAGCCAGGCGTGGCCGCCTTCGCGCTCACCAACCCCGACGTGTCGGCGTCGCTCATCGCCGACGGCGTGCACGTGCACCCGCGAGTGCTGCAGCTGGCCGCTCAGCTGCTGGGCGACGACCGGATGGTGTTGGTCACCGACGCCGTCGCGTGGCGCGCCGGCAACGTGGGCGTCATCGGCATGGAGTGGCGCGACGGCGCGCCGCGCCTTCCCGACGGCACGCTGGCGGGCAGTGGAGTCACCATGGACACGGCTGTGCGCATCATCGTGGCCGCCGGGGCATCGCCGCGGCGAGCGCTGCTCGCGGCCAGCACCAATCCTGCACGGCTGCTCGGGCTCCACGACCGCGGGGTGTTGGCGCCGGGCATGCGCGCCGACATGGTGGCGTTGGACGCCGACCTGCAGGTCGAACAGGTCTGGGCCGGCGGCGCCCCGTGCATCACCACCTGAGTGGTGGCGAGGTCAGAAGCGGCGATCGGTCTTCTTCTTCGGCGGTGCCGCGAACGGGGCGGCGATGAGCGCCTCGAACTGCTCGTCGTTGGGCTGCTTGGGCTCGTTCAGCTTCTGCAGGTAGCTCTTCAGCGCCGCGCGTGCGGCGGCGACGTGTTCGCCCTTGGCGCCCACGGACCGGGCCAACGCGTCCTTGGCCCTCGCCACGCGGTCCTTGCGCGTGGCCTTCTCCTCCTCGGATATGACGCGCTTGGGCTTGTCGGCGGCGGCCAGTGCCGCGAGGCGACGAGCCTCGGAGGCCTGCAGCGGGGTGAGGTTCTGGGTCGATGACATTGCGTCCACTTTCACGTCGAGTGACGACGACGCTATCGGAGAACCCGGTCGCCCTCCCGCGAACGGCCGGTACTCTCGGGCGTCATGCAGATCGTCTCCGCCCTCTTCGTCGAGAACTTCGAGCTGCGCCAGGCACCCGGTCCGTCCACCCGCATCGACCTGACGGGAGCGATGTTCAGCATGGCCGCACCCACGCCGGTGCCGGTCACGGTGGCACCGCACCTGGTGGCGCTCATCTTCTGCCCTCCCGGCGAGACCGGGAGCGGCGTGTTCGAGGTGGTGTTCCGCAACGGCATCGAGGAAGACGACGAGCAGATCGCGCGCAATGTCAGCCCGTTCACCGTCGAGCCGGGCAAGTTCACGTACCGCCTGGTGCGCGGTGAGCTCGATTTCACCGAGTACCGCCAGATCATCGCCCACTGCCGCGTGGATCGCGGTCCGTGGCATCTGGTGCCGTTCACATTGCTGCCTCCCGCCTGACCCCCGGGTACAGTCGCTGCGTGCCCCGTACGCTCACCCACGAACAAGAACAGCAGGCCATCTCGCTCATCCGCGGCTTCGCGATGGACGCTCCGCTCCACGCGAAGAGCGGGCATCAGGGCACGGCGATGGCGCTCGCGCCACTGGCTCACACCCTGTATGCCCGGGTGATGGAGCATTCGCCCTCGAACCCGCGCTGGCCCGACCGCGACCGGTTCATCCTGTCGGGTGGGCACGCCAGCATCCTGCAGTACTCGTTGCTGTACCTCGCGGGGTACGGCCTGCAACTGAGCGACATCAAGGACTTCCGCCAGTGGGGCTCGGCCACCCCCGGCCACCCCGAGGTCGGCCACACCGCCGGCGTGGAGGTCACCACCGGCCCACTGGGCCAGGGCTTCGCCAACGCCGTGGGCATGGCGCTCGCCGAGCGCCACTTGCGGGCGCAGTTCGGCGCCGACGTGGTGCACCACCACACGTTCGTGCTCGCAGGCGACGGCTGCCTGATGGAGGGCGTCAGCCACGAGGCGGCATCGCTCGCAGGTCACCAGCGGCTCGGCGGTCTCGTGTGCGTCTACGACGACAACCACATCACCATCGACGGCAACACCAACCTCACCTACAGCGACGACGTCGTCGGTCGGTTCGAGGCCTACGGCTGGCACGTCGAGCAGTTGGGTGAGATCGCCGAGAACTGCGACGCGCTCGAAGCTGCGCTGCGTCGGGCGATGGCCGTCACCGACCGGCCCAGCCTGCTGGTGCTGCGTTCGCACATCGGCTTCCCGAGCCCCGATCTCACCGACCGTCACGAGGCGCACGGCAACCCGTTCACCGCCGAGCAGGTGGCCCGCACCAAGGCCGTGATGGGCATCCCCGACGAACCGTTCTGGGCGCCCGAGGAACTCGTCGACGCATACCGCGCCCACTGCGCGGAGCGCGGCGATGCCGCGGTGGCCGCGTGGCAGCAGCGCTTCGACGTGTCGTCCGTCGATCGAGCCGTGTGGGACGCCTGCTGGGGAGCCACCGGGCTGCCCGGCTGGCAGGACGCACTCCCCACCTTCGACCAGGGCGAGAAGATCGCCACGCGGGTGGCCATCGAGAAGGCCTTCAACGCCTCGCTCGACACCATTCCCGGGCTGGTGGCGGGCGCCGCCGACCTCACCGGCAACACCGGCACCAAGTTGGCCGGCCAGACCGCGATGTCAGCCGCCGATCCGGGCGGCCGTCAGGTGTACTACGGCATCCGCGAGCACGGCATGGGGTCGGCCATGGTGGGCATGGCGCTGCACGGCGGCGTGCTGCCCGCCGGTGGCACGTTCTTCGTGTTCCTCGACTACATGCGTCCGCCCGTGCGCCTCGCCGCGCTCAGCGGAGCAAAGGTCATCTTCGTCTTCACCCACGACTCGGTGGGTGTGGGTGAAGACGGACCCACGCACCAACCGGTCGAGCACGTCGCGACGCTGCGGGCCATCCCCGGGTTGCAGGTCATCCGCCCGGCCGATGCCAACGAGACGTCCGCCGCGTTGCGGGCAGCCGTCGAGCACGACGGCCCCACCGCGCTGGTGCTCACCCGCCAGAACGTCACGGTGTGCACCGACGGCAGCGCCGTCGAAGTGGGTGCCGCAGTGGTGCACGCCGTCGACCATCCGCAGGTCGTCCTCCTCGCCACGGGCAGTGAGGTCAGCCTGTGCGTCGAGGCCGCCGCGACGCTCGCCGAGCAGGGTGTGAGCGCGAGCGTGGTCAGCATGCCCTCCTGGGATCGCTTCCGCGCACAACCGGCCGCCTACCGCGCCGCGCTGTTCCCCGCAGGCGTTCCCGTGCTGTCCGTGGAGGCCGGGGTCACGTTCGGCTGGGCACAGTTCGCCGACGACAGCATCGGCATCGACCGCTTCGGCGCCAGCGCGCCGGGCAACGTGGCGATGGACCAACTCGGATTGAACGTCGGCAACGTCGTGGCCAGGGCCACCGCACTCATCGCATCGAAGGGCTGAATCATGGATCGTCTGGCGCACCTGTACCACGAGTACGGACAGAGCCCCTGGCTCGACAACCTGAAGCGCAGTTACCTCACCGACGGCACGCTCGACCGCCTGGTGCACTCGGGTATCCGCGGGCTCACCAGCAACCCCACCATCTTCCAGAAGGCCATCCAGGGCTCTGCCGACTACGACGACCAGTTCCGCGAACTGGTCGCCGAGGGCGGCGACGTGCTGGATCACTACTGGGGCATGGTGTTGCAGGACATCCACGGAGCACTCGACGCATTCGCCACGCTCTATCACGACAGCTTCGGTGGCGACGGCTACGTGAGCGTGGAGGTCGATCCCGGCCTCGCCCACGACGGTCCTGGCACCGAGGCGGCAGCCCGCGAGCTGCACCAGCAGGTCGCCCGCCCGAACCTGATGGTCAAGATCCCCGGCACCGAGGCGGGTCTGCCCGCCATTCGCCAGATGATCGCCGAGGGGCGCAACATCAACGTCACCCTGATCTTCTCGCTCGACCGTTATCAGCAGGTGATGGACGCTTACGTCGACGGCCTCGAGACGTACTCCGGCACGGTCGATGCCGACCTCGCCAAGGTCGCCAGCGTGGCCAGCTTCTTCATCAGCAGGGTCGACACCGAGGTCGACGCGCGGCTGGATGCCATCGGTTCACCCGAGGCGCTGGCCCTCAAGGGCAAGGCTGCCATCGCCCAGGCGAAGCTGGCCTACGCGGCGTTCCAGCGCACGTTCAGCGGCCCGCGATGGGAGGCGCTCGCCGCCGACGGCGCCGTGGCCCAGCGCCCGCTGTGGGCCAGCACGTCGACGAAGAACCCGGCCTACCCCGACACGCTGTACGTCGACACGCTCATCGGGCCGCACACGGTGAACACACTGCCCGATGCCACCATCGAGGCGTTCGCCGATCACGGCAACCTCGGGCGCACCATCGACGCCGATGTCGATCAGGCGCAGCGCGACTGGGATGCCATCACCGCCGTCGGGGTCGACCTCGACGACGTGGCAGCGCAACTCGAACGCGACGGTGTGGCGAGCTTCCAGAAGAGCTTCGACGAGCTGCTCGACGCGCTGAAGGCGAAGGCCGTCACGCTGGCGTAGCCTGCCCGCCGTGTCCGAATCTCATCCCGCCGACGACCTGTTCGCCTCGCTCCTCGAGGGCGTTCCGCAGGGCGCCGATCGGCGCCACGCGCAGCAGCTGTTGAGGGCCGCGTACGACCTGGTCGAACAGCGCCCGTCCACGCTCGACATGAAGATCGCGGCCGCCGCGCTCGCGGAGATGGGCGACGCCTTCGACATGTTCGCCCACGCGCAGGACAAGCCGAAGGTGGCCATTTTCGGCTCGGCACGCACGTCCGAGAACGACCCGCTGTACACCGCCGCCAAGGAGGTGGCCTACCGGCTCGCCATCGAAGGGTGGATGGTCATCACCGGCGCCGGCCCGGGCATCATGCAGGCCGGCATGGAGGGTGCCGGGCGCGAGAACTCCATCGGCGTCAGCATCAGGTTGCCGTTCGAGCAGGGCGCGAACCACGTCATCGCCGGTGACGACAAGTACGTCAGCATGAAGTACTTCTTCACCCGCAAGCTGATGCTCATCAAGGAGAGCCGCGGATTCGTCTGCCTGCCAGGTGGGTTCGGCACGCTCGACGAGACGTTCGAACTCCTCACGCTCACGCAGACCGGCAAGGGGCTGCCGGTGCCCATCGTGTTCCTCGACGTCCCGGGCGACCCCTACTGGGAGACCGTCGATGCCTTCGTGCGCGAGCAACTCGTGTTGCGCGGGCTGGTCGCCGAGGCCGACCGACAGCTCTACCTCATCACCGACGACTGCGAAGTCGCGGTCAACGAGATCCTCGGCTTCTATCGCAACTACGACTCGATGCGGTACGTCGGCGACACGCTCATCATCCGTCTGCGCCACGAACCCACCATCGACCAACTGCGCGAGCTGAACCGTCGCTTCGGACACCTGTGCAAGCACGGCGACATCCACGTCAGCGACCCCATCGGCCCCGAGCGCAAGGAGGGCGACCAGGTGCACCTGCCGCGCATCGCGTTCGTGTTCGCGAAGCACGGCTACGGTGATCTGCGGGGAATGATCGATCTCTGCAACACCTTCGTGGAGGACTGACATGCACGTCACCGAGCTCTGGCAATACCCGGTGAAGTCGATGATCGGGAGCCGGCTGCCCGAGGCACATTTCACCGAACTGGGAATGGTGGGCGACCGCATCTGGGCGTTGCGCGACGTCGACGGCGACTACCTGGCCAACACCCGCCAGACGCCCGGAATCATGCAGTTGGCCGCTGCGCACGGTGGCGGCGGCGATGTCGCCATCCGACTTGCCGATGGTCGATCGGTGCTCAGTTCCGACAGCGAAGCGAATGCCGTGCTGTCCGAGGCCCTCGGCCGGTCGGTTCGGCTGGAGAGCCTGCGCCCTCCCGAGGACCTCGACTTCTACCGCAGTCGCGGCGAGCTCCCCGAGGACCTCATGGGGTACCTGCGCGACATCTTCGCTCGCGAGGACGACGAGCCGCTGCCCGACTTCAGCAAGTTCGGTCCGTACGTGGGCGAGTACCAGGCACCGCCCGGTACGTTCTACGACTGCTATCCGCTGTTGCTGATGACCACGTCGTCACTGCGCACGATGGCGGCCGCACTCCCCGACTCCGTGGTCGACGTCCGCCGCTTCCGGCCCACGTTGGTCATCGACACGGGCGACGAGCCGGGCCATCCGGAGTTCGAGTGGAGCGGTCGCCAGTTCTCCATCGGCTCGGTCGTCGTGGAGGTCGTCAACGATTGTCCCCGCTGCGCGGCCATCACCAAGCAGGTGACGCCCGACATCCCGCAGGACCGCGCCATCCTCCGCCACGTGGTGAAGGAAATGGGCCAGGCCGTCGGCGCCTACGCCAAGGTCGTGCAACCCGGCACCATCACCCAGGGCGACGAGGTCCGCGCCAGAACTTAAGTTCCGTTGTCACTACCTCGGAGGAGGTGGCTTGCCTTCTCGATGGCGCGCCGTGCCTGGGTGAGGCGCTTGTCGTCGGCCGGGCGACCGGTCTTCTCGGCGGCCGCCTCGCGCAGCTGATCGAACATGATCTCGTCGAGCTCCTCCGCCACGGCATCGAGGCGATCGGCGAGGTGGTCGTAGTTGCCGCTCACAGCGCGTCCGCCAACAGATCGATGGGGTGTCGCACCACCAGGCCGGCCGCAGCGAGGTGCATCGCGCAACCGGGGTTGGCACTCGCCACCACGCCCTCACCCGCACGTCCGATGGCCGCGACCTTGCGCGCGCGAATGTCACCCGCGAGCGCGGGCTGCATCACCGAGTAGGCACCGCCGGCGCCACAGCAGACGCCGTCGTCGTCGAGTTCCTTCAGGTCGGCCACCGGCGCCAGCACCGTCCGCACCGCCATGTGCGCCTTCTGCACGTGGCGCAGGTGACATGGATCCTGCACGATCACGCTGCCGAGGTGCTTCGTGGGCGCGAGCCGGTCGATGTGCTGGGCGACGAACTCGTGCACGTCCTGCACCCGAGCGGCGAAGGCCTCGGCGTCGGGTGTCCCCAGCAGGTGGCCGTAGTCCTTCAGCGCTGCGCCGCAGCCCGCGCTGTTCACCACCACTGGCGCATCGCCGGGCATCGAGGCCATCACCGCGACAGCGAGTCGACGGGACTCGTCGGTGAGCCCGGCGTGCGTGTGCAGCGCGCCGCAGCAGCCCCCACCCGTACCGGGTGTGCGGTAGGTGACGCCGAGATGGTCGAGCACCTTGGCGGTGCTGCGATGCGTGTCGCGCAACCACGCGTCCATCACACAGCCGGTGAACAGCCACGCATCGGTGCCGGTGTCGGCGACCGCGGGCGAACGACGGAGCGCCAACCGGGGCAGCCCGGCGCGCTTCGGGACCAGGCGCAGGCGTTGTGCCACCGCCAACGCCGACGAGCCGAGCAGCAGCGTGCGATGGTGCGGCAGGACCTTGAAGCCCCAACGCTGCCACCACGGAGTCATCCGACCCTGTTCGACGAGCGACTCGCGCACGCCCTCCTGGAGGTGGCCGTAGTGGACACCCGACGGGCATGCGGGCTCGCAACCGCGGCACTGCACGCAGGTCTCCATGAACGACACGAACTCCGGGGTGATGGGCGCGTCCTCCAGGTGCACGGCCCTGATGGCAGCGATGCGACCTCTCGGCGACAGCGCTTCCTCACCCGTGACACGGAAGGTCGGGCAGTGCGGCAGGCACAGCCCACAGCTGACGCAAGTGGCCAGCTCCTCGTCGTCCAGGTGGAGTTTCACGCCGCCTCACCGTAGCGTCACGGCTGCCATGCCCGAAGGTCACACCATCCATCGCATCGCCAAGGATCACTCCCCGCTCCTCACCGGGCGGCCGGTGGCCGTCAGCTCACCGCAGGGCCGTTTCGCCGCCGACGCCGCGTTGGTCGACGGGGTGGTGCTCGAGCGCATCCAGCCCTATGGCAAGCACCTCTTCTACGAGTGGGCGAACGGCCTGGTGGGTCACGTGCACCTCGGGCTCTTCGGCAAGTTCCGGGTGGCCGCCGGCCCCGACTCGCCCGAGCCGGTGGGAATGGTGCGCATGCGAATGGCCACCGACTTGGGCACCATCGACCTCGCCGGACCCACGGATTGCAGCATCGGCACGCCCGAGGATCGCGACAGCGTCATCGCCAGGCTCGGCCCGGACCCATTGCGTCGCGATGCGAAGCCACAGTTGGCCATCGAGCGGATGCGCAAGAGCAAGCAGCCCATCGGCCAACTGCTGCTCGATCAGAAGGTGCTCGCAGGTGTCGGCAACGTGTACCGCGCCGAAGCGCTGTTCGTGAACGCCATCCATCCCGAGCGACGAGGGTGCGACCTCGAGCCGGCCGAAGCCGAAGCGATCTGGAGCACCATCGCCTCCATGCTCCGACAGGGCGTGAGGGACAACCGCATCATCACCATCGACCGTCGCAACCACCCCATCCCGAAGGGGAAGGCCCGACGGGGTGACACCACCTACGTGTACCACCGCGACATCTGTCTGCGCTGCGACACGCCGGTGCAGATCGTGGAGCTCGGCGGCCGGGCCTGCTACTACTGCCCCACCTGCCAGCCGAAATAGTCAGCGCGGCAGCTCGCGCGCCATCTCCACCATCTTGCGATGCGCCGGCTCCATGCCATCGAGCGCGCGACGTGGGTCGTCGCTGTCGCCGCGGGTGATCACGTCGTCGAGGTAGCGGCGGTCGGCGTCCAGTCGCGACATCGGGTCGGTGGTGACATGGCCGTGGCCCGGTACGAGCACCTTCGCCTTGGCCACCACGGGTGCCAGCGCGTCGAGCCCGGCGAGGTACGCAGGGAGGTCGTCGGGGAAGAACGGGAACGGCAGCTCGATGTCGCTCAGCATGTCGCCGGCGAGCAGCACGCCGCGATCGGGGAACCACATCGCGGTGTGGCCCGGCGCGTGTCCGTCGTGCACCACGAGTTCGATCTCCTCGAGGTCGCCGTCGCCGAAGGGGTCGGGCACATGGGTGTCGTCGAGCGCGTGCAGGCCGTCGACCGGATGCGGCCACTCGGGCGGGATGTCGCCCTCCAAGTGCTCCAGGATGAGCGCCCGGTCCTCGTTCGCCATCGCAACGGCGCGAGGCGATCCCCATCGAGGTGCATCGCCGAACTCGGGGTGCCACAGCACGTGATCGAAGTGGCCGTGGGTGCTCAACCCGGTGGAGATGTGCAGCGATGACGACTGCAGCCACGCGGCGATCGCGTTCAGATCGGTCTCCGTCCAGGCCGGGTCGACGATGACGGCCCGATCGTTCCGAACGACCACCGTGGTGTTGGTCGTGTACTTCACCGCCGTGGTGACGCTCACCCCCGGCGCGATCTCCACGAAAGAACCAGTGCTCATCGCGTCGACGCTACTGCGGATCCCACAGCGGGGCGTCGGGGTCGCCACGCCAGTAGCGCAGCCGACGCTCGGCCTCCGCTGCGGCCACCACATCCGTTCGACCGGCCCGTACGCGCATCAGCGTGGCGATCACCATTCGCATCGCGGACAACGCCTGTGTCATCCAGTCGTCGCGCAACGAAACGCCGTAACCCTGGGCGAACTGGTCGTACGCGAGCGGCCCACCGCCCCATCGAGTGGTCCAGTGCTCGCTCCATTGCAGCATCGGTCCGTGGTCCCACCCCGCCGGCGCCATGCACCGGAGATCCCAGTCGATGAGGACGGGACCGTCGGCAGCCTGCATCACGTTGCCTGGGTGCACGTCGCCGTGGCAGACCACCAAGTGCTCGCGAAGGCGCTCCTGCCAGCCGGCCCACTGCCTCAGACATCGTTCGATACCCGCGAGCGCGGACGAATCGATGGAGGCCCGGACGTCGGCCAGCAACGACTCGATCTGCCAATGCGGGAAGTGCCCGGCCCACGGCAATCCCGGCGCCGCGGATGGATCGATCGCATGCAGGCGGTGCACCATCGCGCCGGTGGCGCACCAGTCGATGTCGCCGACGGGATGGATGCGCTCGATGGCCACCACCGACACGCCCTCCCCGCCATTCATGTCATGGAGCAGTCTCGGAACCCGCACGTCGTGGGATGACATGAGCGACATCCAGGCGCGCTCGGTGGCAATGGGGAACGCGGGGCGGCCGACGCGCAGCACCACGTCGTCGCCGGCGGCGAACAGGGAGTTCATCCCGGTGCGGATGAGCACCGGGTCCGGCAGGCCCCACTGGCGGGCTGCGGCTGCCGCCAACGGCGTGGGGTCAGACATCGATGCCGGGGTTCAAACGACCGGTAGGGTCGAACTCGGCCTTCACTGCTCGGGTCAATTCGAGCACACGTGCCGATCGGGGCGGCGCTGACCACGGCTCGGCGTGGTGGACGATGCCGACCCCCACCTCGGTCACGAACTCGCCGCGTTGGTCGACCACAGCGGCGGGCGGCACGGACCGTCGGCTCCCCTGGGGCAGCGGCGGCGGTCCTGCGCACGCAGCGAGTCCCGCGGCATCGGCCTGTTCGGCGACGTCGAACGGGTGACCCTCCAGGAGCGCCCACACGGTGGTGCCGTTCCACAACACGCTCACCGGACGGTGCAGCCGCGTGAACACCGTGTCGGGGTCGGTGGCAGGCGCTGACATCCACTGCGAGCTCGGCGGCAGCGGGCGCGTGCGCAGGATGACCTCGCCCAGGAAACCGAGCGTGCCCCTGGCTCCCACCAGCAGACGGCACAGGTCGAAGCCACTGACGTTCTTGACCGTCGGGCCACCCGCCTTCACCACGTCGCCGGTGGCGCTCACGTACCGAGCCTGCAGGAGCACGTCGCGCACGGGCCCGTACCCGAGCCGGCGGTGGTCGCTGTGCCCGACGGACAACGCGCCACCCACCGTCCCACCAGCCGGCAGCGCCACCGTCTGGCCGTGCTCGGCGAGCGCGTCGACGAGTTCGTCGACCGGAGTGCCGGCGCCGCAGCAGACGATCATCTCGTCGGGCTGCACCCAGAGGATGCCGGACGGCGCGGCGACGGTGCGGACCCCCGCCGGCCCGCCGCCCCTGGTGCACAGTCCAGCGACAGCGACCGGGTCGTCGACCCCCACCTCGTGAGCGAACGCGTCGAGATCGATCACACCCATGCTCCCGGCGGTACGTGCTGCGCGTCGCCGCATGCCGCGGGACTCGGCAGCACCTTGAACGGGTTCGCCAGACCGGAAGGATCGAACGCGCGACGCATCGCTGCCTGCGCGGCCAGGTCGGCCGGCTCGAACATCAACGGCATGAAGTCGCGCTTCTCCAGCCCGATGCCGTGCTCACCCGACAACACTCCCCCGGCGGCGACTGACGCCCGAACGATGGCTTCACCCGCGGCGTGCACACGCTCCATCACACCGGGCTCACGCTTGTCGAACACCAGCAGCGGGTGGAGGTTGCCGTCGCCGGCGTGGAACACGTTCATCACCAGGAGCTGGTAGCGGTCGGCGATGGCGTACACCTGGCGCAACACCTCGGGCAGCATCCGCCGGGGCACCACCGTGTCGTGCAGGTAGTAGTTCGGCTTGATCCGAGCGATGGCACCGAACGCGGTCTTGCGTCCCTTCCACAGCAGCGCCCGCTCGGCTTCGTCCTGCGCGATCCTCACCGTGCCGGCACCGTGAGCGGGCCCGATCTCGACGATGCGGGCGACATCGGCCTCCAGGCCATGGGGCAACCCGGCCACCTCGACGAGCAGCACCGCAGCGGCGTGCACGGGCAGGCCGGCATGGATGTACTCCTCCACAGCCTGCACGCAGAGCTGATCCATCATCTCCAGGGCGGCCGGCACCATGCCCGCAGCGATGATGGCGCTCACCGTCTGCGCTCCCGCTTCCACCGACGCGAAGTCCATCAGCATGGTGCGCACCGTGGGGGCATTCTGCGTGAGTCGGACGAGGACCTTGGTGGCGATGCCGAACATGCCTTCGCTGCCGACGAACGCGCCGCGCAGGTCGAGCCCCTCGACCTCGGGCTCCTCGCCGCCCAACTGCACGACCGACCCATCACTGAGCACCACCTCGACACCCAGTACATGCGAGGCGGTCACGCCGTCGGCCAGGCAGTGCGGACCGCCCGAGTTGTTCGCGACGTTGCCGCCGATGGAGCAGCTCTGCTGGCTGCTCGGATCGGGGGCGAAGTGCAACCCCAGGGCGGTGACCTCCCGGGTGAGGTCGAGGTTCAGGAGCCCCGGCTCCACCCACGCCATCCGATGCACGGCGTCGACCGACAGCACTCGCTGCATCTTGGTGGTGGCGATGACGAGCGCTCCGTCGAGCGGTGTCGCTCCGCCGGCGAGCCCGGTGCCGGCGCCCCGAGCCACGAACGGCACGCCGTGGCGGGCCGCGGCGAGCACCGCAGCCTGCACCTCGGCGACCGTGAGAGGAAAGCACACCACCGACGCCGAGCCCTCGATGTTCGAGGCATCGCGTCGATACAGGCCGAGTTCGGTGCTGTTGGTGCGCACCCGGTCGGGCGACAGGGCGAGACGCAGTTCGGCGGCGAGCGCCTCGGTCATGCTCGCCGGCTGCGCCGACCCGACTGGGCCTTCTCGTCGCGGACCTGCTTGAGCACGATGACCTGACCCGGCTCGACCGGCACGCCGTCGACGAACACCGTGTCGCCGTCGTCGAGGTCGTCGGCCAGCGTGCGCGTGCGGCCTTCGAGGCGGCCCTTCAGTTCGGCTTCCTTGGCGTGCATCGCGCGACGGCCTTCGTGCACGGCCTCCTTCACCCGGGTGGTGGCCTTCTTGGCCACGTTGGCCGGAGCGAAGTCGACCGCGACGGCCTTCACCTTCTTCTTCGCGACACCGACACCCGCGGCGCCGGCCGCGACGCCGCCGAGGAACCACGTGACACGCTTGATCATGCGCTCTTCCTCTCCTTGCGACGGAGGCGCTTCACCGCACGCGACGTGCCGGTGCCGATGGCGACGGTCTTGATGACCGGTGCGGAAAGGGCGGCCCGCGCCATGCGGCTGCCGCCCACCATGGCGCCGCTGATGGCCTCTGCTGATCCGAGCACACGGTCGAAGCGCTCGAGGTCGTCGCGGGCTTCTTCCACCACGGCGCGGGTGTCGTTGGTGGTGGACCGGAGTTCCTGCAGGAGCGGCCGGGTCTCGGCGCGCAGCGACTCGACCTCGCCGCGGAGTGCCTTCAGACTGTCGAGCACTCGCATCAGGACCACCACGAGCGCCGCGAAACCGATGCAGCACAGCACTGCCGCCATGAGGACTGCCAGTTCGCCTGCGGTCATGCGGTTCCTTTCTGTTCCTGCGCTCCCATGCGTCGGTCCATGCGGTCCTTCACGTGGGCCTCGGCCCCGTGGGTGGTGGGGTCGTAGTAGCGCTTGTCGAGTTGGTCGGTGGGCAGGTACTGCTGAGGAACCCACCCGTCGGCGTGATCATGAGGGTAGTCGTAGCCCACCCCGTGGCCGAGGGACTGTGCCCCCTGATAGTGCGCGTCGCGCAGGTGCGCGGGCACCTCGCCGACCGCTCCCGCCTGCACGTCGGAGCGTGCGTTCCAGATGGCGAGCGCCGCCCGATTGCTCTTCGGTGCCGTCGCGAGGTGGATGGCCGCCTGGCTGAGGTTGAGCTGCGCCTCCGGCAGGCCGACGTGATCGAGGGCTTGCGACGCGGCCACCGCCACCAGCAGCGACTGGGGATCGGCCATGCCGACGTCCTCGCTGGCGAAGATGATCATCCGCCGGGCGATGAAGCGCGCGTCCTCGCCGGCTTCCAACATCCGTGCCAGGTAGTAGACCGCCGCCTGCGGGTCGCTGCCGCGCATGCTCTTGATGAACGCGCTGACCACGTCGTAGTGGTCGTCGCGCCCGTAGCGCAGCGCGCTGGTGCCGAGTGCCGATTCGACGTGGTCCAGCTGCACCGGCCCGGGGTGGGCCAGCGCACATGCCACCTCCAGGGCCGTGAGCACCTGTCGGCCGTCGCCGCCCGCACGATCGGCGAGGTGGTCGACCGCGGCCGGATCGGCCGTGCGCCCCTCGGCCTGCAGCCCCCGTTCGATGAGCGTACGAATGTCGTCCTTCCGCAAGGGTTCCAGCCGGAAGAGCGTGCTGCGACTGCGCAGTGGAGGGTTCACCTCGAAGAACGGGTTCTCCGTGGTGGCACCGATGAGGGTGAGTGTGCCGTCCTCCACCGCCGGCAGCAGCGCATCCTGCTGCGACTTCGAGAACCGATGAATCTCGTCGAGGAACAGGATGGTGCCTCGCCCGTGCTCGCCCAGGCGATGGCGTGCCCGCTCGATGACCTCGCGCACGTCCTTCACCCCAGCCGTGACCGCGCTGAGTTGTTCGAAGGCACGTTTGGTGCTGCCGGCGACGGCCAACGCCAGGGTGGTCTTGCCCGTTCCCGGCGGCCCCCAGAAGATGGCGCTGGTCAACCGGTCCTGTTCGACCAGTCGGCGCAACGGCTTCCCCGGACCGACCAGGTGCTCCTGCCCCACCACGTCGTCGAGCGTGCGCGGTCGCAGGCGGGCGGCGAGTGGCGCCTGATGGCGGAGGCGGTCCTCTGCGGCGGCGCTGAAGAGATCGGACACGACGACGACCGTAGCGGTCAGAGCGTGCTGAGCACGCGGGCGTACGCCTCGCGACGCCAGGCCGGCACGTGGTCGACGAGCCAGGCGGGCGTGACCCACTGCCAGTCGACGAACTCGCTGCCATCGGGAGTGGGCGTGATGTCAGCGGAGATCGCGTTGAACAGGAACCACTTCTGCACCTGGCCGATGCGGTCCTTCCGGTTGGCCTTGCCGCGTCGCAACTCGTCCGGCCACTCGTACGCCACCCACTCCGGGTACTCGGCCAGCACTTCCACCTGTTCGTCGCGCAGCCCGGTCTCCTCGTGCAGCTCGCGCCACGCGGCGTCGATCGGCGTCTCGCCTTCGTTCATGCCGCCCTGCGGCAGCTGCCAGCTGCCTCGCACGTCGACGCGCTCGAAGGCCATGACACGGGTGAGATCGGGATGCCGGACCACGATGACCACTCCAGCACGAAAAAACACACTGCTCATCTCACGCTCCGTGACGAATTTGGGTGATGTGTCAAATTCAGCTCACGGTGCTCGGAGACGATGCCGATAGCTCCTCGACCCTTCTCCGAGTGGGGCAGAGGACCGGAACATGACACACCGACATTCAACACGATGGGGGCTGGCTGCGGCAGCCGTCCTCGTCGCGCTGTCGGTGCCCGGCCTGTCCGCGGCCGACAACGACACGACCACGAGCACCAGCTCTACGACCACCTCCACCTCGACGCCCACGACGTCGCCGGACGAGCTGAACGTCACGAAGAACGACGACACGAAGAACGACGACAAGAAGGGCGGGGACGACAAAGACGACGACACGACCAGCTCCACGTCGTCGACGGTCGAGGCAGACGAAGGCGACGGCGAGGAGTCGGTACCCAAGAAGGACGACACCCCCGTGCCCGTGCGCGCCCACTCGTGGTCCACCACCGGAAACTCACGCCTGTCGTCGCACGCCGACGACGGGGATCCGGCGTCAGCGTTCGTCACCCAGATGCTCGACTGGGCACCACCCACCTGGGCGTGGCTCAAGGCCGACCTCGGTGGCAACGTCCCGCTGACCCGTGTCGAGTGGATGTGGTCGCAGGCCGGGGCAGCGGATGCGTTCACCGTGGAGGTGTCGGCCGGTCAGGGCAAGTGGATCATCATCGCCCAACCGGGCGAGACCCCGGTGGGCCAGTGGACCGGTGTGACGCTGGAGCGCGAGACCCGCTTCGTTCGCTTCGCGTGGCGGAACCCGAACGGCGACCGCCAACTCGGCCACCTCGCCGAGGTGCGCTTCCTCGCCCGGCCGGGCTTCGTCGCTGACGGCAAGGGGATGACCCCACAGCCCTCCGACGTGGTGGGCACGTCCGAGAGCGCCGTCGCCGATCGCAGCAAGCCCGAGACCAAGGGTGACCACTGGGTCGTGCAGCGTTCGACGCGCTCGTCGAACTCACCCGACAAGTCGTCTCGCCTTCCGCTCGACGGCAAGCCCGACACCGCGTGGCAGACCGCGCTGTCCATCGCCCCTCGAACCGGCTGGACCATGTACGACCTGGGCGACGTGGTGGATGTTCCGACCATCAAGTGGAAGTTCTCCCAAGTGGGCGGCGCCGACCGATTCCTGGTGCAGACCAGCGTGGACGGCAAGAAGTGGTCGTCCATCTCCGAGCAGACCAACGCCGCCGCCGTCGACACCTGGGTGCAGTTGGACGCGAACGTCCGCACCCGATTCGTGCGCTTCTTCTTCACCAACCCGAATGCCGACGCCAACATCGGGTTCCTCAGCGAAGTGCGGTTCCTGCACGGCTGAGCCGTGGCCGGTCAGGCCTTCGGCGGCAGCACCCGGATGCCCAGCTCGTCGAGCTGCTTCTGCACCACGGGTGTGGGGGCGTTGGTCATCGGATCCTGACCCGACTGGGTCTTCGGGAACGCGATGACCTCGCGGATGTTCTCCTCACCGGCGAGGATGGCCACCAGGCGGTCGATGCCGAACGCGAACCCGCCGTGGGGCGGTGCGCCGTAGCGGAACGGGTTGAGAAAGAAGCCGAACTTCTTCTGCGCCTCTTCGTCGCTGATGCCGAGGATGGAGAACACACGCGCCTGCAGCTCGTGCTGATGGATTCGGATGGAACCCGAACCCAGCTCCCAACCGTTGAGCACCAGGTCGTAGGCCTGGCTGCGCACCTTGAGCGGCTCCGTCTCCAGCATGTGCACGTCGTCGGGGTGCGGCTGGGTGAAGGGATGGTGGCCCGGGCGCGGGCGCCCGGTCACTTCATCGACACCGACGAACATCGGGAAGTCGACCACCCACAGGTACCGATACGGGCCCTCGAACACGGGCGGGCGCCCGATGTCGTTGCGCAGGGTGCCCAGCACCTCGCACGCGGTCTCCCACTGGTCGGCGACGATGAGCAACAGGTCGCCCGGCTGCGCGGCGAGACGCTCGCGCAGGGCCTCGGTCTCGGTCTCGGACAGGAACTTGGCGACGGGCGATTCGAACGTTCCGTCCGCAGCCACCTTCAGCCACACGAGGCCCTTGGCACCCATCTGCTTGGCCTTGTCGGTCATCCCGTCGAGCTTGTTGCGCCCGTACTCGTCGGCCTTCCCCGACGCGTTGATGCCCTTGATGGCTGCCGCGCCGGCGAAGGCCTTGAACTCGGTGGAGGCGAAGACGTCGGTGAGCTCCTGCAGCTCCATGCCGAAGCGCAGGTCGGGCTTGTCGACGCCGAACCGGTTCATCGCGTCGTGCCAGGTGATCTTGACGATCTCGCCGCCGGTGTCCTTGCCGGCAGCCTCGGCCGCGGCCAGGACGGCAGCGCCGATGGCGGCGTGCACGTCATCCTGGTCGACGAAGCTCATCTCCGCGTCGAGCTGCATGAACTCGTACTGGCGGTCGGCACGCAGGTCTTCGTCACGCAAGCAGCGGGCGAGCTGGTAGTAGCGGTCAATACCCGCGACCATGAGCAGCTGCTTGAACAGCTGCGGGCTCTGCGGTAGGGCATAGAACGAACCCGGCTGTTGCCGGCTGGGCACGATGAACTCGCGGGCGCCCTCCGGGGTGCTCGGCACGAGCATCGGCGTCTCGACCTCGACGAAGCCCTGGGCCTCCATCGAGGTGCGGATGGCGCTGTTCACCGCCGCACGAAGGCGCAGGTTGCGCTGCATGCGCTCGCGACGGATGTCGAGGAAGCGGTACTGCAGCCGGGTGTTCTCGGCCACCTGATCGGCGCGTTCGCTGATGGGGAACGGCGGCGCCTCGGCGATGTTCAGGATCTCCACTTCGCAGTCCTGCAGCTCGACACCACCGGTGGGAAGCTTGCTGTTGACGTTCTCGGCGGGACGCGCGGCGACCGTGCCGGTGACCCGGATGACGTATTCCGCTCGCACGTCGACGGTGTTGTCGACCACACACTGGGTGACGCCGCTGTGGTCGCGGAGGTCGATGAAGGCGAGCTTCTCGCCGTGTTCGCGGCGGGTGGCCACCCACCCGGCGAGGGTGACGGTCTGGCCGATCTGCTCGCTGCGCAGCTCGCCGCACTGATGGGTACGCATGGACGTGGAGCTCATGACATGACTTTCGTGAGGTGGGAAAGAAGATCCGTGCGGGCCACGACTGACTGACCCGACTGTGTGTCGTCGCCGACTTGTTCGGCGCGAAGCGGCCGCACCACAACGGTGCCCGCTTCCAGTTCGTTCGAACCGACGATGAGGGCGATGGCCGCACCGCTGCGGTCGGCGGCCTTCATCTGGCTCTTCATACTGCGGTTCTCGTACGCCCGATCGGCGCGGAGGCCGGCTCGGCGCAGTTGTGCGGTGAGGGCGAGGGCCTCGGCCCCACCGGTGGTGTCGACCACGAACACGTCGACCGCGGTGGACGGTGGTGCGAACACACCCTCGTCGTCGCACGCGAGGAGCGTACGGTCGAGCCCGAGCGCGAAGCCGACGCCCGCGGTGGGCTTTCCACCGAGTGCCTCCACGAGGCCGTCGTAGCGACCGCCGCCGCCGAGCGCGTTCTGTGCCGAGTCGAGCGTGCCGCCCTGGTACTCGAACGTCGTGTGCCGGTAGTAGTCGAGCCCGCGCACGAGCTTCGGTTCCACCGTGAACGGGATGTCCAGCGCGGTGAGCCCGGCCTGTACCGCGGCGAAGTGTGCAGCGGCCTGCTCGCTGTAGAACTCGGCGATGCGGGGCGCCGCGGCCACCAGCGCAGCATCCTGCGGCCGCTTGGAGTCGAGCACTCGCAGCGGGTTCTTCTCCAGTGTGACGCGACTCTCTGGGCTCAGCTCCTCGAGGTTCGCCTCGAAGTACGCCTTCAGCGCCTGCACGTAGCGCGCCCGGTCGTCGGGTTCGCCGAGCGAGTTCAGGATGAGCTTCACCTGCTGCAGCCCGAGAGCCGCGTAGAACTCCCAGCCCAGAGCGATGATCTCGACATCGAGGTTGGGGTCGTCGGCGCCGAGCACCTCGATGCCCACCTGGTCGAACTGGCGATACCGCCCACGCTGGGGCTTCTCGTACCGGAACATCGAGCCCGAGTACCAGATCTTCCAGGGCATCTGGGGGTTGTGCTGCACGAACGCACGACAGATGCTGGCCGTCAACTCGGGTCGGAGGGCGATGTGGCGGCCCCCCTTGTCGACGAAGTCGTACATCTCCTTGCTCACCACGTCGGTCGCATCGCCGATGCGCTGGAACACGCCGAGGTCCTCGAGCAGGGGCGACAACACCTGCCCGTAGCCTGCGCTCTCGGCCACCTGCGCGAACACCTCCACGAACCGGCGCCAGCGGGCCGATTCGGGGGGAAGGATGTCGCGCATCCCGGGGCTGGTCTGGAACTCAGGCACGGTGGTCAAGGCTACCGGCCACCACCTGTCGCACCCGGCAACGTTTCGCCGGTCACCCGGCGACGAACCAGCCGTGCACGTCCACGATCACGTGCGATGTCGCCGAGGTGATCGCCAGCGCAGTGCCGTCGCGGACGCCGATGAGCGCCTGGTTGGCGACCGCACGGCCACTCGGGTCGGCGTTCACCGAGGCGACGGTGGGCGTCGGCGACCCTGACGGCCACAGCGTGGCGTACCCAGCGGTCACTCCGAGCAACTGCACCGTGGCGGCCACCGCGATGGCCCGGGGGCCGGCGAGCGGCACGGGCGTTCGACGAGCGGCGCGAATCCTGCGCCGGTCCGGCTGTCGAACGCTCTGAACGACGGGTTCGTGCGGTACAGCCCGGCCCGGGATCGCATCGCAGACGCACCGGTGAAGTAGCCGGCCACGTCGACGGTGAGATGAGCAGCCATCGACTGCAGCACGGCGATCCTGCCGTCGCGCACGGGCACGACCACGAAGCCGCCGCGGGTCTCCCCTGGCCCGTCGACGTTCAACGCGCTCGCGACCGGCGCACCACTCCCCTCGGCCATCGCCGTCAGATAGCCGGCCGAGACGGAGCGGATGGCGGTCAGGTTCACCGCCACCGCAGTTGCATCGCTGGGTACTCCGGCCTCGGTGACGTCCACCGTGGTCACGGTGCCGGCCACCGGCATCACACCCGATCCCTCTCTGGTGTCCAGCAGGCGAATCGGCTCCACGCCGGTGTAGCGGCCCGCGGTGGCGGTCGCCGAGGGCACGAATGCGCCGGTGACGTCGACGATGATGCTGCCCACCACGCCGGTCAGATCGATCTGGCCCGCGGAGCTCAGCGTGACCATGCCCGAGTTCGCGCGCACGTCGCCGGTGTTGAACGTGAGGATCGGCAGCCCACTCGGTGCGCCCGACGGCGCCGCCGAGATGGCGCCACCCTGCGTGGGTCGCACCACGGTGACCGTGGCGGCCACCGCGCGTGCGTTGGACGGCACGCCGCACTGACCCGAGACCTGCACCCGGAAGGTGCCTGCCGCCACTCGACGGAACGGGTTGGCGATGCGCGTGTCTCCCAGCCGGCACGGCGTGAGCGGCACGAACTGGAGCAGCGAGAGTGGAGGGGGCGTGGCCGGCAGGTATCGCCGCACGAACTCCCCCAGCGCCCACATGTTCAGGGCGTACGACGTCGCCTTGGTGTGGTTCCGCGGGTCGTCGCCCCCAAAGGCCGCCGGGTCCCCGCCGTTGACCACGTCGAGCCAGACCTGGGAGTCACCCATCGTGCTGACCAGGTCGGTGTACGGAACCGCGGCCTGCCAATGCGGGTCGACGATGCCGTCGCGGTCGCCCACGGTGATGTAGATGGGTGCATCGCCGGCATCGTCGTACGAGGTCGGTCGCGTCGCGGCGAGGAGTGCGGGATTGCAGCTCTGCCACAGGTCGGGCGTGCCGGGGCATCCCACCAACGCGGCGACCATCGATGCATTCCCTGGCGGCAGGCCGGGTTGGTACGGGAACGTCGCCGGGTCCAGCACGCCGGCGATCGACACCACTGCGGCGGGACGCGAGGAGATGCCCGCGAGTTCTGCGGGAGGGTTCGGCGGCTCGAGGGATCCGGCCGACACGCCCAGGAGCGCGGCCAGATGCCCGCCCGACGACCACCCCATCGCGATCACCGAGTTGGGGGACACGCCGAATTCGTCTGCACGCGACTTCACCCACCGCAGCGCCAGCTTCGCGTCGTGGATCTGCGCGGGGAACGGGGCCTCGTCGGTGCCCGCGTAGCGCATGGAGAACACGGTCCACCCGCGTCGGTACAACTCCTCCACCACCGGCTGCATGCCAGGCGGTTCCTCGGTGGCGAAGTCGGCGAGGCCGCTGTCGCTGTCGGCCCAGCCGCCTCCGTGGATCCACAGGATGGCGCCGCCGTTCGGTGACGACGGCGCGTAGACGTCGAGCACCTCGTGCTCCTCCGGGCCGTAGTGCACGTTGTCGAGTGCCTTGGGAATGGGGGCCGACGGATACGTCAGCGTCTCCCCCGGGTTCGGGTCGGCCACCTGGCACGCCGACACCACGAGCGCGCACGTCGCGACGATCAACCACCGATGTCGGAGTCGTACAGCGCGCGCCATGACGAAATCATCGTCATTCTCCGCAGGCGATGTGACCGATTCCGCCGGTCATCCGTCACCCCATACACCCGAACTTAAGTTCCGACGTCGGAACTTAAGTTTGCGTGCGTGGGGTCAGCCGCCTTTGCCGGGGACCAGGCGGTAGGCGTCGTCTAGTGAGGTGCCACCTGTATGCGGGAGGCTGATCCACCTGGTCAAACGCGACCGCAGGGTGTGCACCTATTCGCCTGGTGCTGGCGTCCCTCTCGGCGGTTCGGTGCTAGTCGTCCAAACCCACGTCGGTCGCCTCGTCGTCCTCCGTCGAGGTCATAAACCAGCCGGTCTGAGCCCACGGCCTGGAACGGTCCCCGAATCCAGGTCGCCCGTCGGAGTACATCACGTAGTCGCCGCTCTGGATCGTGGCGAATGAACGAGCGAGGCGGCTGAGACGCTCCCCCTGGTCCGTCGGCGTCGCAGCCTCCGAGGCGATCGCGCGCAGCACAGCCAGCAGTGCTTCGTGGAGAGCACTGTCCAACTCGGCTCGCTTCGCCTCGAATTCAGCCGCCCTTCCTTCGTCGAGGTCGTCCGCAGGCGTGAACGAGGGCCAATCCGTCATGGCCGTGAGTCTAGGACTGGTGGCCACACCTCCTGCCCGAGAGGGATCAGGCCGTCAAACCGGGATGCGGCGCCAGTGTTGGTCGTTGTCGTCCAACAGGTCGCAGAACCTCAGGTCGTCGGTCTCCTCCACCGCCTCCATGATGGCGTCCAGCACCTTCACGCTGGCGTGTAGGGCGCGCCGGTAGGGGCGCAGCAGCATGGCCTCCGTGGCCGTCAGGGGCACCGCCGTGCCACCCTCGGCGTACATGACGCTGTAGGCGCCTACCGTCTGCGACGCGGTGCCAGGCGCGGCCTGCGCCATGCGCTCAGCGAGCACCGTCACCAGGTCGGCCACCGCAGCGGGCTGCGGGTCAGGCAGCCGCGGGTACTCCGAATGCAGCGCGGCCAGCGCAATGGCGATCCAATCGGAAATAGACATACCCCCCGAGGGTACATCCAGGCGCTACGGACACGGCTGGACCACAACTAGCCTGCGCCGCATGCCGGACAAGATCACCAAGCGCGTCATCGTCGCGACCACCCACCCAATGCGCGCCTACGGCGGAGTCCGCTTCTCTCGTGAGGCCCTCGCCGGCCTGGCCGACAGTCTGAACAAGGGCAAGACCCCGTGGCACCTGGAGCATGACGCGCTTCAGCCGCTGGACGCCGAGGTCATCGCGGCAGGGCTCAACGAACGCGACGACGGCGAGGCGGAGGTGTGGGCCGAACTGCGAGTCGACGGTGCCCAGTGGGGTGCCTACGAGCGCGCGGTGGTGGAGGCCGGCGCTCCAGGTGGCATCTCGGTGAGTGCTACGTCAACCATCAGCCGACATCCCGGCCCACCTGGGGCGCCAGTTGGCGTCGAGGTGGTGGTCGCAGCGGACGCAGCGCACTTCTCAGACGAGGAGATCGACGCCGCCGCTGCGGAGATCGCCCACAACGTCCCGGCAAGGTCAGCGGAACTGTTTCAGTTCTCCCATCAACCCCCGGCGCTCATCGTGTTGGAATTCGTATTAGACGGCGGAGTTCAGGTGGCGTGGGGCGTCCTCGGCAGTTACGTGTACGACGCGCTTCGCAAACTCAGGAAGGACTCGCCTGCTGCGGTGCAACTCGTCGTGGAGGAGCCGGAGCGCGTGGTGAAGGCGGTCATCCCGCATGGGACCGACCAGGCCACGGTGGACAAGGCGCTGGCCAGTTGGGAGCGTGTCGCGGCCCAGGGTCGAGGCGTCTACTCGTACGACGAGGCGGAGGACTGGCGGTTCTCACACCCGGACCCACGGAATGAGAAGCCTGCTGACGACTAGCCCTGCGGGCTATCATTGCTAATGAGCCGGTGGCTGTGCCCCGGTGGTAGGTGCGCCAAGCGCACTGAGGGCCTGTGGCCAACCGACCCGGCAGGGCTGTGCCCGCCAGTCGTCACAAGAGCAGCCCGCTGCACCCACGCCCCCGGGTGCTGTGTGAGCGCCAGGCCCGGCAAACCGCTGCCACCCCGTCAACCCGCTCTCACTCCCCAAGGAGAACAACCGTGGCACTCTCCCGTGCATCCTTCGATGGCATCACCGTTCCCGACGAGGTTCGTGACTCCATCCTGTCCACCCTCGTCGGTGGCGCCCCCTTCGGCCGCAGCCTGCCAGTGCTCCGCACCGTCCGTGGCACGATCGCGTTCCCCATCGCCGCCCCGTCCGGTCAGGGCTGGGTCGCTGAGAACCAGCCGCTCCCGACCGTCACGCTGAACGACGACTCGTACGTCATCGGCGTGGCCAAGATCGCCGGCCTGATCGCCATGTCGAACGAATCGATGACCGACTCCGTGCTCGACCAGGAAGCCGCCGTGGGCGCGGTCCTCAAGGACACCCTCAGCGCCGACCTCGATGACGGCCTCCTCAACGGCACCGGCATCGCCCCCATCCCCGCAGGCGTCATCGGTCGCGCCACCAGCACCACCGGCACGTTCACCGACATGCGCTCCGGTGTCATCGCGAGCATCGGTGAACTCATCGACGCGGGCGCCGACCCCAGCGCCATCAAGGTGTACGCCAACGGTCTCACGGTCGCCCCCGAACTGGCCCGCGAGGGCACCGCTGGCCCGATCTACACCAAAGGCGTGGACGGCCTGCCGTACGGTGCGCAGATCGTCCCGGCGCAGAAGATGGGCGCCGCCGAAGTGCTCGTCGTGGACACCACCCGCTGCTGGCTCGTTACCCACGACGACTTTGAGGTCGCCGTGTCCGGCGAGGCAGGCTTCGCCAACGACCAGACGCTCCTGCGCATCAAGGGCCGCTTCAACGTGGCGACTCCGGTGCCCGGCAAGGCGCTCCGCACCTTCACGGTGTCGTGATCGCGGGCCGGGGGCGCTCACTCCCCCGGCCCGCACCTCCTCCACTGACGGGTGGAAGTAGGGGCCTCCAGCGGACTTCCGAACAGGGTCGCCGCTGGGGGCCTCTGCGCGTCCGGGCACCGCAACGCGAGCAGCCCCCGGCACTCGGCCTGGGGCTGCACACTTGTGCGCTCAGCGGCACGTGGTCACTGCTGTTTGCGCGGCTTCTTCGCCTGTGCTGCCGCGGTCGTCTTCAGCAGCGCCTCCGCCTCCTCGATGGCCTGCGCGGCAGCCCGCTTGGCCTGCACCGTGGGCGACACGTTGTCCCGACATTTACGGCACCGCGTGGAGCGCAATTCCGGACCGCTGATCGTGGGGAACGAGTTCACCGGCAAGGTCATCAGGCAGATGCGGCACTGGTGGTAGCCGTTCGTGTCCTCCGCGTGAAACGAGGGCGCCGGAGCGAGGGAAGACGAGCCCTTAGGGCCGGCAGCGGACAGCGACTTCGCCTTCGGTGCAGGCGCCTCCTTCGCGGGGGCCTTCTTGGTGGTTGCGGTCTTGTTGTTGGAGGCTGCGGTGCCCTTGGCGGGCTTCGGTGAGGTTGTCATGCCCGAATCGAATGCACGAACATCCGTTCGATTGCAAGGCCATAAGCCGCTCTATGGGCGTGCTACGGCGATTGCGCGGCCCCGATCGTGAAGTCCAGTCCCTCGAGTACGCCATCAAATCCCTCGCAGTGCGCGAGTTCAGGTGTCACCCCGCGCCGCGCTTGGTAGCGGCAGTGAATGAGCGTCACGTACATGTGCATGCCGTGCATGAGGCGGCCAAACTCGTCCATCGCCAGCGCGACGCGATCTCCAACGGCGAGACCGAATCCTGGGCACTTGTCGATGAAACGTTGGTCGGCGTTACCTGCCCGGTGCGCCCACACGTTCCGAACTTGCTGGGCGTCAAAGATCGCCTTCCGCACCCGGGCGGGCACTGGCCCGGACAAGCCGGCCAGTTCAAGCAGCGGCTCAAACCGCGTCACGCCCTGTTCTAGCGGGGACTTGAGTTCTCGACGCCACTCGCTGAGAAGAGTCTTCGCAGCGTCGTCAGGAGATTCAAGAAGTGTGGCAGCAGGGACGCGAACGCGCCGGAACGCGTCTGCACCTACCGACGCTGGATTGGCGACGATGGAGGCAACGACAAGATCTTCGATGAAGGTCTCCAGCAAACTCCAGAGCACCATCAGCATGCTCGAGTGGACGATCGGGTATCCCGCATCGATCTCTGTCTTCGCCATCGCGGCGATCTTGTCGGCGCGATGTTGGCGGAAGTCCTCAACCTTGAGGAGTCGCAAGACTTCCTTGTCTCTACAGAGACTCGTATAGCCCTCGTGGGTGAGGTGAACCAGAGACTCGATGTGCCCAGACCCCTCAGCCCAGTTCATGAAGATCGGGCGAAGGTTGTCTGGTCCAACTTGAGCGTTGCTCATCTGGCGCCCTCCGAGTCGAAGCGGTCGAACCAGTCTTCGTTGACGACGGGTTGAATGGTGAGGCCGATCTCCTGGGCGCGAACGAGGTCACACAGGCGTTCTCCGTCGATGAGGTCAACACGGGGCGTCACGGTGGTGGCCGCCTTGCGAGCCGGCGCCGTGAAGCGAGCGAGAGTGATGAACACTGCCCGCTCCGCGCCGGCAGCAGCAGCGTCCCGCTGGAAGAGCGCAACCGTGTCACGCCCCACACTCGATGCAGGGTCGAAGCGCTTGGCCTGAACTGCCACCGTCGCAGAAAGCACCTCGCTCAAGGGAGCAGTCCCGATCCCGTCGATGCCCTCGTCTCCGGTGCCACCCACACGTGTCAGGTGCAGCCCGTAGCGGCGCAGCAGGTACATGCAGAACTCCTCGAACCCGGTGGGCGTCAGCCTGTGAAGTCGGGCTAGCAGGCGCTCACGCCAAGCATCGGACTCATCGCCCGCCTCCTCCATGGCAGCCTCACGCGCCACCTGCTCCTCATCAGCCGGGGCTGCGACCTCACCGGCCTTCCGTGGCTTGGCAGGCCGCGCTGAACGAACCTGCCGGTCCATGTCAGCCAGCCGGGTACGCGCTGCATCGTCCGGCATCGCCAGCACGTCTCGCCCCACCGGGGTCAGCAGGAAGAGCCCACGCTTGGGACTCTCCAGCGCGCCACCCAGTTTGCAGTAGGAGCGCGCCCAGTCCATCCGATCCAGCAACACCGACAGCGGCCTGTTCGGATACTGGATGGCCACCTGCTCATCCGTGTAGCCCTCTGCCTCCACCACCTGGTTGCTGATCTCACGTCCTGTTGCGGACCCGCCCAGTGCCTCGATGGCCCTCAGGACGGGCAACATCAGATCGTTGTAACGCGGCAGGGTGTCATGGCTAGCCATCCGCAGAGTCTTGCCCAGCGGCACCACGCATCACGACCATCGCAACCATCGTGGTGGGGTACCACCCCCTCCCCCCGGGGGGCCTCCTGGCCAGAGGGGACTGCCGACACGTGCGCGGCCGAGTTAGCCGCAACGTACGCGATGGTTACGACAGCGCGGACCCTAGGCATCGTCCAGCAGGTCCTCCACCAACAGCGCCAGCGCCGTTTCACGTGCCATCGCCAGGCTGTGGAACACGGTGCAGTCCGGGTCCCCGTCGACGCGCAGGCCACGCTCCCGGGTGAGCCGCGCCACCTCCTCGCTCTGCGCGTCCCACTCATCGCCCAGGGGGACACGCAGGATGACGCGCCCGAAGTGCACCACCCACCCGGCGCTCTTGGAGAGCACGAGCACCCCAGGCTTCATCGTCGGATCACCAGTCACAGGTCCTCCTCGGTCCAGATGTCTTCGTCCTCCTCCAGCAGCCCTGCATTCACCGCTCGGGGTGCCAGGTGGTCCAGTGCCGTGTCCAGCGCCGACCACGGATTGTCGATGTGGTGCGGCAGGTACTCGTCCCGGAGCAGCGCGTCCCGCAGGGGGCGCCAGAGGTCGTCCGCCGCCGCGTGCGCGTCCTCCCACTGCCAGCCGATCCCCAGGTCCACCATGCGCCTCGCGAGATGATCCACAGCCCTACGAGCGAGTGCGTCCACCTCTGCGGCGGGCTTGCCCGTCGCGCTCACCGCAGGTGTAGGCGTAGGCACCACCTGGACGGTCTCCTGGTAGTCCTCCTGGTTCTGTGTACCGCGCACCTCTGCGCGGTTCGATTCGCGCAGGTCTGCGCGGTTCGGTTCGCGCACCTCTGCACGGTTGCCCGCCATGGCCTCCGCCGAGTAAGCGCGCACTTCTGCGCGGTTACTCACCAAGTCCCACAGGGCCGCCGTGGGCCTGTAGTGACAGACCTTGCGTCCGTGGAAGAAGTGCTGTTCAACCTCGAACAGTCCCAGCCGAACCAGCGACTGACGCGCCCGGCGCACCTGGGTCGGTGCGAGCCGCCGGCGCGTCCAGCCCTCGTCGGTGTCCTCCAGAGCGAGCCACCGGCCGTCGTGGCGGAGCGCCCCGAAGGAGGGGTACTCGACCCACAGTCGGGCGAGCAGCGAGATGACGATGGCATCACGCATCGACCACTCCTGGCCTTCAGGCATGGCCCAGGGGTAGAGCGTGAAGCCCGGCCCCAGGTCGGCGCTCACCAGGCCACCCACCAGATGGTGACGAGCCAGTACGCTTGCGCACGACGACGTTCCGCGGCGGCAACTGCGGTCAGGTCCTGGTGGCCCGCCTCCCACTCGGGGGCGGGCCACTTCGCGTCACGGGACATCACCTGTCCCCCACTCGATCCACACGGCGACCACCGCTCCTCGCCTGCCGAGCCTTCACGCCCTTGGCAGACAGTTCGAGGTACCAGGCACGCCTCAGGTTCTCAGCCGCCTTGCGGCGGGTCTCCTCGTCGGCCTGCGCCATGTGTGGCGCCAGCCGAGCCAGCCAGTACTCCAGCCCCGTGGGGCTGAGGTTGCGACCGGGTGCCGTCCGGGCGGCTCGGTCAGGGGTGTTGGCCCACGACCTGTTGGCCGCGACCCTGTGTTGCATCGTCACGATGCGTCCTCCTCAATCCTGGGGCGCGCTGCTGATGGCGCCTTGGGCATCGAAAGGAGCTGGTCGTGATGCGGTACATGATTGGTCCTTGGGGGGTAGTTCCGGACTTACGGCGGCACCCCAACCTTACACGTGTGCGGTGACGAATTGCAGGGGTGTAACTCCCCGCCTAGGCATGCCTAGCAGGACTTATGCGTCGTCAGCCTGGCGCCGTCACAGGCCCTGACCGATGCCCAACCGTGCCGCCTCAGCCTGCGCGCGTCCGGCCGCGGCCGACCTGCCGTAGCGGTCGATCATCGCCCGGTTGGACCACCCAGCGGACGCCATCAGGCTCCCCTCGGTGCCGCCCTTCGACAACCATGAGTGGGCGAAGAGGTGCCGCCACGCATGTGGATTCGCTCGCTCGACACCGGCCCACGCGGCACGACGTTGGAGCATCTGCTGGATGCCGGCCCCGCCGAACGCCTGCTCCTTGCCGAGCCAGAGAGCCTCGAGATGGGCGAGCCGGTGCAACGCCCTTGCGCGGAGGTAGCGCCGGAGCGCCAGGGCAGTGTGGTCGGGGAAGTAGACCACGCGACCCTTGCCACCCTTGCCGCGCACGATGTGGGCGGTCTGCGCCTTCAGGTCGACATCTGCCAGCGACAGCCCGGCACACTCGCCGCGCCGCATCCCGGTACCCAGCAGCATGCGGATGACCGCCTCGTCACGGATGCCGTAGAAGTCACGCTCACACGTAGCCAGGATCGCCTTCACCTGGTCATCCTGGAGCACCGGTACCACGGGCATCGACCGACGTGGCTTCTCCACAAGTGCGGTCGGATCAGTTTCAGCGAGCCCTTCCTGGCAGCACCACTTCCAGAAGGCCTGTAGACCGCCATGGCGGGTGATCGCGGTGCTGTCGCTCGTGCGGGCCAGCACGTCCGCCAGGTAGCCACGCACCTCCCCCGCCGTCACGTCATCGGTGGTCGCATCAGGCCTTCCGTGCTCGGCGAGCCAGGTGGTCAACTGGGCAACGGCAGTGCCGTACACCTTTCGAGTCGCGGGCGACTTGTTCGCCGCCCGCATGGCCAGGTCCCACTCGTCCGCAGCGTCGGCAAGTAGCGCCCCTTGGGGCATGTTGGTCTTGGGCATGGGAGCACCCCTCCTGTGTTCAGCGCCCCGGGGCACCGCTACCAACGGCCCGGGGCGCACGTATGTTCGATCCCCAGCCTACCGTATGGTGCACCCCTGTGGGTATGCGCGCCAGCATGGTGCAAGTACCCTGAGCAGGGCTTATGCGTCAGCCGCCCTTGCCGGGGACCAGGCGGTAGGCGTCGTACACGGAGTCGATCTGCTTGATGGTGCGCAGGACGGACTCGAGGTGCGACGGGTCGCCCATCTCGAACTCGAAGCGCATCTTCGCCACTCGATCGGAGCCCGTGTGTGTGCTGCACGCCACGATGTTGACGTGCTGCTCGCTGAGCGAGTTGGCGACGTCGCGCAGCAGCTTCGACCGGTCGAGCGCGACGACTTCCACGGCGGCACGGAACAACGCCTTCGACTGGTCGCCGTCCCACTCCACCTCCACGAGGCGAGCGGCCTGCTCGTTCATCAGACTGCCGGCGTTGGCACAGTCGGCGCGGTGCACGGACACGCCGCGTCCACGGGTGACGAAGCCGATGATCTCGTCGCCGGGTACGGGCGTGCAGCACCGCGAGAGGCGCACCAGCACGTCGTCGATGCCCTCCACGTGCACGCCGGCGGTGTTGCGCGGCTTGCGATCGGTGGCGCTGTGCAACGCCGGCGCGGCGGGAAGCTGCTCGCTGTCGGAATCGTGATGCAGTCGCCGAGCCACCTTGCCGGCCACCGAACGCGCCGACACGTGGCCCTCGCCGATGGCGGCGAGCATCGAGTCGAGATCGGAGTACGAGGCGGCTTCGATCTCTGCCGCGAGCGCGTCGCTGGCCCACAGGCGCTGCACGGGCAGGCCCTCCCGACGGAACTCCTTCGTGAGCTCGTCGCGGCCGGCTTCCACCATGTCGTCGCGACGCTCGCGAGAGAACCACTGCTTGATCTTGTTGCGCGCACGCGGCGACTCGACGAACTGCAACCAGTCGCGCGTGGGGCCCGCAGACTCGACCTTCGACGTGAAGATCTCGCAGGTGTCGCCGCTCTTCATCTGATGGTGCAGCGGCACGAGGCGTCCGTTGACCTTGGCACCGATGCACGCGTGGCCCACCTCGGTGTGCACCGCGTAGGCGAAGTCGACCGTCGTCGAGCCGACGGGCAACGTGACGACCTTGCCCTTGGGGGTGAACACGAACACCTCGTCCTGCTCGAGGTCGGTCTTCAGGCTCTCCATGAACGCGGCGGGGTCGCTGACCTCTGCCTGCCAGTCGATGATGCGATTCAGCCAGTCGATCTCGGTGCTGGCGCCCACGCCGTCCTTGTAGGCCCAGTGCGCCGCCACGCCCCATTCGGCACGCTGGTGCATCTCGCGAGTGCGGATCTGCACCTCCACCACCTTGCCGCCCGGCCCGATGACCGTGGTGTGCAAGCTCTGATAGAGGTTGAACTTCGGCATCGCGATGTAGTCCTTGAACCGACCCACGACCGGCTTGTACCGACCATGGATGCAGCCGAGGGCCGCGTAGCAGTCCTTCACCGAATCGACGATGACTCGGATGGCGATGAGGTCGAAGATGTCGTCGAACTCGCGCCCCTTCTGCACCATCTTCTCGTAGATGCTCCACAGGTGCTTGCCGCGGCCGGTGACCTCGGCCGAGATGTTCAACTCCTGCAGGCGTCCCCCGAACTCGGCGATCGCCTTTGCCAGGTACAGCTCTCGCTCGGGCGATCGCCCCGACACCAGATGGTCCAGTTCGGCGTAGCGCTTCGGGTACAGCGAGGCGAACGACAGGTCTTCGAGCTGCTGCTTGAGTTCCTGCATGCCCAGCCGGTGCGCGAGCGGGGCGTAGATCTCCAACGTCTCGTGCGCGATGCGCTGCTGCTTCTCGGACGGCATCGCGGCGATGGTGCGCATGTTGTGCAGACGGTCGGCCAACTTGATGATGAGCACGCGCAGGTCTCGCGCCATGGCCACCAACATCTTGCGCATGGTGGCGGCCTGCTGCGCCTCCTTGGAGTCGAACTGCAGGCGCTCGAGCTTGGTGACGCCGTCGACGATCTGCGCGACCTCCGCCCCGAACGCGGTCTCGACGTCGGCGATGGTGATCTCGGTGTCCTCCACCGCGTCGTGCAACAGCGCGGCGGCGAGGGAGATCTCATCGAGCCCCAGGTCGGCCACGATGCGGGCCACGGCCAGCGGATGGTTGATGTAGCTCTCGCCACTGCTGCGCAACTGGTGGCGGTGCGCCTCCTTGGCCGTCTCGTAGGCGCGGTTGATGAGCGCCACCGACGCCTTCGGGTGCCGCCGCCTGTAGGCCGTGAGCAGCGGTGTCAGCTCCTCGGCCGTCGCGTTCTGGTGGCGACGCCAGGGCAGAACACGATCGACCGCTGCCATCAGTAGAGCGCCAGGCTCTCGACCAGGTGGCCCTTCAGCCGCTCACGACCGCCGAGCTCGGTGAGTTCGAGCAGGAACCCGAGGCCGGCGACCTGACCACCGAGCGCCTCGACCAGGCGGCAGGTGGCCTCGGCCGTGCCACCCGTGGCGAGCACGTCGTCGATGATGAGGATGCGCTCGCCGGGGTGAATCGCGTCGCGGTGGATCTCGAGCTTGTCGCGCCCGTACTCCAGTTGGTACTCCTCGCGCACGACGGCCCACGGCAACTTGCCGGCCTTTCGCACCGGGATGAACGACGCGCCGAGGCAGTACGCCACCGGTGCGGCGACGATGAAGCCGCGAGCCTCCATGCCGAGCACACGATCGACCTGCACTCCGGCAAAGCGTTCGACGAGCTCGTCGATACTGCGCTTGAAACCGTGCTCGTCGCCGAGCAGCGGCGTGATGTCGCGGAAGGTGACTCCGGCCTCGGGGTAGTCGGGGATGTCGCGGATCAGTTCGGTGATCCAATGACCGTTGGACGCCATGACCAGAGGGTACCGGTTGGGTTCCTAGGCCCGACGCTTCTTCTTGCGCGGCCGAGGCGTGTGCGTGAGCACTTCCGTGGGCGTGAGCACGGCCTGCGGCGCCGACGACTCGAGCACATCGGTGGACCGCTGACGAGCCCCGTCGCGGCGGCCACTGGGCATGCCGCCGTGCACCAGTCGCTCGAGCTCGGCACCGGTGGCATGGTGGCCGGCCGACGACTTGTACCGCGGCTCGCGCTCTTTCAGGATGGCCACCAACGGTGACGCGACGAAGATGCTCGAGTACGAGCCGGTGATGAGGCCCACCAGCAACGCCAAGGCGAACTCGCGCAGTGTGGCTGCGCCGAGGATGCCCGAGCCGAGCACCAACAGCGACAGCACCGGCAACACCGCGGCGAGACTGGTGTTCAGTGAGCGCATGAGCACCTGGTTCATGCTGACGTTGAGGATGTCGGCGTACGGCATGCGGTGGCTGGCGTAGCGCTTCTGGTTCTCGTCGAGTTTGTCGAACACCACGATGGTGTCGTACAGGGAGAAGCCCAGGATCGTCAGGAACGCGACAACGGTGGCGGGCGTGACCTCGAACCCGAACACCGAGTACACGCCCACGCTCAGCAACACGTCGTGCAACATCGCGGCGATGGCGGCGAGCGCCATTCGCCATTCCAGTCGCCAGGCGATGAAGAGCGCGACGAGCACCATGAACACGATGAGTGCGCGTACCGCCTTCTCGGTGATGCTGGCGCCCCAGGTGGAACTGACCAGCTGCGTGGCCACCTCGTCGGTGGTGACGCCGGCCTTCTCTGCGAACGCTTCCTGCACGGCCACCCGCACGGCGTCGGGCTGGTCGCCGACCTGGATCTCCAGGCTGCGACCGGTCTCCTTCGACGTGAGTTCCTGCACCTTGGCGGAGCCACCGTCGAGTCCTTGGTCGTTGAGAACGGCTCGCGCCTCGTCCTCGGTGAGGGTCTCGGAGGGGACCTCCCAGAGGACGCCACCCTTGAACTCGAGGCTGAGGTTCAACCCGCGGGTGACCAGCGAGCCCACGCTGATGAGGAGCAGCAGCGCCGAGATGGCGAGGCCGATCCAGCGCCGACCGTAGAAGTCGATGGCGGTCTCGCCGTGGTACAGGCGGCCCCCCGGGCCACGCCGCGACGGCGGCGTGGGAGTGGAGTCGTCGGTGACGATGATGTCGGTCATGACGAGGCTCCCTGCGTGGCAGTGACTTCGATGCCCATCACCTTCTGGCGTTCCATCCAACGTGTACGAGCGAGGAGGAGCACCATCGGGCGAGTGAAGAAGTAGGCGACGATCAGGTCGCAGAGGGTGGACAGGCCGAGGAAGAACGCGAAGCCTCGCACCGCGCCCACGGTGAGGTACCACAGCACCAGTGCGCCGATGAGCGACACGAGGTCGGCGATGACGATGGTGCGCCACGCTCCCTGGAAGCCACGCTGTGCGCTGTTGCGCATGGTCTTGCCCGATCTCACCTCGTCCTTCAATCGTTCGAAGAACACCACGTAGGAGTCCACGGTGACACCCACCGACACGATGATGCCGGCGATACCGGCCAGCGACAGGGCGAGGCCGTTGGTGGTGGACAGCCAGGTGATGATGCCCCACAGCAATGCGCCGGAGACGGTGATGCCGATGGCCACGATGAGACCGAGCAGTCGGTAGTAGGCGACCATGAAGATCAGCACGAGCAGGACGCCGAAGAGGCCGGAGATGACCGCGGCGCGCAACGAGTCCTTGCCGAGGCTCGGCGACACGTTCTGCACGGATTGCAACTGCAACTGCACCGGAAGCGAGCCACTGTTCAACACTCGGGCGAGATTCTTCGCCTCGTTCTCGCTGAACGAGCCGCTGATCTCCACGCTGCCGGTGAACTGCTCCTGCTGCACCGTGGCGACGGACTGCAGCGTGCCGTCGAGGTCGATGGAGATCTGCTGCGTGGGGCACGTGGCCTCGGCGTTGTAGCACTGCCGCGCCAGGTTGTTCCAGATGTCTTCGCCCTCGGCGCCGCCCCGAAGGTCGACGGTGACGCCCCAGCCCTTGCCCGGGATGATGACGGCGTTGGCGTTGGTGAACACCTCACCGGTGCCCTGCTGGGGGCCGACGTAGCAGTACTCGGGCGGATCCGAGCTGAACACCGGCAACAGCTGGTTGTTGTTCGGGTCGCTCTCCTGCACCGGAACGCCGTTCTCGTCGAGCGCCGGCGTGGTGGTGCTGGTGGCCGGCGCGGCGACGGGCACGATGCCCACGGTGGTGGTGGTGTCGCCGGCCACGGTGGTGCTGGTGTCGGTCGCGGCCGTGGTGGGCTCGGTGGCGGCCGTGGTGGTGGTGTTCCCCGCGCTCACCGCACGCGAGGGACCGCCTGCGGCGGTGGTGCTGGTGGCTGCGGAGGTGGTGCTGCTGCCGGCCACCGTGGTGCTGGTGGGGCTGGTGTCGAGCACCTGGCATTGCGCGAGCACCGGACGGAGGTACACCTGGCCGGTGACCTGCACGAGCTCGACGGCCTGCTGCTGGTTCTGCACGCCGGGCAGGTTCACCACGATGGTGTCGCCCTGGCGAAGGATCTCGGGCTCGGCGACACCGAGGCTGTCGACGCGTTCACGGATCTTCTCGACGGCGAGATCGAGGCTCTCGTCGCTGTAGTCGGTGCCGGGCTTGGGCTGCTGCGTGACCGAGATGCCGCCCTGCAGATCGAGTCCGAGCGCCGGCTTGCTGTCGGTGATGATCGTGAGCAGCAGCGCGCCGTAGGCGACGACCATGATGCCCACGAGCGAGACGATGAGTTTGCGACGCATGGTGAGTGTCAGGACTCGTCGGGGCTGGAGGCGGTGATGTCGCCGTCGACGGCGGTGTTCTTGGGCAGCGTGGCGTCGTTGGGCGGCGTGGCGGTCTCGCCCTTCGCGGTGTCCACCTTGCGGTGGATGGCCTGACGGGCGACGCGGATCTGCACGTTGTCGTCGATCTCGATCCAGGCGATGTCGCCGTCGAACCCGGTGACGAAGCCGTACAGACCGGCGGTGGTCATGACCTCGTCACCCACCTCGATGTTCTTCTGCAGCGCGACCTGCTCGCGCTGGCGGCGACGCTGGGGACGGATGAGCAGGAAGTACATCGCCAGACCGATGAGGCCGAAGATGGCGAGCTGGGCGATGGCGGCACCGCCGCCGCTGTTGCTGTCGGCGGCGAACACCGACGCCGCGGAATGGATCGAGCGCATAATGGAGACGACCAACTGTTCACGTGAGAAGGGAAGTCGGCCCGTGGGGCCGAGCGGCGATTCTAGCCAGCACCGGACGGCATCGGCAGATCACCCCCGCTTCATCCCCAGACGTCGAGCACCTGCGCCCTGAGCGCGGGGAACGTTCCGCCGCCGATGGCATCACGCATGCGCTGCATCAGTTGCAGCGTCCACGACACGTTGTGCAGGCTCATCAGGCGCGCCGCGGTCGGCTCTCCCACCTGGAACAGGTGGCGGATGTAGCCCCTGGAGTGGCGCGCACACACCTCGCAGGCGCACTCGGCGTCGATCGGCTCGTCGCTGAGCGCCCACTTGGCGTTCTTCACGTGCAACCGGCCGCCAGCGGTGAGCGCCGTGCCATGACGGCCGATACGGGTCTGCATCACGCAGTCGAACTGGTCCACGCCGAGCGCCACGGCCTCGACCAGGCTCGCCGGGTCGCCCACGCCCATCAGGTACCGGGGACGATCCTGCGGAAGGTGCTGGATGGCGGCGGCCAGGGCCGGCAGCATCTCGGCCCGGGTCTCCCCCACACTCAGCCCACCGATGCCGTACCCGTCGAAGCCGACCGCCACCGTGCGCTGGGCGCTCTCGGCTCGCATCGACTCGCTGACCCCGCCCTGCACGATGCCGAACAGTGCCTGGTCGTCGCGCAGGTGCGCCGCCTTTGCCCTCGCCGCCCAGGCCGAGGTGCGTTCGAGACCGAGCCGCACGACATCGGGCGTGGACGGCAGCGACACGCACACGTCGAGCACCATCTGGATGTCGGCACCCAGCAGCTCCTGGGTGCGCACGGCGATCTCCGGAGTGAACCGGTGCGACGACCCGTCGTAGGTGCTCTTGAACGTGACGCCGTCGTCGTCGACCTTCGGGTCGAGCGAGAAGACCTGGAATCCGCCCGAGTCGGTGAGCGTGAGGCCACCCCACGCCGCGAACTTCCCGAGGCCACCGAACTGCGCCACCGTCTCTGCACCCGGCCGGAGCATCAGGTGATAGGTGTTGCCGAGCACGATGTCGGCGCCGAGCCGCTCGTAATCGGCGGCGCTGAGGTACTTGATGGCGCCGCGGGTGCCCACCGGCATGAAGCACGGGGTGCGGTAGGAGCCGCGGGCGGTGGTGGCCACTCCGGCGCGGGCCGCGCCATCCGTGGCAGTGGCCTGGAAGCGAACGGGATGCATCTAGCTCAGACTCCGATCCAGCAACATCGCGTCGCCGAAGCTCAAGAATCGATAACCCTCGGCGAGGGCTTCGTCGTACAGGCGCCGCCACCGCGGGCCGATGAACGCATCGATCATCATCAGCAGCGTGGTGCGCGGCATGTGGAAGTTGGTCATCAACACGTCGACGGTGGTCCATTCGTACGGACGGTGGATGAAGATCCGCGTGCGACCCTCCAGGGTGCCGAGCGTGGTCGCGCTCTCCAGCGCGCGCACGCTGGTGGTGCCCACGGCCACCACGCGTCGAGCGGCGCGACATGCATCGAGTGTGGACTGCGGCACGCGATAACGCTCGCTGTGCATCGGGTGCTGGGTGGGATCGTCCTCGCTCACCGGCTTGAACGTGTCGAGCCCCACCACCAGTTCCACCCGTGCGGTCTCCACGCCCCGTGCCGCCAGCTGTGCCAACAGCTCCGGCGTGAAGTGCAGACCCGCCGTCGGAGCTGCGGCCGAGCCAGGTTCCCTGGAGTACACGGTCTGGTACCGGTCTGGCCGATCGAGCGTGGCGGTGATGTACGGCGGCAACGGCATCTCGCCGTGCACCTGGAGCAGCGCCAGCGGGTCGCCGTCACCGATGAGTTCCACCACCATGGTGTCGCCGGCGTCGGACCGACGCACCACACGAACGAGCGGCACGCCGTCGGAGAACAGCTCCTCGCCTGGCTTCAGCTTCTTGGCAGGGCGCATCATCGCCTCCCACACCCGCCGTTCGGCGTCGAGTGGATCCAGCAGGAGCGCCTCTGCCGCGCCGCCGGTGGCCCGCGCCAGGCGCAGGCGGGCGGGGATGACCCTGCTGTCGTTCACGACCAGCAGATCGCCCTCGCGGAGGAACTCGCCGATGTCGCGCACGTGACGGTGCAGCGGTGCCGACTTGCCCTGGTCCACGAGAAGGCGTGCCGAATCGCGTGGTTCCACCGGGTGCTGGGCGATGCGCTCTTCGGGCAGCACGTAGTCGAAGTCGTCGAGACGCATGGCCCGCCAAGGCTAACGGGACCCGTCCGCCGCATGGCTGTGCCTACGATTCCTGCATGTACGACTCGAACCGCATCGACACCGTGGAAGGGCTCCGCACGCTGTACCGCGAGCCGTCGGCGCTGGTCGTCCACAAGGAACGCCCTCAGCTCGACGAGGCTTCTCAGCAGTTCGTGTCCCGCTGCCGGTTCGCCGCCGTCGGTACTTTCGACGCCGACGGCAATCCTGACGTGTCGCCACGAGGTGGGCAGAGCGGGTTCATCCGCGTGCTCGACCCTGGCCACCTCGCGATCGCCGACCTCGGCGGCAACAATCGCCTCGACACCCTTCAGAACGTCATCGCCAGCGGCCGAATCGCGCTGATGATGGTGGTACCCGGTCAGAGCGAGACCGTGCGCGTGAACGGCCGGGCATGGGTGTCGGCCGATCCAGAACTGCTGGATGGGTTCTCGCTGCCGAAGGTGCCGAAGACCGCGATCGTCGTCGAGGTGCAGACCACCTTCGTGCACTGTGCCAAGGCGTTCCTGCGTGGCGGTGTGTGGGACGCCGCGGCGTGGGCCGAGTTGGCCGACACGCCCGACGGCGCCGCCATCCTCAGTTGCCAGCAGGTGGCCGACCTCGATGCGGCCACCATGCGACGACTGCTCGACGACGGCTACGTCTCCTCGTTGGACGAAGAGCGTTGACGCTCAACCGTTCAGCAGTTCGATGACGCCCGCGTCGGCGTCGAGACGCACCATCGCGCCGTCGGGAATGTCGGTGAGCGCCGCTCGAGCGCCGACGACGGCCGGAATACCCAGTTCTCGAGCGATGACCGCAGCGTGGCTCATCGAGCCGCCCTCGGCGGTGACCACACCACCGGCGATCGACAACACCAGGTTGTACGCAGGAGTGGTGCCGGCGACCACCAGGATGTCGCCGGGCTCGAGGAGATCCAGTGCTTCCTCCGGCGAGGTGGCCACGCGCGCCCGACCCGTGATGGCGCCGCCGCCGATGCCCACTCCTGCCATTCCCGACGACCTCGCTTCGCCGTCCATGCCCATGTGCTGCATCACGATCTGCACCATGCCCGTGAGCCGCGCCATGTCGGCCGGCAGCACGTCGGGCGGCGGGGTCGGCTCGGGAGGGCCCAGCAATGAAGGAGTGAGGACACGCTTCAGCGCCTGCCGACGCTCCGCTCGCGCCTGGAGCACGTCGCCCGACGGTCGACCCGACAGCACGGTGTCCACCTCGGTCGGCTCGATCTCCAACGCCAGCAGATGGTCGCCGACCACACCGCGACGCACCATGCGCCGTCCGAGCTCGAGCACCGCGAGTCGCATCAACCCGAGCGGCCATTCCGCCGTGATCGGGCCGTTGTCGTCGCGCAGGTCCATCGCGTCGCGCGCCTGCGCGAGCAACTCGTCGAACTGTGCCCGATGCGGGGCCGGAACGGTGTGGCGAGCGTCGGCGATTCGAGCGGCGACCGCTGCTGCGTTGTCGCGCACCTCCGCGTTCATGATGGACGCGACGACGAGGTCGGGTCGTTCGGCGAGCGTGACGCCGTCGATGTCGTAGCGGGAGAACAACACTGCGCCGCGCCGGTCGAGGTACTCGGTGACCATCGCGTCCACCTCCGGCGACACCGCCCGGATGTCGTCGAGCGTGTGCGGTGTCCGACCCGACGCCTCCACCGCCTCGCGAATGCGCGCCAGCGCGATCGCCGGTTCGGTGGTCGAGGGCGACGCCCCCTCGAGGAGCGACAACAGTACGGCCGCGGGCACACCCCAGTCGCGCGCCTCGTAGAGCAGGCGGCCGATTGGACCGACGTCGTAGCCGTGCAGCCAGAAGTGGAGCTCCCAGTTCGTCGAGCAGTGGGCGATGCAGCGATGCACGTGCGCGACGAGGTCCTCGTCGGCGAGCTCGCCGAGGGGCACCGACTGGATGGCCAGGTTCTCGGCCGCGATCCGCTGTTTCTCTCCGTGCTGCCAGTCGTGGATGACGCGCTTCCACGGCTCGTCCACCAGCACCGCGCCGGCCGCTCGGTTCCTCCGGCGCATCTCGGGGTGCAGACGCATGACGGCCTTCAGGACGAAGGCCGGCGGAAGCCGTGTGGGGGTGCGGTCCGCCCCCAGCAGCGGACGAATCCTGCTGTAGAACTGACCGTTGACGAACCGCACGTCCAGCGTGTCGATCGGCGCGCCGAGCTCCGCGAACACGCGGCGCATCCCCGCCGGCATGGATCGGCTCACCAGGTCCTGCACGAGCGGCGTCGCGCCACTCGGGATGTGTGACCGATCGACGGCCCACTGACCGGGGCCAGGTGCATCCCAACGGACGTCCATCGCGTCTCCCCTCGACGGGGAAACCCTAGACCTTGACGGGATGCGCGCTGGGCGGACTCAGGCCATCTTCGCCTGCAGGCGACGGTCGAGTGCGTCGAGGAAGTCCTCGGTGGTGAGCCACGGCGAGTCCTTGCTGATGAGGAGCGCGAGGTCCTTGGTCATCTCACCCTGCTCCACGGCTTCGACGCACACGTTCTCGAGCGCCTTGGCGAAGTTCACCACGTCGGGCGTGCCGTCCATCTGGCCGCGGTAGGTGAGGCCCTGGGTCCAGGCGTAGATCGACGCGATGGGGTTCGTGGAGGTCTTGTTGCCCTTCTGGTGCTCGCGGTAGTGGCGCGTGACAGTGCCGTGCGCGGCCTCGGCTTCGACGGTCTTGCCATCCGGGGTCATCAGCACGCTGGTCATCAGGCCGAGCGAACCGAAGCCCTGCGCCACGGTGTCGCTCTGCACGTCGCCGTCGTAGTTCTTGCACGCCCACAGGTAGCCGCCCTCCCACTTCATGGCGCAGGCGACCATGTCGTCGATGAGGCGGTGCTCGTAGGTGAGGCCCAGCGCGTCCATCTCGGCCTTGAACTCGTTCTGGTACACATCCTCGAAGATGTCCTTGAAGGAGCCGTCGTACGCCTTGAGGATGGTGTTCTTGGTGGACAGGTACACCGGGTAGTTGCGCAGGATGCCGTAGCGCAACGACGCACGGGCGAAGTCGCGGATGCTGTCGTTGTAGTTGTACATCCCCATCGCCACGCCACCGTCGGCACCGAAGTCGGCCACCTTCATCTCGACCGGCTCGCTGCCGTCGGCGGGGATGTAGGTCATCATGACGGTGCCGGCGCCCGGCACCTTGTAGTCGGTGGCCTTGTACTGGTCGCCGTGTGCGTGACGGCCGATGACGATGGGCTTGGTCCAACCCGGCACGAGGCGCGGGATGTTGGAGATGACGATGGGCTCGCGGAAGATGACACCACCGAGGATGTTGCGGATGGTGCCGTTGGGGCTCTTCCACATCTTCTTCAGGCCGAACTCCTCGACGCGTGCCTCGTCGGGCGTGATGGTGGCGCACTTCACGGCCACACCGTGCACCTTGGTGGCGTTGGCAGAGTCGATGGTGACCTGGTCGTCGGTGGCGTCGCGGTGCTCGATGCCGAGGTCGTAGTAGTCGAGCTCGATGTCGAGGTACGGCAGGATGAGCTTGTCCTTGATGAACTGCCAGATGATGCGCGTCATCTCGTCGCCGTCCATCTCGACCACCGGCTTCGCGACCTTGATCTTCGACATCTTCCTGGCTCCTTCTCGCTCGCCCACTTGTATCGGACTTGTACAGGGTAGCCGGTTCGACACCGGCGACCGAAACGGCAGGTTCGAATAATTGTTGACCAGTTGAGTCGCCTTTCAGGTAGGGTGCCACCCATGTCCCCCACCCATCTCGACGACACGAACTCGTGGCAGCTCACCGCGTCACGCTCGTCGCATCCGTCGCAGCGGATCACGCCGCTGCTCGGGCCCGGCGACCTGCTCGTGGAGATCGCCGCCGGCATGGGTCGGGTCGCGGTGCCGGTGGAACTGGTCGGCCGGCCGTCCCGCTCGCTGTCGCGGGAACTCGTCCTCACCACGCCGGCGTACGACGTGTGGGTGATGCACTGGCCTGCGGGCGAGGCCGCCGATCTGCATTCCCACGATCAGTTCGTGGCGTACCACGTCGTGAGCGGCGAACTCGTCGAGGAGCGAGTGCTGGCCACCCGTTCCGAGCGCGACGTACGCCCGGTCGGATCCACCACCCTCGTTCCCCCACACACGATGCACCGCCTCGCCAGCACCGCCCCCACCACCACGGTGCACGTGCACGCCAAGGACTCCCGGTGACGGCGACCGATCAGGTGCGCGTCGACGACCTTCCCGCCGGCTGGTCCATCGAGCCGCTCACCGGCACCCTGGGCGCGGTGCTCCACGGCGTGGATCTGTCGCACTCACTCACCGAGCGCGAGGCAGCGGCGGTCAGGTCCGCGCTCCTGTCGTATCGCGTCGTGTTCTTCCGCGACCAGCAGATCACGCCCGTCCAGCAGGTGCAGTTCGCCCGCACCCTGGGCACCCTCACTCCTGCGCATCCCCTCGTGGGTGGACTCGACGACGATCACCCCGAAGTGCTGCAGCTCGACAGCGACGACTACCCGCTGGGCGTGGGCAATCGCGGCAAGGGCACCAGTTACAACAACCGCTGGCACACCGATGTCACGTTCAGCGCCACTCCCCCGGCATTCGCCGTGCTCGCCGGACGCGTCATCCCACGGCGCGGCGGCGACACGCTGTGGGCCGATCTGGTCGATGCGTACGAGACCCTCAGCACGCCCATCCAGCGGTTGCTCGACGATCTGGTCGCCGTGCACGACGCGAGCGCGACGTTCAATCGCTTCCGCAACGAGGATCCCAGCGGTGAACAGCGCGCCAAGCTGGCTCAGCTGCAGCCCGTGCGGCACCCGGTGGTGCGAGTGCATCCCGAGACGGGCGAACGCGGTCTGTTCGTGAACGACACGTTCACCGCGGCCATCGAGGGCCTCAGCCCGGCCGAGAGCGATGCGTTGCTGCGCCTGCTGTACGAGCACACCATTGCTCCTGAGCGCGTCGTGCGCTGGCACTGGCGCGAGGGCGATGTCGCGGTGTGGGACAACCGGTCCACGGCCCACTACGCGGCTGCCGACTACACCGAGCGACGCGTCATGCACCGCATCACCGTTGCGGGCGACCGACCCGTGGGCGTGCACGGCTCCATCGACTGAGCAGGCCGGGTGCGCACCTCCTAGCATCGGAGGTGATGGACTTCTCCTGGACGAGTGAACAGTCGGCGTTGCGCGAGGAAGCAGCGAGCGTGGCAGCAGATGCCGTGGCTCGCTTCGGTCGCTCGAACGACTCGTGGATCAACGGGTACTCCAAGGAGTTCTCCAAGGAGCTCGGCGCGCACGGCTGGATCGGCATGACCTGGCCCGACAACCCGTACAGCGGCCCCGCCCGTCCTGGCCTCGACCGGCTCATCGTCGGCGAGGAGATGATCAAGGCCGGCGCTCCCATCGCCGCATCGTGGTTCGCCGACCGACAGATGGGCCCGGCACTCCTGGCGTACGGCACACCCGATCAGCAGGACGCGTTCCTCCCCGCCATCGTCGCCGGCGAGACCACGTGGTGCATCGGCATGAGCGAACCCAATGCCGGGAGCGACCTCGCCAGCCTGAAGACCTCGGCCGAACGCCAGGGCGACGAGTTCGTCATCAACGGCCAGAAGATCTGGACGAGTTTCGGCGCGGTGGCCGACTACTGCTATCTCATCTGCCGCACGTCGTCCGATGGCCCGCCCCATGCGGGCATCAGTGAGGTCATCGTCCCGATGGACACCCCCGGCATCGAGGTGCGTCCCATCAAGGACATGACCACCAACCGCCACTTCTCGGAGGTGTTCTTCACCGATGTGCGCGTGCCGGTGGCCAATCTGGTGGGCCAGGAAGGCGCAGCGTTCAAGCAGACGATGCGCCAGCTCGAGCACGAGCGCGGCGGCATCGACCGACTGGTGAGCAACTTCGCGCTGTACCGCATGGCGCTCGAGCGGGCCGACACCTCGGATCCCGTCGTGCGCCAGGAGATCGCCGCACTGGAGATCGCCTACCGCATCGGTCGCATCCTGGTGGTGCGTGAGGTGCTGAAGCAGGCGCCGGCCGGGTTCAGCGCGGCGACGAAGTGCTTCTGCACCGAGCACGAGATCCGAGTCGCCGAGTTCGTCGCCCGGGTGTTCGGCCCCGAGGCCACGCTGTGGGACGACCTCACTCGTGGCCTGGTCTACGCGCCCGGCTACACCATCATGGGCGGCACCTCGAACGTGATGCGCAACATCCTCGGCGAACGGGTGCTCGGCCTCCCTCGCTGAACATGTCGCCGACTACCGTCGCACACATGGCCGACCTGCTCGCACTGTCCTCGCGCATCATCGACAGCCGACTCACCGATCAACCGGTGAACCGCGTCACCAACGAGCTCAGCGAAGTCGCCGAGGGCATCGCCATGGTGGAGAGCTTCAGCCACTGCGTGGCGCTCGACAGTGGTGACGGATTGGTGTGCTTCGACTCGTCAGGTGCACACACCGGCGAGGCCGTGCGAGCATCGCTGCGCGGCTGGCGCGACCAACGGGTGAGCCATCTCGTGTACACCCACGGACACGCCGATCACGTCGGCGGGAGCTCGTTCTTCGCCGACGACCGTCCGCTGGTGGTCGGACACGAGAACGTCGCCCATCGCATGGATCGCTACGAGTTCACCAACAACTGGAACCTCATCATCAACGCCCGCCAGTTCGGCGGTGTGGCCGGAGAACTGAACCTCGGGGTCGGAGGTGGCGGCACAGGCCTGGAGGTGAAGGCCGGCGGGCGCAGGTTCCTCCCCGCCGCCACGTTGCGCCCCGCCGAGACGTTCCGCACCGACGCCGAGATCACCGTCGGTGCAGAGGTCATCGAGATGCACCATGCGCGAGGCGAGACCGACGACCACCTGTGGGCGTGGCTTCCCCAGCGGAAGGCCGTGGTCACCGGCGACTTCCTCATCTGGAACTTCCCCAACGCGGGCAACCCGCAGAAGGTGCAGCGCTACCCCATGGAGTGGGCGGTGGCACTCCGCACGATGATCGCTCAGGGGCCCGAGTTGCTGCTGCCCGCACACGGATTGCCCATCGAGGGGCGCGAGCGCATCGCACGCGTGCTCGACGATGTGGCCACCGCACTCGAAGATCTGGTGCGCGACGTCGTGGGGATGATGAACGCAGGCGCCACGCTCGACACCATCGTGCACACGGTGAAGGTGCCGGCGGAGACGCTCGCCAAGCCGTACCTCCGACCGTTGTACGACGAGCCGGAGTTCGTCGTACGTGGCATCTGGCGCCAGTTCGGCGGCTGGTGGGACGGAGCAGCATCGCGCCTCAAGCCGTCGTCCGACGCGGCCCTGGCATCGGAGGTGGCAGCACTCGCCGGCGGGGCCGACGTGCTCATCCGGCGAGCCCAGCAGTTGGCCGGCGACGGCGACCTCCGCCTCGCGTGCCACTTGGCCGACCTCGCCGGGTGGGCCGCGCCGGACGACCCGGCAGTGCACGAGGCACGCGCCGAGGTCTACCTCGCACGCCGGAAGGCCGAGCCGAGCCTGATGAGCAAGGGCATCTTCGCCGCAGCTGCACGCGAGAGCCAGTTGGTGGTCGAGCAGCACGGCCCACCCACCGCGATCACCGACTGAGCGTCACCAGCACCAGCGCGAGCACCGCGAGCACCAACCCGACTCCCTGCCATCGCGTGACCCGTTCCTTGTCGACCGCCATCGCGAGCATCACCGTGCTCGCCGGATACAGCGACGCCACCACAGCCACGATCGACAGCATCCCGCCGCGCACCGCCAGGAGATAGAGCACGTTCGCTCCCATGTCGAAGACGCCGGCGACGACGGCGGTCCGAAGGGAGGGGAGGTCGCGTGCCGGTCGAGCACCCAGCGCCAACGCGAGCAGCAACAGCATCGGCACCGAGGCGAGGCGGGCGATGACCAGTGGCCACATGCCCGAGTCGTTGTCTGCTCGGTCGAGTGCCACGAACAGCAGACCGAAGCACACGCCCACCAGCACCGAGAGCACCACGATGGACCGTGGCGTGTTGTGCTGGTGGGTTCCCAGCGCGCCGCTCACCAACGCGACTGCGCCGACTGCCACCACGATGCCCACCGTCGCCAGCGCCGTGGGCCGTTCGCCCGTGGCCAGCGCCACGATCACCGGCACGGCCGCACCCACCACCGCGCTCGTGGGCGCGACCACCGACGCCTCGCCGTGAGCGAAGCCGTGGTACAGCCCGGCGATGCCGAGTGCACCCACCATCCCGCCGAACAGGCTCCACCACCACGTGGACGCCCCGGGTACCGGCGTGCCCATCGCGATGACCGCGGCCCCGACGAGCACCAGGCTCACGATCTGGCCGGTCGCGGCGACGATGACGCTCGGCTGGCGTCGGCTCGCACGACCGCCGCACCAGTCACCGACGCCGTAGACGAGGGCCGAGGCGAGTGCGAGCAGGACAGGCATGGCAGCCCAGTCAATCAAGCGGAACGACTCAGGTGGTGCACTCCGCCAGCGACCCCCAGGCCACGACTCGACCCAGAGACCGCTGGCCATCGCCATCCGCGGGAGACGCCGCTTCCTCGGTGACCGTCAGGACCGGATAGTCCGACGGGGCGACACCCGCCCAGGCGACCACGTAGTCCATGTCGTGGAAGGTGCCGGCCGGCACCCATGCCGAGCCGGAACAGTTGTGCACCCAGAGTTGGTAGTACTCGCCACCGTCGCGCCGAGGAAGGCCGGCAAGGTGGATCTCGATCTCCACGCCGCTCGACTTCGTGGTGAACTCCGCATCGCCCTGCAGTCCGGGAGCGAAATCGGTGCCCTGCATCGCCGCCGTGGCCTCGGGCTCGGGGGTGCGGTCGCGCATCACGTACACCGTCGCAGCGACGCCGGCGGCCGCGCCCGCGACTGCGATGGCAGCCATCGCGGTCCACCTGCGACGCGGCCGCGTGCCGGAGAGGAGTCGCCGCTCCGCGTCGATGGCCGCCACGAGGGCGGCTTCGCCGTCAGTCGATGGTTGATCCCATGTGCGCGGGTCGCCGAGGGCGCCACGGAACTCGTCGATCAGCGCACGCTCGTGCGCGGTGAGATCGTCGAACGACATTCGGTTCACCCCCTCAGGCTCGATGGGGGTACGTCGCCGCCTTGTATCTGGTTCACGCCGTCGCTTCACGAAGGTGGGCGAGGCGCGCCGCGAGCGCACGGTGAGCGCGGTACGACCTGCTCTTCACTGTGCCCAGCGGCAGGCCCAATCGGATGGCGATCTCCTGCTGCGTCCATCCCTCGAGGTGCTGGAGCCGCACCACCTCGCGCTCGTCCGGAGCCAGCGACTCGATGGCCTCGCGCACCTGTGCCACCTCCCATGCTGCACTCTCGCTCGGGGGCAGGCTGACCAGCGACGAGTGACCCGCCTCGACATGGTCGAGCGGCGACGTCGGCCGACGACGCTCACGCCGCGCGATGTCGATCGCGACTCGACGGGCGATGGTGACGAGCCACGGGGCGAGCTCGCGACCGTTCTCGAACCGATCGGCGGCGCGCCATGCCTGCAGGAACGTCTGCTGCACCGCCTCCTCGGCCAGGGCGCGGTCGCCGACGACGTGCCGGGCCACCGCGAGCACCAGGGGCGCGTAGCGGCGATACACGACTCGGACGGCCCCCTCGTCGCCGACGCGGAACGACCTGAGCACCGCTGCGTCGAGTGGATCCGCCGTCGACATTCCCCGATCGTAGGCCGACTGCGCCGACTGTGCATCCGTCGAACCCGAGTGGGGAATCACGAAAGCCCAGGCACTGCCTGGGCTTGAGTGGGCGTGGCGGGACTCGAACCCGAGACCTCCACCGTGTCATGGTGGCGCTCTAACCAACTGAGCTACACGCCCCTGATCGCTCGCCAACGCTACCCCACCGGGTCGGTTGCGCCAACGTCGAATCCTCAGTCGATGAGCACGGGTGGACCGAGACGCTGTTCTTCCGCACCCGCCAGCGCGCATCTCGACCGGCTCATCGCGACCGCCTCCCCTGCAGCGGATCGTCGATCCACGAGAGCACGTCGGCGATGTCGACCGGCTTGGCCAGGAACGCGTCGGCGCCCAGGGTCAACAGGCGCTGACGCACCTGCGGTGCCGCGTCGGCCGTGAGGACCACGACCGGCAACGTCGAGGTGCGCGGGTCGGTTCTCAGCCGTCGCAAGACCTCGTCGCCACCGATGTCGGGCAGGTGGAGATCCAGCACCAGCAGATCCGGAGGCGAGGCGAGGACCAACTCGATCGCATCCGTGCCGCGGAGCGCTTCAATAGATCGACCATGCGCTCGGGATCGGGGACGGCACACGGGTCCAAAGACCCTCTGTCACAGCCAGCGCCATACCGACCACGCCACGCGTCACGCCCCGTGACAGTGCGCCATCAACCGCCGCCGAGGGTGACACCCGACGGACACGCCGGCGCCATCGCAGCCCGCACGCGCCGGAGGGGAGGGGCGATGTGCCCCTCCCCTCCGACCTCGCTGTGCTACGCGATCAGGTGACCACTTGGTAATACCTCGGACTCGTGGACGTGTTGTACCAACCCGCCGCATTTCGATAGAACGCACGGATGGTCGTGGTGCGTCCTCCTCGAAGCGTGCTGGTGCTCACCGACGCGCGGCCGCTCGCGTCGATCACTGTCCAGTTTCCGATCCACCTGTTGTTCGAGTTGTCGTAGAACCGCACCTCCCCGAACGGCGTGGCCGTCGCAGGGGCCACCGGCGACACGGTCGCGGTGAACGTGACAACCTGGCCCCTGGGGATCGGATTCTGGTCCGAGGTGACGGCGACCGTCACGTTGCCCCTGGTCACCGATTGCGTGAGCGTCACCCAGCCGGCGTGCAGGTAGTTCACGGTGCCGTCGAAGATGACGCTCACGGTCGTGGTGCCCAACGGGAGGCCGTTGGTGGTCCAGAACGCCGAGCCGTTGGCGGCCACGGGCACCGTGATGGCCTTGGTGGGGACGCCATTGACGGGCAACCAGAAGCTGACCGTTCCGCCGGTCCCAGGAGGACCGACCAGCGCCATGAAGGTGACCGGTTCGCCCACCCTGCTGGTGGCGGTGCTCCGCAGCACCGTCAGCGTGGTGAAGGCTCGGAACACGTTCTGCGTGAGCGATGCACTGGCGCTGGCGAGCCAGTTCACCGTGCTCGGCTGATACGTGGCCGTCACCGTGTTGACACCAGGGTCACCGCCGGCCGTGTGCACGTAGTCGGCCAACGTGGCCGAACCGGTGCCGTCGAGCGGCACCACCACGGTGTCGGTCGCCACCAGCGGGTTGCTGATGGTGAACACGACCGAGCCGGTCGGCACGCCGCCAGGAATCACCGGGGTGACCGTGGCGGTGTAGGTGACCGCTGCCGGGTACGTGATGGCCGCGCCGCCGGTGCTCGAGGTGAGCGACGTGGTCGTCGCCCTGGCCTCGATCACCTGGGTGAGCGGGGCCGACGTGCTCGCTTGCCATCCGGCCAACCCGTTGTACTGAGCAGTCACCACGTGGCTGCCGAGCGACAACGATGCCGACGAGTAGACGGCGACACCGTTCACCAGCGACACCGTGGCGACCGTGTCGGCCGCCGCCGGATTGGTGATGGTGAAGGTGACGGTGCCGTTCGGAGCGGCACCCGCGGCGGGGGTGACCGTCGCGGTGAGGTTGACGTTCAGCAGCGCACCCGACGGATTCGCACTGGAGGTCAGTGCCGTCGTGGTGGTGATGACCGTGATCACCTGGTTGATCGAGGCGCTGGTGCTCCCCGAGTAGTTCCCGTCACCGCTGTAGGTGGCCTCCACGGTGTGGGTGCCAATGGTGAGCGACGAGATCGCGTACGTCGCCGAGCCAGCAGTCACCGCTTGTGGTGCGGTGGTGAAGGCGGACGGCGTGCCCTTGTCGAAGGTGAAGGTCACCGAACCAGTGGCGTCGGGCGGAGCGACCGTCGCCGTGAAGGTGACGGGCTGACCGACTGCCGCGGTCGGCGAACTGCTGGCGACCGTCGTGGACGATGCGGCCTTGTTCACCGTCTGCACCAGGAAATCGGCGCTGGCGAAGAACCCTGCGTCACCGGGATAGCTCGCGGTGATGGTGGCATTGCCCACCGGGATCGACGCCGTGGAGATCGTCGCCACGCCATTGACGAGCGCAACCGTGCCCAGTGTGGTCGGAGCGTTGTTGCCGATCTTCTGAGTGAAGGTCACGTCACCGGTTGGCGTGCCCGCTGCCACCGTGGCGTCGGACACGGTCGCGGTGAAGGTCACCGACTGGTTGAGCAGCGACGGATTCACCGAGGCGGTGAGGGCCGTCGTCGAGGCGGCTCGCACCACGACGCCACCGGCCAGCACGAGCTGTTCGTTCGAACGCGTCTCGTCGGCGACGAGATTCGACTCGGACGTCTGCGCATCGTTCCACGCCACGACCCGGTACCAGTAGTTGGTGTTCGGGACCGCCGTGGTGTCGGTGTAGGTGGTGCCGTTGGCGACGACGTCGCTGTTGGCCAGTTTCGCCCACGCACCCGGCGTGTGCCCGGCCAGCGGGTCGTCGGGAAGGGACGCCAACGGATCGAAGTTGTCCGGTGCTCGCTCGATGTAGAACCCGATCTCCGAGCCCTTCATGTTGAGGAGATCGAGCCGGATGTTCTGGATCCCGTTCGCGTCGGCCGGGGTCAACTGCACTGGCGTGCCGTCGGTCCAGTTCAACGTGACACCGTTCCCGGTCACAGGAACACCGAGCGTCGGCGCGACGGGTGCATTCCACCCGACGTGCACGTTCACCGGCCGCATCATGTCCATTTCCTCGTGGCTGAGGATGTGGCAGTGGTAGACGTACTCCCAGTCGAAGCTCATTCGAGCATTCACGATCGGGGCGATCGGGCGGCCGAGGGTGTCGGTGTTGTTGAACCCTGCCTCGGTACCCCTCACTCCGTTCTGGCTGCCGCGTGCGCCCGCCGGCATCATCGGGTTGGGCACCCGGTAGCTGTCGGGGATGGCGAACGGCAACGTCGGAATGATCGGTCGCACGGCGATGATCGTGTCCTGCAACGGATTCATCCGCACCGTGTCCTTCCACCCGAGCTCGTTGGGGTCGGGTGGGCTGATGATGTTGTCCCACGCCACTCTGTTGAGCACCTGGACGTCGTAGAGGTGGAAGTGGATGGGGTGGGTGTCCACCCCGTTGTGCGTGATCTTCCAGATCTGCGTGCCGTCACTGTTGGTGGAGATGGGGGTGACGTTGGTGCTCGATGGCATGCCATCGGAGTTCAGCAACTCCGTCGCCGGGTTGGTGTAGGGATAGAGGATGATGTTCTGGGTGAGTGGTGTCGCGCCTGGTGCTTCGAGGCCCAGGTTGGCGGTCATTCGCCCGAACTCGTCGAAGGTCGCCGAGTTCATCTCGTCGTGGATGCCCTTCGGTTCGAACGGTAGGTCGATCTTCGGACCGTTGGTGTATCCGTCCTCCACAGGAGTCGGGTTCACCGCGACCGTGTCGAACTTGTACCGGAAACCGGGAACACCCTGCTCCGAGATGCGGGCGTAGCCGTCGCACGGAGCGTCGGCCGCTGCGCCGGGTGCGTTGCACCAGCCGTTGGCGACGAAGTTCGTGCCGTAGGCCTCGTTGTACGAGGCCTGGCCGACGATGATGGGGTTCTGGCCGCGCTCGAACACGCCCGAGCCGTCGGCCTGGTGGGCGAACTCTGCCATCAACTGACCGAGGCGGTCGTTGGTGGTGTTCGGACGGTCGAAGGCCACTGCCGGGGCGGCGTTGGACACCTTCACCTGCATGATCGTGCGGGTGTTCGGGCCGTAGCCGGGCAGCGTGGTCGGCGCACCGGCGGGCGACAGGTCGGGGCCACCGGTGTAGTAGTCGTAACCGGGCACACGAGCCGGGAAGGCAGCGGGTGCGTCGTTGTACAGGATGAGCGTCTTGCCGCGGTACTGCGAGAAGTCGACGATCACGTCGGCACGCTCAGCCGGAGCCAACAGCAACGAGTGCTGGTCCACGTTGCCCACGTCGAAGCGAGTGGGATCCGTGATCCAGGTCGTCGGATGCGCCGGCACCACGACCGGGGTCGGCAAGAAGCCGCCCTCGGTACCGATCTGCACCCAGTTCGGGCCGGCCGGGCTCTTGGTGGTGTCGGGCGTGGGGAACACGACCGGATCGGTCTGTGCCGCCTCGAGCTCCGCAGCGTTGAGCGCCACTTCCGACAGGGTGCCGGTGGTGGGGTCGGCCACGTACCACGACAGGTTCCAGAACCGGTCGTTGGCCGCATTCAGGATGCGGTACCGGTAGGTCTTCGGGTCGACCGTGGTGGTCGGATACGCCGTGCCGTTCACGATCGGAGTGTCGTTGAACGCCTCCATGCCGACGGTGACGTTCGGGGTACCCGGAATCAACTTCGGCTCACAGAACGAGGCCGTCGCAGGGTCGCAGTTGGCGGTGATCTTGGTGACACCGTCGGCAGCGATGCCCCAGCCATCGTAGGGGTTCGGAATCGGGCCGTACTTCGGGGTGGCGGGCGGCCAGAAGAAGGGGCCGTACATCCAGCGACCGAAGCCACTCATGCCCGACGGATCGCCAGGGTTCTGCGCCGGCATGTACACGTGGGGAACCCACAGGCTGCCCTCGCCGCCCCAACGGGCCTTGTCCCAGGTGGGGTCGAGCTTGGCCATCTGCGCATCGCTGGGCACGAAGGTCTTGTCCTGGATGACGAGCGGGGTGCCGAGACCGAGGTCGGGGAACAGGCCGGTCGGTCCGAACAAGCTCTGCTCGACCTCGTCGGTGATGAGGTACCCGGCGGCCTCGCCGGCGTACACGTTGAGCCGGGTGATGCCCCACGCGTGGTCGTGGTAGAACATCAAGCGGGCGCTCTGCTGGTTGGTGTAGAAGAACGTCATCGCGCCGGGGCCCGGGTCCGGCATGTCCGGCACGTTGCTCACGCTGACGCCCTTGGGGTACAGCGTGCTCTCGTTGGCGGGCGTGATCCACTGGTGCGGCGTGCCGTCACTGATCCACGGGGTGATGCCACCGTGGAGGTGCAACTCGGCACGGTTCTGCGAGAAGCAGTGCGTACGTTCGCCGACGTTGTACTCCTTGCCACACATCGGGTTGCGGACTTCGTCCATCACCGACGACTGGTTCTCGGCGGGGTCGGTGATCGGAACACCGTTGGCATCGAGCTGGACCGCACCAGGGGCCATGCCCGCACCCATGAGCGTCGTGTCGACCGGGAGGAACAGGTCGCCACCTTCGTTGTTGGGCAGCAGGTTGCGGAAGAGGATGCGGACCGGACGGTCCTTCGTGGCGACGATGGTGGGCCCGAGGTAGTGAGGGTTGTCCACGCCGTACACCTGGTTGCCGTTCAGCGTGACCGCTTCGTCGACCTCCACCACCGGGCCACCGAGGCCGTCGGAGCGCTTGACGTTCTCGTTCACGAGCGGGACGTGCAACCCGGGGATCACCGACGTGCTCAGCTGCACGTAGCCACGCAGGCTGGTGGGGGGAAGGTCGCGGTGGAACTTCATCGTGTACTGCACGATGCCGATCTCGTAGTAGTCGGTACCGGGGTACGTGGTGGTGTCGGGGACGCCGACCGGGATGTACTGACCGAGGTTGTTCGCGTTTCCGGCGCCCAGGCCGGGCAGCGTGTCGACGAACTTCTTCAGGCCGGGCGTGATGTAGCCCGAACCCGGCGAGGTGACGGTGATGGCCGTGACCGCACCGGCGACGGCGACGTTCGCCACCGCGCTGGCACCGTGATCAGGGTTCGGCACACCGACGCCGTCGTTGGCGTCGGTGATGGTGACGGCAGGCGCGCTCGGATAGGCGGCGCCGGCAGCGGTGATCTCGATGCTGCTGATGCCGATGGTGGCCTGGACGGTGGCCGGCGTCGTGGCCGCCCCGTTGCCGTCGACGATGGTGACCGTGGGGGCCGAGTAATAGCCCGCGCCGGGCTCGACGACGCTGATGCCGTTGACGACACCCGACGCGTCCATGGTGGCCACGGCCGTGGCCTGCACACCGTTCACCGTGTCGTCGGGCAGCCCGATCTCCACGATCGGCTGGATGAGGTACCCGGCACCACCGTCGATGAGGGTGAGGTTGTCCACCCCGCCGACCGCACGCGCCTGCGCCCCGGTGCCATCACCGATGGTGACGACGGGCTGCACGAAGCCGAACCCCGACTCGAGGACCGAGATCGAGGTGATCGCGCCCGTGGACAGCGTGGCCGACGCAACAGCGGGCGTCGGGGCCATGCCGGGCGCGGTGATCGCCACGGCAGCCGTGGTGTAACCGGTGCCTGGCTCGGTGACCGTGACGCTGGCGATGCCGCCCGTCTTCGGATCCACCGTGGCCGTGGCCGCTGCTCCCGTACCGTCGCCCGTGATGGTCACGACCGCGTTCGGGATGGCCTGTGGGCTGTTGGCCCAGTTCGGGTAGGGCCCGAAGTAGTGGGGCACCTTCGATTCATCGGTGGGGCCTGCAGGACCGGACACACCGGCTTCCGCCGTGCCCTCCTGCACCACCTGCAGTACCGAGGGCAACCCCGACACCGCAATGGCCACCGCGGCGAACACCGCTGCGATTCGGTGCCAGAGGCGCCGACTTCTCCCGTTTCCGAAACTGTGTTCGGAATAGTCCCGTCCAGTGATCATCTCCCCGTCTCCCTTTTCCCGTCGGAGTGCTGTCGGTGCCATCGCACCACAGGCAGTGGAAAACGTACATAGGACTTAAGTCCTTTGGTTGACAAGAAACGGACTTTTCTAGGACCTCCGTTGGATGAATCTGCACTCACCGTCCAACGCTGCCCACCCACCGTGGCATTCGCTGAGAATCGCTGGACGAAACGCATTGTTTCCATCATTCGAGATCAGGTTCAGGTTAATTGTGAGGAATCAACCACACAGGGTAGGAAGTCCATGGTGAACTGGTGATTCGCCGTTGTACAACTGTGTTGACGAGGAGGGTGCCGGTGATGCGGGTTTCGGGCCGACGACAGCGAGCGGACGCCGTGCCCGATGCGTCGACGATCATCGACGGCCGGTCGCTCATCGACCAGCTCTGCGATGCCGTGATCCTGGTGGATCCACGGTCACGAATCGAGGCGATGAACGCCCCGGCGATCGAGATGTTCGCGCTGGATCCCGAACAGCTCCCCGACACACTGGACTCGCTCCTGCCGACGGCGGTGCAACAGCGTCACCGCGAACTCGTCCATCAGTTCCACGATGGCCCGGTCGATCGATCGGGGATGAACGGTGAACGTGAGGTCGTCGGTCGACGGGCTGATGGCACGCTGTTCCCGGCGCAGGTGAGCATCTCCAAGTGGCGGCCCCCCGGCCACGAGGAGTTGCTCGTCGCAGTCGTGCGCGACCTCACCGAGGTGCGCCGGCTCGAGCACTCCCACCTGCAGCTCGAGTCGCTCGTCACCAGCATCATCGAGTCCACCGACACCGAGCTCGCCGTGGTCAACGAACACATGATGGTCATGACCGCCAACTCGCCGTTCCGGGTGCAGTTCCTGGCGGGCGCCGACCCCACCGGAATGAGCCTCGGCGAACTGGCCGGACGGGTGACCGCACCAGGGATGCTGGACATTCTCGACGTCGTTCGCCAAGCGGTGGACCATCACGCCGAGGTGCGGATGTTCACCTGCGACGACAGCCGCGGCATCGACCGTTGGTTCGATGTCACCGCCACTCCCCTGCGCATCCAGCCGGGCGCCATTCTGCGAGCTCGCGATGTCACCGACCTCGTCCATTCGGCACGGCTCAGCCACACCGATCGGGTGCAGGACACCGTCACCGGACTGCTGTCCCGCGATGGACTGCAGGAACAGCTCACCAGCGAACTGCTGCAGCACCCCACGGGTGCGGTGTGCATCGCGATGCTCGACATCGACCAGTTCAGTGTGGTGCGTCAGACCTTGGGCTTCAGCGCTGGTGACGACCTCCTTCGGCAGGTCGCGATGAACCTCGAGCGGCACGTCCCCGCAGGTGGGCACCTCGGCAGGATGACCGGCGACACGTTCTGCGTGGCGTTCCGCCCCGACGACGTCGCCGACATCGACCGGGTCTCCTCCGACCTGCGCGACGCCGTGCGCCAGCCGGTGAGCGTCCGCGGGCGCAACGTGCGCATCACGGCATCCGTCGGCACCACCATCACCTCCGGGTACGAGGATCTCGAACACGCCCTGCAGGAGTCGGAGCTCGCCATGCAAGAGGCGTCTCGGCGTGGTGGGAACCGGTGCATTCCGTACGCCCCCGCCATGGGCGACGCCCAGGACGGCGTGATGCGACTCTGGAATGCCCTGCGCAGCGCTCTTCAGTACCGCCAGATGGAGGTGTGGTTCCAACCCATCGTCAGCCTGGCCACCGATCGCCCGATCGCCGCCGAGGCGCTGTGCCGCTGGCACCACCCACAGTTCGGCGACGTCTCCCCCGGCGAGTTCATCCCCATCGCCGAGCGCAACTCCGAGATCCTGAACATCGGCTCGTTCGTGCACGGCCGTGCCGCCGAGGTGATGAACATGCTGCGAGCCAACCGCACGCAGCGCCTGGGCGACTTCCAGATGTCCGTCAACGCCTCGCCCAACGAGTTGGCGTGGCCGCAGTTCGCCCAGAACCTCCTCGCTCGCGTGCGGGCCAATGACGCCCGGCCCGAGTGGTTCGCGATCGAGGTCACCGAAGCCGCGTTGGCGCAGCGTGACGACGCCGTTCGCGACAACATCCGCACGCTGCGCGAGGCAGGCGTGTCCATCTCGCTCGACGACTTCGGCACCGGATACTCCTCACTGGAGCGCATTCGCAACCTGCCCGTCGACCGGGTGAAGATCGACCGCAAGTTCGTGGCCACGATGCTCGAGAGCCAGCGCACCGAGCAGCTCATCGCCGCCATCGTCGCCCTCGCGGACGAACTCGGCATCATGACCGTGGCCGAGGGCGTGGAGACCGCTGAGCAGGCCGCTCGCCTCCGCGCTCTCGGCTGCCACGCCGCGCAGGGGTTCCTCTACGCACCGGCCGTCCCCGACAGCGAGCTCGTGGCCGTGATGCGCGATCTCTCACTCGCCGGCAGCCGACCCTCCTGGTAGCCGTGTCAGCCGCACGCGGCGAACGGCAGCTCAGCGGAGCCGCATCGACACTTCGTTGGCCATCAAGCGGCCGGCGCGGGTGAGCACCACCCTGTCACCCTCGACCTCCACCAGACCTTCCAGGTCGCGCGTGTCGAGCGCTTCCACCGGCACCCCGGCGCGCATACGCAACGCCAGTTGGAGTCCCTCGACGCGCCGTGTCTCGTCGTCGAGCGTCTCGCCAGCAGCTTCGGTGGTGAGTCCGGCATCGACCGCGGCGATGTAGCGCTCGGGTGTGCGGATGTTCCACCAACGCCGCCCTGCGCGATGGCTGTGCGCAGCGCTCCCGAACCCCAGGTAGTCACCCTGCTGCCAGTACAGCACGTTGTGCCGGCACTCGTGCCCGGCCCTTGCCCAGTTGCTGACCTCGTAGTTCGCCAGGCCGGCGGCCACGAGCAGGTCGTCGGCCAGCTCGTACTTGTCGGCCAGGTCGTCGTCGTCGGGGTGCCGGTTGGGCTGGTCGAACAGCGGCGTACCCGCTTCCACGGTGAGCGCGTACGCCGAGATGTGCGGCGGCTCCAGCGCCAACGCACCCTGCACCGTGGCCCGCCAGTCGTCGAGTGACTCACCGGCAGCCCCATAGATGAGGTCGAGGTTGAAGGTTGGGATGCCGGCGGCGCGCACGCTGGCGACGGCCCTCACCACGTTCTCGGGCACGTGACGCCGGCCGAGCGACTCGAGCACGTGGCCGACCATCGACTGCACACCGATGCTCACCCGGTTCACCCCGGCCGCGGCGTAGATCTGCATCATCTCGTCGGTGACGTCGTCGGGGTTGCACTCGACGGTCACTTCTGCGCCGGGCGCCAACGGCACAGACCGCAGCACGGCGGCCAACCCCAGCGGATCCACCATCGTGGGCGTGCCACCGCCCACGAACACGCTCGTGACGGGCGGCATCGCCGCGGCGTGGATGGCAGTGATCAACGAGTCGAGGTACTGCTGTTGCAGGTGGTGGCGGTCGGTCCAGGTGGCGAACGCGCAGTAGTCGCACCGGTGCGCGCAGAACGGGATGTGCACGTACACACCGAACGAGGAGCTCACCCGTGCGAACCTATCGGGGCGATGCCCCGTCGAGTGGACGCCTCAGGGGCGGTAGAGCAGGTCGAGCGCGTCGAGACGCTGACCCACCTGGTCGACCGGCACGTCGAGCATCGCGGCGATGGCCCGGGTGTCGTCGCCGCGCACCGTGATGACCTTGCCGTTGAAGTCCTGACGCTGCACCTGGATCATCTTCAGGAAGCGGGTGAGCATCTCGAACGGCTGGCCGCTCAGCTGGCTGAGCTTCAACAGGTCGACCGCCAGCTTCTTGCTGGTGGCAGCGTCGCCCTCGGCGGGCGCCACCGCTTCCTCGCGGGGCAGCAGTTGGTCGACCGGCACGTTGTAGAACTTGGCGAGCCGCTCGAGACGGGGCACCGAGATGGCACGCTCGCCGCGCTCGTACGCGCCGAGCACGGAGGCCTTGAACTCCTCGGCCGACGTCGCCTCGACTTCTTGCAGGGACAGGCGCTTCTGCCGCCGGATGACACGGAGGCGTTCGCCGACCTTACGACTGTACGGTGACGACGTGACGTCATCATCGAAATCGCGCATGTTCACGCCGTGCTCCTCTGCTTGGTGGCCGCTCTGACGCTCAGTGTGGCACAACTGCCGCCACTTCACAACGCTCGGTGGCACCGCCGCACTGTGCGTTGAAGTTCCTACGGATCCATCAAGTACCGCACGGCGGCCACCACTGCTGCAGTCTCCACTCGCAACACGGTGTGCGCGAGTCGCACGCGGGGCAGTCCGAGCGACAGCTCCTCGGCGCTGAAGCCGCCTTCGGGGCCGATGACGACGCACTCGGCGGCCACACGCTCGTCGCCGTCGGGCTCGGCCAACGCCACGCCGGCGCGGGCCGCGACCTCGGCGAATGGCACCGGCCCCACGATGCGTGGCAACCACACCCGTCGACTCTGCATCGACGCCTCCCGCGCCACGCGCTGCACCCTGACGAGCTGCTTCTGGGCACGATCGCCGGTCCAGCGGACCACACTGCGGTCGCAGTGGAGCAACACGATCTCGCCCACGCCCACCTCGGTGAGCTTCTGCACCATCCACTCGCACCGGTCGCCCTTCGGAATGGCCGCGGCCACGCTCCCCCGGGGTTCACGGTCGTCGTGCTCGATCTCGCCGACGGGCTGCAACGCGGCGCCGGTCACGTGCGTCCGTCGCCACCCTCCCTGACCATCGCTCACCGTGACGGCCTCACCGTCGCGTAGTCGGAGCACCCGAAACAGATGATGTGCGTCGTCGGGCTCGGGCTGCGGGTCGTGCAACGAGGCGACGAAGACGTGTGCCGCGCTCGTGCGCAGCGCAGGATTCACTGGAACGCCGACTTGATGCGGGCGAACAGCCCGCTCTCGTGGTGCAACTCCTCACCGCGCGACTCGGCGAACTTCTTCAACAGCTCGGTCTCGAACTCGTTGAGCTTGGTGGGGACCTGCACGTTCACCCGCACCTTCAGGTCGCCGCGACCGCGACCCTGCAGACGCGGCACGCCGCGCTGGCGCAACACGAACTCTCGCCCCGGCTGCGTGCCGGCGGGCACGACGATCTCCTCGTCGCCCTCGAGCGTGGGGAGGATGAACTTCGTGCCGAGCGCAGCCTGCGCGATGGACACGGGGAGGTCGGTGATCAGATCGTCGCCCTCCCGGCGGAAGCGCTCGTGTGCGGCCACCCGCACGTGCACGTAGAGGTCGCCCGCGCTGCCGCCACGCGGGCCCACGGCGCCGCGGCCGGTGAGCCGCAGGGTGGACCCGGTGTCCACACCGGCCGGCACGTCGACCTGATACGTCTTCTCGGTGATGATGCGGCCGTCGCCGTTGCACGACGGGCAGGGGGTGACCACCTCCTGGCCGAGGCCGCCGCACTTGGGACACGCCGACGAGGTGACCATCTGGCCGAGCATGCTCTGGCGCACTCGTTGCACCTGGCCGCGGCCGTTGCACTCGCTACAGGTGACAGGTTTGGTGCCCCCACCGGCGCCGCTGCCGTGGCAGTCGTCGCAGCGCAGCGCCGTGCGCACGTTGACCGGCACCGTGGCACCGAAGACGGACCGCTCGAACGTGATGTCGGCCACGACCTCGAGGTCCTGACCGGGAGGCGGACCTGCGGGGCCACGGGTTCCACCGAAGGGGCTCCCCCCGCCGAACAGCGTGTCGAAGAGATCGCCCAAGCCGCCCGCGCCGGCGCCGAAGAAGTCGCCCGGATTGCCGCCGGCGCCACCGACGCCCTGCTCGCCGTAACGGTCGTAGCGCGCACGGGTCTCGGGGTCGCTGAGCACCTCGTAGGCCTGCGCCACCTGCTTGAACTTGTCCTCCGCGGCGGCGTCGCCTGGATTCGCGTCGGGGTGCAACTCGCGGGCGAGGCGACGGTACGCCTTCTTCAGCTCGTCGGCAGAGGCCGTGCGGGACACTCCCAACAAGTCGTAGTAGTCAGCCATTCAGAGTTCCACCATCACTGAGCCGGCGACCCAGCCGGTCGCTCACCGCCTCGACGGTAGCGAGCGCCTGCGGGTAATCCATTCGAGTAGGACCCAGCACGCCCACAGTGCCGACCTGCTCGCCGTCGACCACCACCGGCTTCACCACCACCGAGCACGCAGCGAGCGGCTCGATGCCGTGTTCGGTGCCGATGGCCACCGAGAGCCCGCGGTTGAGGATGTCGCGCACGAGGGACACCATGACGTACTGCTGCTCCAGCGTGCGCAGCACCGACCGCACCGTGTCGACCGTGTCGAACGCGTGCGCCATCGACGCGGCACCGCCGACGAACACGGACTCGTCGGTGGAGCGGCCCAACGCCGACCGAGCGATGTCGCAGACCGCATCGAGCTCGCGATCGCCGGTGGGTGGCACGGTGGCCGGGCCTTCCAACGAGCTGCCGTGCATGTGTGCCTGCAGGTGCGCCGTCGCAGCGGCGAGGCGGACGTCGGAGGTCTCGACCGGCAGCTCGATGACCTCGTTCTCGACGGCGCCGTTGGACAGGACGGCCACGACCGTCGCGTGGCGACCGTTGAGTCCGATGACCTGCACGGACCGCACCACGGCGGACTCGGCGGAGGGTCCGACGACGACCGCGGCGTGATGCGTGACCTGTGCGAGCAGGTTCGTGGTCTGGTGCAGCAGCTCCTCGAGCCGGCCGTGCGCGGTGTCGAAGAACTGGCCCACGCGCTGTTGGGCCACGGGTTCCAGACGGCCCGGCGTGGCCATGTGGTCCACGTAGAACCGGTAGCCCTTGTCGGTGGGCACTCTGCCCGCCGACGTGTGGGGCTGGGCGAGGTAGCCCTCCTGTTCGAGGACCGCCATTTCGTTGCGCACGGTGGCCGAGCTGACCTGGACCCCCGGCGCGTTGGCGACATGGGTGGACCCCACCGGTTGCGCGGTGGTGATGTACTCCTGCACCACGGCTTTCAGGATTGCGGTCTTGCGTTCGTCGAGCATCGGGCTTCCTCGAGCTGTACGGACGGGCGTTAGCAGTCAAGACTATCGACTGCCAGCGACCGCGTGTCGGTACCGGGCCAGTGCCTCCTCCCGCTCGGCCGCGTGATCCACCATCGGCGGCGGATACGCGGACGGTCGGCGTGCCCCCGGCTCGTGCACCGCTCCCCCGTCGATGCCGCTCAATTCGGGGACCCAACGCCGCACGTAGTGCCCTTCGCCATCGAAGCGGCGTGCCTGCGTGGTGGGGTTGAACACTCGGAAGTACGGGGCGGCGTCGGTGCCGGTGCCGGCGGCCCACTGCCACCCGTGCTGGTTCGATGCCAGGTCACCGTCGACCAGGTGGGCCATGAAGTGGCGAGCGCCCCACTGCCAGGGCAAGTGGAGGTCCTTCACGAGGAAGCTGGCCACCAGCATCCGCACGCGGTTGTGCATCCAGCCGGTGGCCAACAGTTGGCGCATTCCGGCGTCGATGATCGGGAAGCCCGTGGTGCCCGCAGCCCATCGGTCGAACCTCCCCCGTGCGGCGTCGTCGGTGTCGACCACCATGCCCGCCATCTTCGGATCGAGGTTCTGCCACGCCGTGTCCGGTTTCCGGAACAGCACGTCGGCGTAGAAGTCGCGCCACGCGAGTTCGCTGGCGAACACGTCGTGGCCGCGCTCGGCGCCGAGGTCGGCGAGCAGTTGGCGTGGGTGCACCAGCCCCCACCGCAACGCAGCGGAGAGGCGGCTCGTGCCGTCGTCGGCAGGCAGGTCGCGACGGTCGGCGTAGTCCGCGGCGTGCGGCAGGAACTGCGACCACCGATCGTGCGTCTCGCCCTCGGTCCAGGCCGGGAGATCCACCGCGCACTCGGGCATCTCCGGCGGCCCGTCGCAGTGCACATCGGGCGCGCCGAACCAGTCCACCTCAGGCGGAGGCGTCGGAACATCCCAGCGATGTGCTCGCCACATCCGCGAGAACGGCGTGAAGACGGCGTACGGCGAACCATCGGCCTTGGTGACCTCGCCGGGCTGCACCGCGTACGGCGAGCCGATGCCGACGAACTGCACATCAGTGGAGCGCAGGGCCGTGGCCACTGCGGCGTCGCGTCGTCGCCCGTAGGGGCCGTAGTCGCGAGTGACGAACACGTGAGCGGCGTCCACCTCCGCGGCCAATCGAGGCACTTCGACCTCTGGACGGCCGTGACGGTAGACCAACGCACCGTCGACCGAGTCGTCGAGCGCGACCAACGCCCGTGCCATGAACGTGCGGCGGGGAACGCCGGCCGAGTGGAACGCCGGGTCCACGACGAACAGCGGTACCACCCGTGCACCGTCTGCCGCGGCAGCGTGCAGCGCAGGAAGGTCGGCCAGCCGCAGATCGCGACGGAACCACATGATGACGGTGCGACGCATGACCTCCCGAGTGTCGCCTACCCTTGCCCCTCGTGCCGCATCCTGCGCTTCCCTCACTCATCCTCCTGGTGCGCCACGGCGCCACCGAGTGGTCCGTCACTGGGCAGCACACCGGTCGGACGGATCTGCCGCTCACCGAGTTGGGCGTGCGCCAGGCCGCGGCCGCGTCGCGTGTCATCCATCACTGGCTCGACGGCGCGGAGCCGGTGGTGTACACCAGCCCGCTCCAACGCGCGGCACACACCGCGGCACTCGCCCTTCCCGACCTGCCGGCTGAAGAGGTGCCCGCGCTGGTGGAGTACGACTACGGCCGCTACGAAGGACTGACCACCTCGGAGATCCTGGCTCGCGATCCCGAGTGGGATCTGTTCGGCGTGGGCTGTCCTGGCGGCGAGAGCATCCTGCAGGTGACCGCGCGTTGCGACGCATTCGCCGCAAAGGTCGAGCGCACCGCAGCGGGCCGCGCCGTGGTCGCGTTCACGCACGGCCATCTCAGCCGCATCCTCACCGCGCGGATGCTGGGCCTGCCGGCCTCAACGGCCGGTGGCCTCTGGAACGACACCGCCTCCGTCGCGGCCATCAACCTCCATCGCGGCAAGCTCGTCCTGGTGGGTTGGAACGTCACTGCGGACTGAGCGGAACCGCAGCCACGAACCGACCGCCACGGCGACCAAGGTGATGACACTGCCGTAGGCGAGGCTCCACTCGGCCGAGACGTGGTCGGCCACCCACCCGGTGATCGGCGCGCCGATGGGCGTGCTGCCCAGGAACGCCACGGCGCCGAGCGCGAGCAGGCGGCCACGCATGTTCGCCGGTGCCTCCTGCTGCACGATGGCGTTCTGGCCGGCGATGAATGCCGCACCACCGATGCCGACCGGCACGCTGAGCCCGACAGCGGCCCACGCCGTGGGCGCCCACGCGAGCGCGAGGCCGCTGACGCCGAGGAGCACACCGTTGCCGAAGAACCACGCGGTCGTCACTCTGACGCGGGCGGCGGTGAGGAGCGAGCCGATCATGCTGCCGAGACCCGTGGAGGCCAGCAGGATGCCGAACAGGCGGCGGTCGTCGAAGCGCACGTCGGCGATCTTCAGCAGCGACACCGAGTAGTTGTAGGCGAACGTGCTGACCACGGTGAACACGGTGAACACCACCAGCAGACGACGATCCCGCACGATGAACCGCACCGCGTCGCGCACTGGGGTGCCGCCACGTGGGGCGGGGGTCGACGGGTGGAGCGTGGCCCGGTCCATCGCCATCAGCGGCCACAGGATCGCGACGAACGACACGCCGTTGAGGATGAAGAGCCACCCCGCGCCGAGGGGACCCACCAGGAACGCCGCGATGGCCGGGCCCACGATGCGCGAGCCGGTCATCACCGCGGTGTTCAGCGACACCGCGTTCGAGATCTCGTGCGGCTCCACCAGTTCGATCACGAACCCTCGGCGCGCCGGGTTGTCGAATGCCCCCACGATGCCCAGCAGCAACGACAGCGCGTAGAGCGACGCCAGGTTCGTCCACCCGGCCAGTGTGAGCACGCCCAGCAGGATGGCTTGCGCGGCGAGGAGCGATTGCGTGAGGAGGGCCATCCTGCGCTTGTCACGACGGTCTGCCACGGCGCCGGCCCAGCTGCCCAGCAGCAACATGGGCAGGAACTGACACAGCAGGTTGATCCCGGTGTCGGTGGCGTTCCCGGTGAGCTCGTAGACCACCAGCGAGGTGGCCGTCATCTGCATCCAGGTGCCGACGTTGCTGACGAGGAGGCCGAGGAAGAACAACCGCGCATTGCGATGTCGCAGGGAGACGAACATCGACGATCGGGACATCGTCGTCCTTTCTACCCCTCATCGCGGCAAGGATGGTCACCGTGCCCCATCGTCACTCCGACCCGAGCCGCGTGATCGAGTCGTTGCGCGAGCTGGGTGCCGAACGAGGCGCGTCGATCGGCGTGGCGTTCGCCCCGGGCGGCGTCGCCGGGCTCGCGGTGGGCAGCACCTTGCTCGCGCTCGACCGCGACGTCGCCGACTCCTGTATCGAGGCGATCGACGCCGAGATCCGTCCGCGATGGGTGTTGTGGTCCGCCGAGACGTCCGCATCGTTGGTCGCCCACGGGGTGCGCCTCGCCACGTGTTGGGACGTCGCCGCGGTGCACCGTCTCCTCGCCGGCGGGTGGCGTGCCGAACCTGCTCGCGTGTGGGCGTGGCTGCATGGCCTCGATCGGCGACGGATGCCCACCATGGGCCAGCTCGATCTCCTCGGCGGCGACGGTGATGGCGGCGGCGACGAGGACGATCCAGTGCGTCCCGATGGCTTCCTGCGTCCCGAGTTCACGAGTGGCGGCTGGGCGGTGTCGCCCGAGCGCGCGGCGCGCTGGGCCGAGACCGCGCTGCGCGCCTCGGTGATGCAACTGCAACGGTTGCAGGGGCTCGCTGCTGACGGCTCGGTGGCCGGAGACCCGCTGGCCACCGCTCGGTCGGAGTCGACCGCCGAACTGCTGTGCGCGGAGCTCGCCGCGGACGGCCTCCCTGTCGACCGGGCCGCGGCAGAGCACCTGATCGCCTCCCTCGTCGGTCCCCGCGCACAGGACGACGCCGAGGCAGCGGCCGAACGTCTGCGGCGCGACGAGCAGGTGCTCCGCCACCTGCCACCGGGCAACGGGCTCGACCTGCGCTCCCCCGCCGACGTGAAGACGCTGCTCCGGCGGCTCGGCATCGACGTGCCCGACACGCGAGCCTGGCGGCTGGAGGCCATGCGCGACGTGCATCCGGTGGTCGACGATCTGCTGCGCTGGCGGAAGGCGGAACGCATCGCCACCACGTTCGGCTACACGTGGCTCGACGAGCACGTCGGAATCGACGGTCGGTTGCGTGGTGCATGGTCGGCCAGCGACGGCGCGGCCGGCCGGATGACCGCGCAGGCAGGTCTGCACAATCTGCCCGCCGATCTCCGGCCGGTGGTGCGCGCCGACGACGGCTGTGTGTTCGTTCGTGCCGACCTCGGGCAGATCGAGCCGCGCGTGCTGGCAGCCGTGTCGGGCGACGAAGTGCTGGCCAGGGCCACCCAGGACGACGACCTGTACGCGCCGGTCGCGAAGCGCTTGGGCGTGGAGCGTTCGGTGGCGAAGATCGCCGTTCTCGCGGCGATGTACGGCCAGACCAGCGGCACCGCCGGCCAGGCGTTACGTGGAATGGAGGCGGCGTATCCCGTCGCCATCCGGTATCTCGACGATGCAGCGCGCGCCGGCCAGCAGGGCCACGACGTGCGCACGTTCGGCGGACGACTGGTGCGCATGTTCGACATCCGCGACGGCAGCGACTACGGCGCCGCGTCGGCCGCGCGCGGCCGGTACGCCCGCAACGCGATGGTGCAGGGCGCGGCCGCCGAGTTCTTCAAGGTCTGGGCCGTCACCGTTCGGGCTCGTGCGGTCGAGCTGCCCGCGCGGATCGTGCTCTGCCTGCACGACGAGTTGTTGCTGCATGTCCGCGAGGACGCCGCCGACGACGTGGTCACGCTGCTCGACACCTGCCTTGCCGAAGCCGCTCACCGCTGGTTCGGCGGACGCGGCGTGCGCTTCGTGGCCGACACGAGCATCGTGAAGAGCTGGGCCGACGCCAAATGACACCCGAACTTGAGTTCCGACGTCGGAACTTGAGTTCGCGTGCGGGGTGGGTCAGTCGTCGAGCTTGAGGGCGGAGATGAAGACGTCGCCGGGCACCTCGACGCGACCGATGCTCTTCATCTTCTTCTTGCCCTCTTTCTGCTTCTCGAGCAGCTTGCGCTTACGCGTGATGTCGCCGCCGTAGCACTTGGCCAACACGTCCTTGCGCTTGGCCTTCACCGTCTCGCGGGCGATGATCTTGCCGCCGATGGCTGCCTGGATGGGCACGTCGAACATCTGCCGAGGGATGAGTTCCTTCAGCTTCTCGCACATGCGGTTGCCGTAGGCGAACGCCTTGTCGCGGTGCACGATGGTGCTGAACGCGTCGGCTGGGATGCCGTTCAGCAGCAGATCGACGCGCACGAGGTTGCTGCGGTGATAGCCGCTGAGCTCGTAGTCGAGGCTTGCGTAGCCCTGTGTACGGCTCTTCATCTGGTCGAAGAAGTCGACCACGACCTCGGCGAGCGGGATCTGGTAGTGCAGTTCCACACGCTCGGGCGAGAGGTACTCCAGCTTGGTCATGTCGCCGCGCCGGGTCTGGCACAGATCCATCAGGGTGCCGGTGTAGTCCTTCGGCGTGATGATGCTCACCCGGAAGTAGGGCTCCTCGATGTAGTCGATGCTCTGGGGCATGGGCAGGTCGGCCGGGTTGTCGCACAGCTCGACGTCGCCGTTGGTCTTGTGCACCCGGTACTCCACGCTCGGAGCCGTTGCGATGAGCGCGAGGTTGAACTCGCGCTCGAGGCGCTCCTTCACGATCTCCATGTGCAGCAGGCCGAGGAAGCCGCAGCGGAAGCCGAACCCGAGCGCACCCGACGACTCGGGGGCGTACGTGATGCTGGCGTCGTTGAGCTTCAGCTTCTCGAGGCTCTCGCGGAGCAGTTCGAAGTCGTCGCCGTCGATGGGGAACAGACCACAGAACACCATCGGCTTCGGGTCGCGATAGCCGTGCAGGGCCTCGGTGGCACCGTGGTGGAGCGTGGTGACGGTCTCGCCGGAACGAGCCTGCCCGACGTCCTTGATGCCGGCGATGAGGTACCCCACCTCGCCGGGACCCAGCTCGGGCACGGGGATGGGTCCTGGCTGACGGACGCCGATCTCCACCGCTTCCTGCTGCGTGCCGGCCTGCATGAACAGCAACTTCTCGCTGTTGTTGAGCCGGCCGTTCATCACGCGGACACTGCTGACGACGCCACGGTACTGGTCGTACTGCGAGTCGAAGATGAGCGCCTGCAGCGGCGCATCGATGTCGCCCTTCGGTGCTGGGATGCGCTCGATGACCGCGTCGAGCAACAGGTCCACGCCCACACCGGTCTTGGCCGAGATGCGCAGGATGTCTTCGGCCGGGATGCCCAGCACGGTCTCGATCTCCATCGCGTACCGATCGGGGTCGGCCGCCGGCAGGTCGATCTTGTTCAACGCGGCGACGATCTCGAGGTCGTGCTCGAGCGCCAGGTAGCAGTTGGCCAAGGTCTGGGCCTCGATGCCCTGCGCCGCGTCGACCACCAGGACCACACCCTCACACGCCGCCAGGCTGCGGCTGACCTCGTAGCCGAAGTCGACGTGGCCGGGCGTGTCGATGAGGTGCAGCGTGTGGCCCTTCCACCCGACGCGCACGTTCTGCGCCTTGATGGTGATGCCACGCTCGCGCTCGAGGTCCATCGAGTCGAGGTACTGCGCCCGCATGTCGCGTGCATCCACCGTCTTGGTGATTTCGAGAATGCGGTCGCTGAGGGTGCTCTTCCCGTGGTCGATGTGAGCGATGATGGAGAAGTTGCGGATGCGTTCGAGGTCCATGGCCGGTCGCTTGATGCTACCGGGGAGGTTGGGGGCAGGGGCGGCCCGCTGTTAGCCTTGCGAAGCCGTAATTGTGAACGGCCGAGTCGATCTCCAAGAGGGTTAGTCCGTGGCGAACATCAAGTCTCAGAAGAAGCGCAACCTCACGAATGCCAAGCGCGCCGAGCGCAACAAGGCCGTCAAGAGCGAGCTCAAGACCCGCGTGAAGACGGCGCATGCCGCTGCCGGTGGCGAGAACGCCGAGGAAGCGCTGCGTCTGGCCGTCAAGCGCCTCGACATGGCTGCTGCCAAGGGTGTCATCCACCCCAACCAGGCCGCTCGCCGCAAGAGCCGCCTGATGAAGAAGCTCAACACCGTCGGCTGATCGCCGCACCAACAGTTCTCAGTGACGAGCCCGGGCACACCGCCCGGGCTCGTTCGCGTCCCGGCAGCGGACGCCGCAGTCTCAGCGACGTGCGCCGGTGGGACCCAGCCGGCTGAGGCGGGCCACCAGCACTTCCATCACCAGTTCCTCCGGCCATTCCTTCGCCCCTCGCAGGTCGAGGTCGGCCTGGGCGAGCAACCCGATGGCTCGAGTGGTGCCGCCCCCGCCGAGCTTGCGGTACTGATCAAGAGCCTTCTTGGCCGGGAAGCCGGGCTTGATGCCCATCACGGCGGCGGCGGAGGCCTCGTCACGGGCGTTCGAGCCGTCGAGCGTGAGCAGCTTCGAGTAGTGACCGTGGAGGATGCTCATCACCTGCAGCGGGTGGCGCTCGCCGGCACGCATCATCCGGTGCAGGAGCTGGAGCGCCCGGGTGGTGTCGCCACGGTCGATCGCGTCGGTGAGGTCCCACGGGGGCACCCCGCCCGCGTCGCCGAAGAACGGCGCGACGTCGGCCACCCGCAAGGTCTTGCCGGTGCCGTACGTGGACTGCAACGTCTCCAGGATGCCCTGCAGCCGACCGGCGTCCTCGCCCAACCATTCCGCCAGGCGCTGCACGGCCTGGGGTTCGAGCTTCAACCCCGACTGATGGATCTGTTCCTCGAACCAGCCGGTGCGGTCCTTGGCCCGCGTGGGCGGCGCGGTGTCGATGGTGGCGACCTTGGCCGCCTTCAACGCGTCGGTGAGCGACTTCGGCATGCGTCCCGATCCGCGCACCAGCACCAGTTCGGTACTGGGCAGCGGGTCGCCGAGGTATGCCACCAGCGGGGCCACTTCCTCGGTGTTGAACCGGGCCACTCCCCGGGCCACCACGACGCGGCGATCGGTCAGGAACGGCGGCGTCTGCGCCGAATCCACCACGGCCCGGATCTCGAACTCCTCGTTGTCGAAGTCGTCGACCATGAGGGTGCGATCGCCGTCGCCCACCAGTTGCTTCACGAGGTCGCCGATGGCGGTGAGAACGAGCGATTCGTCGTCGCCGGTGATGAGATGGACGGCCATGGGGACTTCAGACTGGCACACGCCGGGCCTGCGCGCGCGAGCGATGCAGGACGACCAGCCCGAGCACCACGACGACCACCATCCAAGCGCACCAGGACCGCCAGCCCGACGGCTCGAGGTGCGCCGCCACCCGTGCCACAGTGGCCACCCAGCGCGTACCGATCACGGCAGGGGCCATCATCACCTGGGCCAACGGGCCGGGGAGCCAGCCCGCCACCAGGCCCACTGGCAGCCCGTAGAGCATCACGCCGCCGGCGACGGGTACGGCCACGAGGTTTGCCACGACCGAGACCACGGGCAGCCGATGGAACACCAACAGCGACGGCAACGCCACACCGCATTGTGCGCCGAGCGTGATGCCCAACGACGTACGCCACCACGGTGCACCGGGCAGGTGGCTGGCCAACCACGGACCAATCACGCACACGCCGGCTGTCGCTCCCACGGACAGCCAGAAGCCCACCGACCACACCAGCAGAGGGTCGATCAGGACGAGCGCGGTGACGGACCATGCCAGCAGTCGGACGGGCCGCGGCTGGCGCCCCAGCACGAACGCCGTGGCGGCGAGGATGGCCATCAGGCCCGCCCGCAACACGGACGGCTCGAATCGGGTGACCGCCATGAACCACGCGATGAGCCCGACCGTGACGAGCCATCGCGACGCCGGACGCAGTCGACGCAGTACGGGGAGTGCTGCGGCCAACAAGAACGCCACGTTCTGGCCGGAGACTGCGGTCAAGTGGGACAGGCCGCTGGCACGGAACTCCTGGATCATCTCGGGGCTCTGCCGGCTGTCGTCGCCGATGACGAGGCCGGTGAACAGCGCAGCCAGGTCGGGCCCCATCGTCACCTCCGCACTGCGGCGCAGAGCGGACCGCACACGATTGCCGGCGACGGTGAGGGGACTCCCCGGCAAGGTGTCGGCGGCCACGTCCAGTTGGAAGCGGCCGACCACGTGGCGCAACTGCGCGCGCCGGGCATCGCCGGCGAGCGCCGTCCGTTCGCCTTGGACCCACACCCACTCCCCCGCCTGCCGATGCGCCATCGTGTCGGCTCGCGAGCCGTAGCTCCACGAGTCGAAGCGCTGTCCATCGATTTCCAGCGTGAGCCGCACGCCAGAGCCGTAGACGGCAGGGTCGGTGGCCACCTGTGCCCAGCCGCTGAACGGACCGAGGTGGCGCGGGACAGCGTCGTGCCAGGCGCGCCCACCTGCCGTCGCGCCGACGACGCCGACGACGCCGCACGCAGCGGCGCACCACCGTGCGGCCTGACGAGGCCGCTCGATGAGCAGCGCGAGCGCCGCCACCGCCACTGCGGCGAGCACACCCACACTGACCCCAGCGACGGCGGCTCCGGCGACGAGAGCGACGCCATGATCCGGAAGGTGCCATGACCGGCCCGCGGTCACCTCGTACGCTCTGGTCATGCAATCCGTCCCGATCGACCTCGGCCATGTGCCGCAGGGGCCTCGCGCCTATCGCGCCCGCCTGCGCCGCCTGGGGCCGATCCTGGGCCTGTTCCCGCCGGCGGCCATGGGTGGCGCGGCGTGGTTCCTGCTGCGGGACAACACGTCGACGGTGCGTGGCGTCGGCAGTTTCCTGTTGGCGGTGTTGGCCGCGCCGGGATTGCTGATGATGGGCGTGCCACTGAGCAGCGGCAGCCAGGTGTGGCTGGTGGGCGTGGGGACGAGCGCAGCGTTGTGGTTGTTGGTGGGAGTGGTGGCGTCGCGGCGCGCCACCCGCGCACCGGCGGCCAGCTGGCGCGACTTCTGGCGCGAGTACCTGTGGCTGGCAGGCGGCGTGTGGTTGGGAGTGGTGGGTGCGCTGATGGCCGCCAACCTGATCCTGGGCCGCGCGCTGGTCTGAGGCTCACACCGTCACCAGACCACGCAACGCCTCGAGCTTCGCCGGTCCGATGCCACGCACGTCGGCCAGGTCGTCGACCGATGCGAACGGACCGTGTTGCTCGCGGTGGGCGATGATGGCCGCCGCGGTGGCCGGCCCCACGCCCGGGAGTTGGTCCAACTCGTCGGCCTCGGCGCGGTTCAGGTTCACCGGACCTGCGGGAGCGTCGCTGACCTCGCCGACGGCGGGCGTCGCCACCGGCACCGACTCGCCGACTCGCGGGACGTAGACGCGCTCGCCGTCGATGAGCGGCGCGGCCAGGTTCAGCGCATCGGGCTGCGCGTCGCCTGCGAGGCCGCCCGCGCGGTCGACCGCATCGATGACCCGTGATGCAGGTGCTACTCGGTACACACCAGGATGCGCGACCGCTCCCGCCACGTGCACGACGAGCTCGGTGAGCGCCGTCGACGGTGGGGCCGACGGTGCCACCTCGTCGCTGGAGGAAACGGTGCTCGAATCAGGTGCGGAGGAGCCGGCGCCCGTGGTGTACGGCAGTGTGGACTCTGTGGTGGCAGCGGGCGGGCGCACCAGCCAATAGGCAGCGGCCAGCACCGCCAACACGGCGATGGACGTGGCGGCGACGCGACCGGGACCCACCCACTGCAGCCACGTGCGGGCGCGCTGGTGCAGCGGTTGGAGCGGCGCAGGACGATCGGGCAGATCGGGCAACGCGACCTCCCAGGGACGCACCGCGGACACGGTGCCGGACGACCGGGGGAAGTCGCGGCCGACGCTATCGGGTCAGGAGGCGATGCGTTCGGGCAACTCGTCGCGCACGGCCGTGGCGAGCGACCGGCGTGCCACCCAGTCGGCCTCCACCTCCATCGGGATGCGCTGATACGCACCACGATGGCCCTTGCGCCGCAGGCGCCACATCACGTAGCTCCCCAGGTATCGGCCGGTGAAGCCGACCGCGCCGTACCGACGCCACTGACGGACGTGCACCATCTCGTGGCGCAACAGGTAGGGCGTGACCTTGCCGTGGCGAACGATGACCAGCGAACCGATGGTGATGCCATCGGAACCCTTCGGCACCGGACCACCTTCCCAGAGGCGGTACCCATCGCGAGACTCGATCGGCATACCGAGAACCTAGCTGACGCGAATCGGCGACGAGGACTCTCCCGATCCCTCGTCGCCGATCGCTTCATGATCCCGCTGAACCTGGATTCAGGACAGTGATGTTGGTCCCCGAACGAAATGACCCAGGACCTAGGACCAGCGCAGACGGTCGCCGGGTCAGTACCCCGGGTCGCTGGGCCAGTTGGGTTGAAAGAGATGCCATTGCTCGGGGGCCCGGCGGATGAGGAACTCCAGCTCACGGGCGAGATTCTGGGTGATGCGGGCCACGTCGTCGCGTAGGCCACCCTGGCGGGTGAGCGGGATGGGCGGCCGCACCACGGCGTGGTGACCGTTGTACGACGGGGTGAAGTAGCACCCCACGGGCAGGATGGGCGACCCGACACGCAGGCCCAACGTGGCGGGTCCGGCCGGCAGCGTGGTGCGCTCGCCGAAGAACTCGACCTCCACACCGTTGCGCTCGATGTCGCGA
>JACQZZ010000100.1 GCA_016213625.1 Actinomycetota bacterium
GCGAGCACGCTCGGTGCCGGGTCGGTCGGTCTGCAGGTCGACCCGTACGGCATGCTCGCCCTCGCGCTGGATCGTCGCTCGGCCGCCGAGGAACTGTCGCTGGGCGTCGGCGACCAGGTCACGCTCAGCCCGCTCGCCGAGGGCGACCGCGGCCCCGGCACCACCAGCCCGGTCACGCTGCGCACGCACCGATAGCTCGGTAGCGTGGCGGTATGCGCCCCGCGACCACCCTCACCCTCGGCCTGTTGCTGGCGGCCATCCTCGTCGCCGGCATCGTCTCACTGCTGCGACTCTGACCGGCTTCTCGCGGCACGGTCGCAGCCTCGGTGACCGGCGAGTAACATCTCGCCCGGCAAGAGGGGGCCGTGTTCAGTGAATCTCGCGCACATCATCGACCCACATCCGGCGGACCATGTCGCCATCTTCAGTCGCGGCCGGGCCACCACCTACGGCACGCTCCGCGACCAGGTGGCGCACCTGCGCGGCGGCCTCGCCCGCTTGGGCGTGCAGCCGGGCGACCGTGTGGCGCTGCTCTGCAGCAACGGGCGCTACTTCGTCGACATGTACCTGGCGGTGCTCGGCCTCGGCGCCGTCACCGTGCCGTTGAACCCGGCCAGTCCCGGCCCCGAGATCGAGCGCGAGTTGGCCACGGTCGACGCCAAGATCGTGGTGGTCGAGCCCGCTGCCGCCACGGCGTGGTCGCAGGTGTCCCGCGCGGCAGTGCCGTCGCTGGTGAGCGTCATCGCCACCGAGCCCGACACGGTCGACGGCGCCGATGTGTTGTTCGACGAGCTGCTCACCGCTGAACCGATGGAGGCCATCGAGGTCGAGCCCGACCACGTGGCGGTGCTCATCTTCACCAGCGGCACCGCCGGGTCGCCCCGCGCGGCGATGCTGTCGCACGGCAACCTGCTCAGCAACATCGAGCAATCGAGGTCGGCCGGCGAGGGTGTCAGTGCGAGCGACGTGCTCTACGGCGTGCTCCCCATGTTCCACATCTTCGGTCTCAACGTGGTGCTCGGCCAGAGCCTGCACCGCGGTGCCACGGTGGTGCTGGTGCAGCGGTTCGACCCGTCCACACTGCTCGACACCATCAAGGAGCGGGGCATCACCGTCATCCCTGGCGCGCCACCGCTGTGGCTCGCGTTCAGTCACTTCGACGAGGCGCCCGCCGACAGCTTCGCCGGTGTCCGACTGGCCCTCACGGGTGCGGCGAAGATGCCCGAGGAAGCCATGCGCCGCCTGCACGAGAAGTTCGGGCTCACGCTGCTGGAGGGATACGGCCTCACCGAGGCCGGTCCCGTCGTCACGTCGTCGGCCGGTCTCGATCAGAAGGTGGGGTCGGTGGGCAAGGTGCTCGAGGGCATCGAGGTGCGCCTGGTCGACGAGCACGGCGACGACGCGTTGCGCGGCGATGCCGGCGAGATCTGGGTGAAGGGCGCCAACGTCTTCCTCGGCTACCTCCACGAACCCGAGGCCACCTCGAAGGTGCTCACCGCCGACGGTTGGTTGCGCACCGGCGACATCGCCGTCGTCGACGACGAGGGCTACCTGTACCTGGTGGACCGGGCAAAAGATCTCATCATCGTCAGCGGCTTCAACGTGTACCCCGCCGAGGTGGAGGAAGTGCTGATGGAGCACCCCGCCGTCAAGGAGGTGGGCGTGATCGGCGTGCCGCACCCGCACACGGGCGAGGCCGTGAAGGCGTTCGTGGTGCTCGAGGCCGGCGCCTCCGCGCACGAGGACACGCTGGTCACCTGGTGCCTGGATCACCTGGCCCGCTACAAGTGCCCCAGCAAGATCCTCTTCGTCGACGAGCTGCCGCGCAACGTCAGCGGCAAGCTCCTTCGCCGCAGCCTCGTCTGACCCCTGCAACAGCACTCACGTCGTGATGCACGTCACTGCTCATCGAGGAACCTGACCAGCCAGGTGGCGCGTTCGTCGGTGGTGTAGGGCCGATAGCCGAACTTGGCGTACAGACCGTGCGCGTCGGCGGTGCGCAGCGTCTGTTGGCGCACCCCGGCCACCGATGGGTGGGTCACCGCCACCTCCACCATGAACGTGCCCACGCCGTCGGCTCGGTGCTCGGCCACGACGAACACGTCGCTGAGGAACGAGAACGTGGCCCGATCGGTGACGTGCCGGCAGAACCCGACCTGCTCACCCGACGGCGCGTAGAGCCCGAGGCACACCGAACCGTCGATGGCGCGTTCCATCACCTCACGCGGCCGACCCTGCGCCCAGTACGACTCGTGGGCCAGCCAGTGCCACACGAACTCGCGGTCCAATCGCGCCGGGTCGTCGTCGACCACGTACCCGTCGGCGCGCTGCCACTGCACGTCAGGCCACCGAACGAAGGGCGGTGTCCGCGGTGCGGCGGCGGGGCGGCGCGGACGCGACCAGGAAGCCGACGAACAACACGCAGATGCCCACCAGCAGTGTGATGGCGAACGCTCGGTCCTTGCCCAACCGGCCGGCGAGCGTGCCGCTGGCACTGAGGACGAGTGTGCCGACCGCGATGAGCAGGTTGCCGGCCACCAGTCGGCCGGGCGCGGCCACCTGCCGCTGGGGGCCGAGCGACGGAGCGCGGCCACGCCACACCCTCCACGCGCTCCACAGTGCACCGGCGATGATGACCACCGCGGCCACCCCGGACCCCACTGCAGCGAGCACACGGGGCGCCACGCCGAAGACGTCCTTGCCGGTGGGCATCTCGGTCCCGCTCACCTCGGCCCTGGTGGGGGCGAAGCCGACGATGCCGACCGTGAGGCCACTGAGGAACACGAGCCAGCCGCGAGTGATGTCGCCTGCCCGTTGGCCGGCCAGGAGGTAGACGGTGCCCAGCGCCAGCCACGGCACGTTCAGCACCGCGCCCGCCATGTAGAAGATGCGGAACGCACCGATGCCCCAGCCGTTGCTCTCGGCCCACCACAGCGCCAGCGAACCCAGGGCGAAGAGCGCCAGCGAGATGGTCCACGCCAGTTCGTGCGGTCGCCGTCGGCGCAGCCACCGGTCGAGGGTGCTCAGCGCGAACGCCAGCGCGACCAACGTGGCGGCGGCGGCGAGTGCGGCATTCATCCGCCGCAGGTTAGGTGCGCGGCGTGTCGGATGGCACGGCCCTTCTCACCCGACTCTCACCCCGCTGGCTTTGTGAACGTGTGCACGAGTGCCTAACGTTGGCGATGGTATGGCTCCCGATCGCAACCGACGACGCATCCCCGATGCCACGGTGTCCCGCTTGCCGGTGTATTTGCGCATCCTCGGCGAGCAGGCCGACCTCGGCGTGGACAGCATCTCCTCGGAGGGTCTGGCCGAGCTGGCGGGCGTGAACGCCGCCAAGGTGCGCAAGGACCTCAGCTACCTCGGCAGCTACGGCACCCGCGGTGTGGGCTACGACGTCGGCTACCTCGTGTACCAGATCCGTCGCGAGCTGGGCCTCACCCACGACTGGCCCGTGGTCATCGTCGGCGCCGGCAACCTGGGCCAGGCACTCGCCGGCTACGGCGGCTTCGGCGAGCGCGGTTTCCCCGTGGCGGGCATCGTCGACATCGACGAGTCCAAGGTCGGTTCGGTGCTCGGCGGCACTCGTGTGCGCCACATCGACGAACTGCCGCAGCTGGTGCAGACCAAGCGGGTCAACATCGGCGTCATCGCCACCCCCGCGGTCGCGGCGCAGGACGCGGCCGACCGTCTGGTGAAGGCCGGCGTCACCAGCATCTTGAACTTCGCCCCGGTCGTGCTGTCGGTGCCGCGTGCCATCGAGGTCCGCAAGGTCGACCTGGCGGTGGAACTGCAGATCCTCAGCTACCACGAACAGCGCAAGGCAGGCGGTGCCATCCACGCCGTGCCCGGTGCCAACGGCCGCCCGGTGAGCGCGTAGGGTGGTTGCTTCATGAGCATCGTGGTCATCGGTGTGAATCACCGCACCGGCCCCATCTCCCTGCTCGAGCGCGTCTCCGTGTCGCACGACTCGCTCAGCAAGGTCATCACCGGGTTGGTGAGTCGCGCCAACATCCGTGAGGCCGCCGTGCTCAGCACCTGCAACCGCACCGAGGTGTACGCGGTGGCCGAGCGCTTCCACGGCGCCTACGCCGACATCCGCGACTTCTTCTGCGAGCTCGGTGGGCTGCAGCCCGACGAACTGCACCCGCACCTGTACAGCCAGCACGACGACGCCGCGGTCGCCCACCTGTTCGAGGTGGCGTCAGGGCTCGAGTCCGCGGTGCTCGGCGAGAGCGAGATCCTCGGCCAGGTGCGCGGCGCGTGGGAGACCGCACAGGTGGAGGGCGGCGCCAAGGCCACGCTCAACCTGCTCTTCCGTCACGCCCTCGAGACCGGCAAGCGAGCCCGCACCGAGACCGGCATCGGCAAGCACACCACCTCGGTCAGTCACGCCGCGGTCGACATGGCCCACGAACACCTCGGGTCGCTCGCCGGTCGCAAGGTGCTCGTGGTCGGCGCCGGCGAGATGGGCGAGGGCATCGCCGTCGCACTCGTGGGCGCCGGTGCCACCGACATCACGGTGGCCAACCGCACCGATACGCGGGCACAGCACCTCGCCGAGCGTGTGGGTGGCCGCATCGTGCCCTTCGCCGAATGGGGTCATGCCCTGTCCGACGCCGACGTGCTGCTCACCTGCAGCGGCGCGGGCACGTTCATCGAACACGACTTCGTGGTCGCCGCCCGCGGCGCGGCCACGTCGCCGTTGCTCATCGTCGACATCGCCGTGCCCCGCAACGTGGCGGCCGACGTGATGTCGGCCCCCGGTGTCACCCTGCTCAATCTGGATCACCTCCGCGACTGGGCGGCACGCGGTCTGGCGGCTCGTCAGGCCGAGACCGACAACGTGCGGGCCATCGTCGGCCAAGAGGTCGAGCGCTTCGGCATGGAGGTCACGGCCCGCCAGGCGGCGCCGCTGGTCGCCCAACTGCACGAGAAGGCCGACACCGTCCGTCAGTCCGAGCTCGAGCGGTTCCACAACCGGCTCGCCTCGCTGGATCTTTCGCAACGCGAGGCGGTCGAGGCGCTCACCAGGGGCATCGTCGCCAAGCTGCTGCATCAGGTGTCGGTGCGCCTGAAGGACGACGCCGGTACGCCGCAGGGCGAACGCAATTCGGCCGCCGTGCGCGAGCTGTTCGATCTCGGCTGAGGTCGCGGTGCCCACGCTCCGACTCGCCACGCGTGGCAGCGCCCAGGCCACCGCGCAGTCCCAGGCGGTCGCCGACGCGCTCGCCGCGGCCCACCCGGGCGTCTCCGTCGAGCTCGTGTTCGTGGAGACGCTCGGCGACCAACGCCTCGACGTGCCGCTGCACACCATCGGCGGGCAGGGCGTGTTCGTGAAGGAAGTGCAGCGCGCGGTGCTCGAGGGCCACGCCGACATCGCGGTGCACAGTGCGAAGGACCTCCCGTCCGCCACGGCCGCCGGTCTGCAGTTGGCGGCGTTCTGCGAGCGACGCGACCCGCGCGACGCACTGGTGGGGGCGACGCTCGACCAGCTGCCCATCGGCGCGACGGTGGCCACCGGTTCGGTCCGTCGACGCGCACAGTTGCAGTCGGTGCGACCCGACCTGCAATTCGTGGAGCTGCGCGGCAACATCCACACGCGTCTGTCGAAGCTGCCGGAAGGCGGCGCGCTGGTCATGGCGATGGCGGCGCTGCACATCCTCCAGCTCACCGACCGCGTGGCGCAGGCCCTGCCGGTCGATGCATTCGTGCCCGCCCCCGGTCAGGGCTGTGTGGCCATCGAGTGTCGCGTCGACGATGCCGTCACCGCCGATCTGCTCGCCGCGGTCGACCACGCCGCCACTCGAGCGGCCGTGGGCGCCGAGCGGGCGTTTCTCGCCGAACTGGGCACGGGGTGCTCGCTGCCCGTCGCGGCGCATGCCGCGGGCGACGTGCTCACCGGTTTCCTGGCCGACCCGGCCACCGGGCGGCACGTGGCCGACACGGCGGTCCTCCCGGAGCAGCCGGCCGAGCGCCTCGCGACGGCGGCCGCACTGGCCCGCGAGCTGCAGGCCCGGCTGGGCGCCTGATGGTCGGCACGCCTGGTCCCCTCGCCGGGCGCCGGGTGGTGGTGACGCGAGCGATCGACCAGGCCGACGAACTGGCGGCGATGTTGCGCGAGCGCGGCGCGGAGCCGGTGCTGGTGCCACTGGTGCAGATCATCGACGTCGCCGACGAGCTGGCACGCCTGTCGGCCCTCCGTCCCGCGGAGTTCGAATGGCTGGTGGTCACCTCGCCCAACGGCGCCCGCTCGTACGCGCGGGTCCACTCGTGGGCACCCGCGCACGTGGCCGCGGTGGGCACCGCGACCGCCGCCGCGTTGGCCGAGCACGGCGTGTCGGTCACCCTCGTGCCGGCAGTGCAACGCGCCGAAGGCCTGCTCAGCGAGTTCCCCGACGCACCGGCCGACGGTGGGACGGTGCTGTTGGTGCAGGCCGTCGATGCCGAACCCACCATGGCCGACGGCCTGGAGGCGCTGGGCTGGCGGGTCACGGCGGTCACGCCCTACCGAACGGTGACCGCCCGCCCAACCCCAGGTGAATTCTTGGCTGCCCTCGCGGCCGACGCGGTGCTCTTCGCCAGTGGGTCTGCCGCATCATCCTGGGTACGGATCTTCGGCACGTCCGCTCCGCCCCTGGTGGTGGCCATCGGACCCCGAACAGCGGCCGCCACCAGGGGTTTCGGCCTCAAGGTGGACCTCATTGCGACCGATCATTCCATGAAGGGTCTGGTCGACGCTCTCGAGCATCACCTTGACCCCAGGGTCTAGAATTCGGGACGTTCGCATGAACGGGCGGGAGTACGACAAAGGAACCATGCACGGCACATCGAGTGCTCGACGCTGGCTTCTCCTCGGAGGCGCAGCGGCGTTGGTCGCGACCGTGGGAGTCACCCAGGCCGCGGCGGACGACGTCGCGCCCACACCCGTGGTCTCCGAGCCGGTGCCCGTGGTCCAGTCGGTGGTCTCGCAGACGCCCACCATCTCGTCCGACGGGCGCTACGTGGTCTACGCCGGCGCACCGTTGCTGCCCGACGACGAGCGCGACAGCACCGTGTTCCTGCTCGATCGGGCGGGCGACAAGGTGGTGGAACTCACCACCCTGGTCGACGGCATCCGCCCCGGCAACTCGGTGTTTCCGGTCATCAGCGCCGACGGGTGCAACGTGGTGGTCATCACCGAGATGGCACTCGATCTGTTCCGCGACGACGACGCCAACGACCGTTGGGACGTCTACACCCTGCGCCTGCCGTGGTGCGAGGGTGAGCTGGGCGACTGGTCGCTCGTCTCCACCACCCGCGGCACCGGCTTCGAGAGCAGCGCCGCCGACGACGTGAGCCCGCTGTACCCGCCCGCCGTCAGCGGCGAGGGTGCGCTCGTGGCCTACACGCACCGGTTCAGCGGCACCGCCCCCGATCTCACCGGCATCACGGTGGTCGACCTCACCGTGCCGCTCGGCGATCCCGGCCGTGCCAACCCGGTGGCCGGTGCACCGGCCGCCGCACCCGACACCACCTTCCGCTACCACGGCCTGCGCGAGCCGGTGCTCAGCGAGGACGGCAACGTGCTCGCCTTCACCTCCGATGCCAACGCCGCCTCGCCGCTCGGCGAGTGGGGCACGGGGCCGCAGCCCGGCGGCTTCGCCACGTCGCACGTGTACGTGTGGGACCGCGCCAACATCGACCCGAACACCAACGTCCGCCGCATCTCGGTGGCTCCCGGTGGCGAGTCGGGCGATGCCGGTACCCCGGCCGTGTCGGGCGACGGCAATGTGGTCGCATTCGTGTCCACCGCCAGCAACCTCGTACCCGGTGCCACCCTGCCGGTGTGCGACCCCGAGTGCCCGCCGCAGGTGTACCTGTTCGATCGCACCGACGGTTCGCTCACGCTGGGCAGCCGCGAACCCGGCGACCCCACGCTGCCGCCGGTGGCCGCCAACCTCGGTGCCACCAAGCCGGCGCTCAACCGCTCGGGTGACGAGCTGATCTACGTGAGCCGCTCCACCAACCTGTTCCCCACGCGCAGCAGCGAGGTCGGCGGCACACTCGACGGCGACATCGTGGTCACCGTGCCGTCCATCGGCACCGTGCAGCGCATGTCCACGCTCGCCGATGGCATCACTCCGGCGCCCGCCGCCAACTCGAACCCGAAGGTCTCGGCCAACGGACGCATCGTCGTCTTCGACACGCTGGCCGGCGCGGCCTACGGCAAGCCGCCGGTCGACGGCCGCCAGATCGCCATCGTCGAGCATCCGCCGGTGCTCAGCCTCAGCAACCTCGATGTCGGCACGGTCGCCGTGTTGTTCCCCGGTCCGGAATGGTTCCTCGTGCTCGCCAACCAGGGCCCGTCGTCGTTCATCCCGGCGCTCGTCGAGGTCGACAACCCCGACTTCCTCATCAGCGGTGGCACCTGCGTCGACCAGATCGGCGTGCCCGTGCCTCCTGGCGGTGTGTGCACCGTGAACCTGATGCTCATGCCCAGTGTCCCCGGCAAGATCGAGGGCACGCTCACCATCCACGAGTACGGGTTCGGGTCGCAGACCATCTCGTCCGAGCTCACCGGCTTCGGCGGCGAGCCGGCGCTGGCCCCCAGCCCCGGTGGCGCCGAGGCGCACCCCATGGTGGTGGGCAGTCGCGACGAGCCGATGGTCTTCTCGGTCTTCAACGTCGCCTTCAACCCCGTGCGAGTGAAGTCGGTGCGCATCGAGGGCTCGAACCCCGACGACTTCCAGGTCGGCACCGACGACTGCTCGAGGAAGGGCATCCCGGCCTCGGAGGCCTGCACGCTCGAAGTGCTGTTCACGCCCACGGCAAGCGGCCGGCGTACGGCCAGCGTGGTGGTCACCACCACCGACGGGGCGTACACCACCATGCTGGTCAGCGGCGACGCCCATTGGGAGCCGAAGCTGGCGGTCAGCAACACCACTGCCGTGGCACCCTCGAAGGTGCAGGTGGTGGGTGCCGGGTTCTCGCCCAACACTCCGGTGTGGGTGTCGTGGGCCGACGGCGCGGGCAAGCCCACGTTGGTGGTCACCGATGGCTTCGGTGGCATTCTCGCCGACGTGACCCTGCGGCCCAACGATCGTGCCGGGAACCGCACGCTCGTGGCCCAGACCGCCGATGGTCAGTTGGCGAGCGCCGATCTGCAGGTCATCGTGCCCCGCCGCGGTGGCCGGTCGAACTCGCCCCGCTGGCCCGGCAACTGATCCCCTTCTCGGGCTGCATCGTCCCAAACCAGCTCCTCGGTCTGATTCGTCTCGGCCTCCGAAACAGTCTCGGCCTCCGAAACGAATCAGCCCGAGATCGGACCGAGCCGAGCGGGTGGTTCGTGCGGTGGACGGGTCAGGCGTCGACGAGGCGGCCGCTGACGAACACGTTGGCGTTGCAGGCGGTGGCGGTGAGGTCGCTCACGCCGTCGCACGTGACCGTGACCGTGAGCTGCTGGTTGGCCGCCAGTTCGAGCGGCGTGACCAACGGCTGGTCCACGTCGAGCCCGAACATCGGGGCGAAGCTGTACGTGAACAGCGCGTTGCCGTCCTTCGACACCACGAGGGTGCCGTTGTCGACCTGCGGGTTCTGCACGATCAGGTCGGTGACGCGCAGGACCTTGCCCGCGGGCACCGTGTACTGATTCGCACCGCTCTGACCCTGGGGCACCGACACCGGCAGTGGGATGTTCACGATGGTGCCCTTGTCGTCGACCGGAGTGGTGACCACGGTGGATTCCGAGCCGGCATCGGGCGATGAGTCGAGCGTGGTGCTCTGCGTGGGCACCGCCTTGTCGACGGCCGCCTGGGCGGCATCGTCGATGGCCGGCTTGACCAGACCAACCCACGCCACGGCGAGCACGGCCAAGGCCGCACCCGCGGCGACGAGCCGACCGATGAGGTTCTCCGGGATGACGGGCGTCTGCACGAACGTGGCCGGCGAGGTGGCCGTGGGGCTGCCCGGCTGGTCGGCGTCGATGCGGAAGGGCACCGTGCGCGGGTGGCGTTGCCACTGCATGCCGGTGGTGTGCACCTTCAGCCGCACCAGGGTGCTGGCACCGGGCTCGACGCCGGCGGCAGGCGGATCGAACTCGCCCTCGATGCGGCCCGACGGGTCGACGAGGTGCAGGCGGCAGCTGGCCTGGGTGTTCCCACGGTTCTCGAGCATCATGTCGTAGGTGGCGGTGCGCCGGCCGCGCAACGCGGGCTGCAGCACGTTCAGACGGCGATCGAAGCTCTCACCGATGATGAGGGTGGTCTCGGCGGTGGTGAGGTTGTCGGGGTCGTGCTGCGGCACGATGCGCACCGACAGCGCAGTGGGGCCGGCCGTGGTGCTGGGCAGCATCGGCGGCGCGACTTCCACGTCGATGATCTGCTGGGTGCCGCCGAACAGGGTGAGGTTGGCCGGGCGCAGCGTGGTCCATCCGGCTGGCATGCCCACCGGGGTGAGCACGAACGAATCCGTGGTGTCGGACAGGTTGACGACCGTCAACTGCAGCACCGCGGTGGTGCCGGGCGCGACGTCGACATCGCCGGAGGAGAACCATGCCTGTGCTGCCATGTGGGGAGTGACCCTAGCGAATCACGATGCGGTCGCGGCCGGACCGTTTCGCCTCTTGCAGCGCCGACGATGCATCGGCGAGCAGCTGGGTGGCGTCCATGCCGGAGTTGCCGACGGTGACACCCACGCTCGCGGTCAACTTCACGTCGGACGGCACGCCGTGCCAGGTACGCATGGCGATGAGTTGCCGCACACGCTCGAACACCACCCGCGCGTCGCCCGGGGAGGTCTCGCGCAGCACCATCACGAACTCGTCGCCGCCCAGTCGAGCGACCGAGTCGCCGCGGCGCAGCACTCGCTCGAGCAGCCCGGCCACTTCCTGCAGCACGCCGTCGCCTTCGAGGTAGCCGTAGTCGTCGTTGATCTGCTTGAACCCGTCGAGGTCGATGACGCCCACGCACACCGGCGGGTAGTCCTGCAGCACGTCGGGCAGCAGATGGGCCAGGTGGCGACGGTTCGGCAACCCGGTGAGCGGATCGCTCTCGCTGATGGCTTCCACACGGCGGTGGTCAACGCCCAGGCGGATGTGCTCCCAACGGGCCACTCGCTGGTCGTGCAGTCGCAGCGACACGTCGCGCAGGTTGCGCTCCAGCGCGGCTCGCGCCTCGGCGTACAGGCCGGCCTGCCAGAGCACCTCCACCTCGAGTTCGAGGAGCGGCCCGAGGTACTCGGTGGCGTGCACCTCGGCGGCCAGAGCGAGGGCCTCGTCGATGAGGTCGCGGACGCCGACGTCGCGGGTGAGTCCCCACAGCGCCAGCGCCTCGCCGGCGATGGCCACCACCAGCTCCTCACGCATCCCGTACTCGGTGGCGATGCGACGGGCCTTGGACGCGTCGTCGATCGCGGCGTGGTAGTGCCCGATCTCGGCGAGCATCATCGATCGGTGCGCCAGCGCGGTGCCGATGGCCATCATCTCGTTCCCGCCCTCGGGGTCGAGGGCGGCGGTGGCCGCGTAGAGCCCGTCGTGCAGCAGGCGGTGCTCTTCCTGCTCGTCGGGCTCGCGCTGGGCCGCGTAGTGGTAGGTGGCCGACATGTTGGCGTAGGCGAACTGGCGGTCGATCTCGTTCTCGGCCAGCCGCAGGGCGCGGTCGTACAGATCGAGTGCCGCGTCGACGAACCCGCAGTTGGCGTACGTCGCGGCCATGTTGTGGATCACCTGGTACAGCTCGGGCTCATTGGGCAGTTGGTCGAGGATGTAGGCCGCCTCGGACAACGCGTGCGCGGCCTCGGCGTAGCGATGGTTGCGCTGGTGTTCGTCGACGATCAGACCGAGCGCGTCGGCGAGCTCGGGCAGGTACGCCTCCGACCGCGCCTGCTGGGCCACCACGCGTGCGAGCGCCGCCGCCTCTTCGTGGTGTTCGGTGGCCACCAGGCAGCACGCCTGGCGAATCTGCAGGTTGAGCTGCGACTGCAGGTTCTCGGCGCCGTCGGCGGCCAAGGAGAACAACAACGCCGCGCGTTGGAAATCGCCGGCCTGTCGGGCTTCGTGAGCCTGTTGCTCGACGCTCACGAGCGTCGACGCCGAGAGTGCAGTGGGGTTCGCCTGACCGTTCACCGGGCGATTCCTTTCACGATCCGAATACGATGCGGAGTCGTGACCGGCAACTTTCCCGTCTCGCGGCCGCGTCGGCTGCGCAGTTCGGCCCCGATGCGCGACCTCGTCGCCGAGACGCAGCTCGACGTCCGCCATCTGGTGGCACCGCTCTTCGTGCGCGAGGGCATCGACGAACCACAGCCCATCGCGTCGCTTCCGGGCGTCGTGCAGCACACCCGTGCCAGTCTGCGCGAGGAAGTTCGGCAGCTCGCCGACCTCGGCGTGCGCGCCGTCATGCTCTTCGGTGTACCAACCATCAAGGATTCCATCGGCTCCGGAGCCTTCGACCCTGAGGGAATCGTGCAACTTTCCTTGCAGGATCTTGCCGCTGACGTGGGCGACCGGATGGTTCTGATGGCCGATCTGTGCGTCGATGAGTACACCGATCACGGTCATTGCGGCGTGCTCGACGGCCCAGCAGGCGACCCGCACACCTCGGTCGACAACGACGCCACGCTCGAGATCTACGGCCGCATCGCCGTCGCTCAGGCCCAGGCCGGGGCACATGTGGTGGCGCCCAGCGGGATGATGGACGGCCAGGTGGGCGCCATTCGCGCCGCACTCGACAGCGCCGGGCACGCGAACACGGCCATCCTCGCCTACTCGGCGAAGTACGCCAGCGGCCTGTACGGCCCGTTCCGCGATGCGGTCGACTGCGCCATCGTGGGTGGTGGCGACCGCAAGGCTTACCAGCAGGATTGGCGCAACGGGGCGCGAGAGGCGTTGCTCGAGGTGCAGGCCGACCTGGACCAGGGCGCCGACATGGTGATGGTGAAGCCCGCGCTCGCGTACCTCGACATCATCGCCGCCGTTCGCGCCGCCGTCACGGTCCCGCTCGCGGCGTATCACGTCAGCGGCGAGTACGCGATGCTCAAGGCCGCCGCGGCCAACGGCTGGATCGACCACGACGTGGTGGCCATCGAGCACCTCACCGCCATCAAGCGCGCCGGCGCCGACATCGTCCTCACCTATCTCGCCCGCTGGTTCGCGGAGGCCCACGCATGACTGAATCGTCGCTGCCGTCGCTGCCGGGCGGCCTGCCCCGCTCGAATGCCGAGCTGTTCGCCCGCTCGTGCGCGGTCATTCCCGGGGGCGTGAACAGCAGCATCCGCGCGTTCAAGGCCGTCGGTGGCACGCCCTACCTGGTCGAGCGGGCCGAGGGTCCGTACGTGTTCGACGTGGAGGGCACGCGGTACATCGACCTGGTGCAGAGCTACGGCGCGGTCATCCTGGGCCACGCCCACCCGTCGGTCACCGCCGCCCTCGCTGCGGCTGCGGTGAACGGCACGTCGTACGGCGCGCCCACGCCCGGCGAACTGCTGCTGGCGGAGGAGATCTCCGCCCGAGTGCCCAGCTGCGAGCGCGTCCGCCTGATGAACTCCGGCACCGAGGCCACCAGCACGGCGGTGCGCCTGGCCCGCGGCTTCACGGGGCGCGACCGCATCGTCATCTTCCACGGCAACTTCCACGGTGCCACCGACGCGCTGCTGGCGGCGGGTGGCAGCGGTGTTGCCACGCTCGGACTGCCGGGGACCGCCGGCGTGCCGGCGAGCGCGGTGGCCTCCACGATGGTGGTGCCGTACAACGTCGTGCCCCAACTCGACGAGCAGGTCGCTGCCGTGTTCGTCGAGCCCGTGGCGGCGAACATGGGCGTCGTGGCCCCCCAGCCCGGCTTCCTGGAAGGTCTGCGCGCCGAGTGCGACCGCGTGGGCGCGTTGCTGGTGTTCGACGAGGTCATCACGGGGTTCCGTCTGGGCACCGGGGGAGCACAGGGGCACTACGGCGTGCGCCCGGACCTCACCACGTTCGGCAAGGTCATCGGTGGCGGTCTGCCCATCGGCGCCGTCGGCGGTCGCCGCGACATCATGGAGACACTCTCGCCGTTGGGCAAGGTGTTCCACGCCGGCACCCTGGCCGGCAACCCGCTCGCCACCGCCGCCGGCCGGGCGGCACTCGGTGAGCTGACCCCGCAGGTGTACGACACGCTGCGCGAGCGTGCGGCGCTGTTGTCGCAGGTGCTCACCGAGGCGTGCGCGGCGGCCGGACTGCCGGCGTCGTTCCCGGTCGTCGGCACACTCGTGGGCATGTACTTCGGCCCGGGCGCGGTGCCCACGAACTTCGACGAGGCCAAGACCACCGACGAGCGGCTGTACGCGGCGTTCTTCCACGCCATGCTCGCCGAGGGTGTGGCGTTGGCACCTGGTGCGTACGAAGCGCTGTTCGTGGGTCTCGGTCACACCACCGAGGTCATCCAGGCCATCGGCGTCGCCGCGGGGCGCGCCGCGCAGGCTGCAGTCGCGAACACCCAGGGCTGACCTACGCTCGCGGCGTGCGTCAGTTCTTCTCACCACGGTTCTGGCTGACGTTGCTCGCGTTGGGCGGGCTGTTGCTGGTGCTCATCACGGTGTTCGGTGGGAAGTCCACGCCGGGCATCGCGCCGGTGCAGGCCGACGCCGATCCCGAGCGCACCATCGACCTGATCTCGTGGATCTACATCGCCACGCCGCAGGAAGGGTTCGGATTCGAGCGTGGCGCCACCACCCGCGACCTGGCGCTGCAGCTGGACGCGACGCGCACGATGGTGGTGAAGGCGGGTACTCCCGGCGAGATCACCTGCCCCACGTTCGACGTGCCGGGCACGTGCACCGTGGCGGCCGATCTGCTGGGCGACGCCGTGCTGTGGTTCAGCATCGTGCCCGGTCCGCCCGGTGCCACGGTGGTGTTGCCGGCCGTGGTGGAGATGATCGACGGTGGTTTCGTGCGGTTGGCCAACGACTGGATCGTGCGTCGGGCATCCACCGTGGAACGGTCGTGTGTGGAGGACACCTCGTCGCTGTCCGACTTCATCCGCACCTACGGCGAGAACGCCACGTCGACGTTCAACTTCGAGACGCAGAAGATCGTCAAGGTCAGCTGCCCGCGCGAGGGCACCGACACCACCGACCCGATCTCGTCGAGCACCGTGGTGCCCAGCTCGGTGATCGTCGGCACCGAGACCGAAACGGTCACCGAAACCGTCGCCCCCTGACCTTCCCGGCGGGGTCAGCGGGAGCGGTGTCGGGTGACTTCGTAGGTGGCCAGTGCTGCGGCCGCGCTGACGTTCAGCGAGCTGAGTCGACCGCGCATGGGGATGCTGACGATCATGTCGCAGCGGTCGCGCACCAGGCGCGACAGGCCGTTGCCCTCGGCACCGAGCACGAGACAGATGCCCTCTCGGGCCAGATCGGCGATGTCGAACAGGCTGCGATCGGCCTCGTCGTCGAGGCCCACCACCCAGATGCCTGCTTCCTTCACACGAGCGAGCGCCGCCGGCAGTCCACCCACGAGCGACATCGGCACGTGCTCCACGGCACCGGCCGCGGCCTTCGCAGCGGTGGGGGTGATGTGGACCGCACGGTGGCGGGGGAGGATGACGCCGTGGACGCCGGCACCGTCGCAGCAACGCAGGAGCGCGCCCAGGTTGCCCGGGTCGGTGACCCCGTCGACGGCCACCAGGAACGGCGGGTTGTTCGGCTTGCGCTGCAGCATCGTGCCCAGCTCGACCTCCGGGAGCGGCGCGGCGAACGCGAGCACACCCTGCGGTGCTTCGCTGCGGGCCTGTGACTCCAGCCGCTTGCGCGCCACCTCGGTGACCTGGACACGCATGCTGCGGGCGATCTCCATGATGTCGCCGATGATCTCGGTCTCGGCCAGTTCGCCCGACACCCAGACCTCCTTCACGCGGCGCTTGCCGGCGATGAGCAGTTCGCGGACGGCCTGACGGCCCTCCACCTGCTCGCCGCCGAGGGTCTTCTCGCCGGGCTTCTTCCCGGCGGGCTCGCCGGGCGCGGCCACGCGTCCGGTGCGACCCGCACCTCGCGAGGCGTACTGGCGGCCGCCGGCCGCCTTCGGCGAGGGGCCTCGGCCGGTGCCAGCCGCGCCGGTGCCGCTCTTGGCCGGGCCGCCACTGGTGCGGGCCTTGCCGGTGCCGGCGGTGCGCTGCCCGCGCGGTCCACCCTGGGCTGGCTTCTTCGGCTTCACGAACCGGTCTCCTTCATGATCACGGCGTTCGCCCAGCAGGCGATGCCTTCCTGTCGGCCAAGGGCTCCGAGACCCTCGGCGCGGCGTCCCTTGACGGTGACCGGTGCGCCGGCGGCGTCGGTCAGCCGGCGTTGCATCTCGGCCCGGTGTGGCGCCAGCTTCGGCGTCTCGCACACCACGGAGCAGTCGACGTTGCCGATGCGCCATCCGGCCTCGCGCACCAAGTGCGCGGCCTGACGGAGCAGCACCAACGAGTCGACGCCCTTCCACTGCGGGTCGGTGTCGGGGAAGTGCTCGCCGATGTCGCCGAGCCCGGCTGCGCCGAGCAGGGCATCAGTGGCGGCATGGGCGATGGCGTCGGCGTCGCTGTGGCCGTGCAGCCCGCGGGCACCCTCGAAGGTGACACCGCCGAGCACCAGAGGACGCGTGGGGTCGTCGCTGAAGCGGTGGATGTCGAATCCCTGCCCCACCCGCACCTCGCTCATGTTCCCGCCGTTCTGCTCGGAGTCGTCCGCCACACGCTCGCGCGCCCAGCGCAGATCGTCGGGATCGGTGATCTTGCGATTCGCCGGGTCACCGGCCACCACCACCACCCGGCCGCCGCCGGCCTCCACGAGCGCGGCATCGTCGGTGGCGTCACCGCCGGAGGCGTGCGCGGCTCGGAGCACCTCGGCGCGGAACGCCTGGGGGGTCTGCACGGCCATCAGTTCGTGGCGCGGTGGTGTGTGCACCACCGTGCCGGAGTCGTCGATCTGCTTGATGGTGTCGGCCACCGCCACCCCGGGAATCGCCGCATCGGCTCCGGCGGAGATGGCAGCCACCACTCGAGTGAACACGTCGGCGTCGGCGAAGGGACGCGCGGCGTCGTGCACGCACACCACCGTCGCATCGGCCGGCACGTGAGCCAGCCCGGCGCGAACCGACTCGCTGCGGGTGGATCCACCGGCCACGCCGCCCTCACGGGCTGCGTCGGCTTCGGGCACCACCACGACCACGCCGGCGCCCGCAGCGCGTGCGGCGGCGACCGACCAGTCGAGCACTCGCCGCGAACCCAGCATTTCGTACTGTTTGGGGCCGCCGAAGCGGGTGCCGGAACCGCCTGCGACCACGATGGTCCACACGATCTCGGCCTGTTGCGACGACACGTCGGCGAGGGTAGTACCGTTCCATCGGCATGGCTCACGAAGAACTCCTCGCCCGAACCGATTTCTTCGGCGATGCGCCGGCCTCCGTCATCCGCGAGATCGCCGCCGCCGGGGCCGAATTGCCGCTCATCCGCGGCGACGTGCTGTTCCGCGAGGGCGACGTCGCCGACTCGCTGTATCTCGTGGTCAGCGGCCGCGTGGCCATCGCCATCAGCAACCCCATCGACCAGCGCGAGACCGTGGTGGCACTGATGGACGCGGGCGATCTGTTCGGCGAGATGAGCCTGCTCGACGACGGCTCGCGCTCGGCCATGGCCCGCGCACTCGAGCCCTCGGTGGTGTTCTGCATCCCGTTCGACCCCGTGGTGAAGGCGTTCCGCAGTGATCCCGCCCTGCTGTGGGGCGTGTGCCGTCTACTGGCTCGTCGACTGCGCGTGATGGACGAAGCGTTGGCCGACAGCGTGTTCCTCGACGTCACCGGCCGCACGGCCAAGCGCCTGCTCGAACTGTCGGGCGGCAATGAGGAGTTCGTGCTGCCCATCACGCAGGAGGAACTGGCCGGCATGGTGGGCGCCTCTCGCGAGCGGGTGAACAAGGCCATCGCCAGCTTCATCCGCCTCGGCTGGATCGACCAGCACGAGCGTCACTACACCATCCTCAAGCGCGACGCCCTGGAACTGCGCGCCCGCTAGCGGTCAGGCGTCGCGGCGGTTCACCAGCCACGAGCCCAGCGCCACCATCGCCAGCGACACCGCACCGAAGTAGACGCCCGACATCAGGCGGCTGGGTCCGTCGTCGATGATGTTCAACTGCGCGATGCGGAAGCCGGCGCGGAAGGGCATCCACCGGGCCGGCTCCTCGGAGTCGAAGACCAGCCCGAGCAGACCGCCGATGAGACCCTCGGCCATCAGCGGCCACAGGATAAGGAGTGCCACGGCCGCCGGTGTGCTGCGCAGAATGAGCCCCACGCCCAGGCCGATCAGCGACACAATGGCTGCCAGCACGACGGTGCCGACGAGCGCCGGGACGGCGTTGGGCGAGTCGGCGAGGTCGATGGTGGAACCGCGGCCTTCGGCGATGGCGGTGCCGGCGAGGACGCCCACGAGTACGACGCCGAGCTGCACGCTGAGCCCGAACTCCACCAGCACGAGTGCCTTGGCGGTGATGACCCGCAGACGCCGCGGGGTGGCCGCGAACGTGGGGCGGATGGTGCCGAAACCGAACTCGCTGGTGATGCTGGCCGCGGCGACGACCGCCACGAGGAGCACCGTGATGAACGACGTGCCCGTCAGCACCTCCAGCAGGAGATCGGTGGTGAAGTCGTTGTCGTCGCCGCGCACGAACGCGGTGATGAGCGTGACCACCAACGGGAACGCGATCGCGATGGTGCCGAGCACCCAGTTCATCGTGACCGTACGGAGCTTGATGCTCTCGGCGCGCAGGAGGTTGATCACTGCGGCACCGCCGGGGGTTGGAAGGGATCGGCCGACCGGTACACCTGGGCCGAGGCCGTGGCCTGCAGGAACGCGTCCTCCAGCGAGCCCGTCTGTGGCGAGAGTTCGTGGAGCACGATGCCCAGCCGTGCGGCCAGTTCGCCCACCTGAGCGCACTCGACGCCGCGCGCTTCCAGCGTGATGGGGTCGAGGGTGGTGACGGCGGCGCCGGCCTCGGTGAGCGCCGCGGCCAGACCGTGCAGCGCGGGGCTCTGCACGCGCACCCAACGCTCGGCGTGGGTGTCGATGAAGTCCTTCACGGTCGACTGCTCGATGAGTCGACCCTGACCGATGACCACGAGGTCGTCGGCCATCAGCGCCATCTCGCTGAGCTGGTGGCTGCTGACCAACACCGTGCGCCCCTGGCCGGCGAGGTGGGTGAGCACGTCGCGGATCCAGCGGATGCCCTCGGGGTCGAGCCCGTTGGCCGGCTCGTCCAGGATGACGGTGTGCGGGTCGCCGAGCAACACGCCGGCGAGTCCGAGGCGTTGCTTCATGCCGAGCGAGTAGCCGCGCACGCGAGTGCCGCCCACGCTGGTGAGCCCCACGAGTTCCAGCACTTCGTCGACGCGTTTGCGGCCGATGCCGTTGCTGGCCGCGAGCCATCGGAGATGATTCCGACCGCTGCGTCCGGGGTGCACGTAGCCGGCGTCGAGCAGCGAGCCCACCTCGTGGAGCGGTCGGTCGAGGTCGCGGTAGCGGCGGCCGTTGAACGACGTCGTGCCGGCGTCGGGTCGGTCGAGGTCGAGCATGCACCGCATGGTGGTGCTCTTGCCGGAGCCGTTCGGGCCGAGGAATCCGGTGACGACGCCCGGTCGTACCTGGAATGCGAGCTGGTCGACCGCCGTGATGGCGCCGAAGCGCTTCGTCAGACCGGCGACCTCCAGCACGAGCCGGAGCCTAGAGGGATCGGGGGACTAGATGGAGTCCATGAAGGCGTTGGCCACCACGACCGGGTCGGTGCCGTTGGCCACGACCTCGTTGAGCATCTGGTTCAGACGCTCGGTGGTGAGTGCCGCGGACAGCGTGTCGAGGGCGGCCAGCAGGTCGGGCGTGGCGATGTCCTTCGCCAGCAACGCCAACGCGGCATTGCTCTCGACCATCACCTTGTCATCGACCATGGTGGTCAGGCGCTTGGTGGCGATGACCGGGTTCATCGAGTCGGTGGCGAAGCAATCGGCCGTGTCGTCATCGACGGCCTTGGTCATGTCGGCCTCCTCGACCGTGACGATGTCCTCGAACTCTGCGCCGTAGGTGTCGAGCAGCGTGGCGAGACCGCCGTCGGCGGCGGCCATGAAATCGGCCGACCCGGCGAGGCGGATGCTCGGCGCGATGGAGGCGAGGTTGGTGAGCGTGATGAGCTGCACGGTCTCGTTCGACTTCATCGCCTCGGGGGTGCAGGCGATCATCAGCTTGTGCTCGGCGAAGAAGCCGTTGCTGGCGTCGAGCGTGGCAGGCAGTGCGGCGCGGATGGCCACGAGCTGTTCGGTGATGGAGCGCCCGGTGCTGAGCAGCACGGGCTCCGTCGTGGTGGTGTCGCCCGCCGTCGTGGACGGCGCGGCAGTGGTGGTGGTGGCTGCGCTCGTGTCGGCGGTGGTGTCCGCGGTGGTGGAGGCGGTGGTGTCGCCGCTGGCCACGGTGGTGTTCGTGAGCGAGGCAACCGTGCTGGTGGTGGCGAGCACGATGGGTGCTTCGGTGGAGGCCGGGCCCGAGGGCGCGATGGTGGTGGGCGACACCGGTGCGCCCGGCTGGTCGTAGACGAAGTGCAGCAGGTCGGCACTGAAGTCGGGGATGAGCTGGAACTCACCGGCCTGGATGGCGGCGTAGTAGGCGGCGCGATCCATGTCGACCGGGTCCTTGCGCGAGACGCGGAAGCCGGCGTCCTCCAGCACTCGGGCGTAGACGGCGGCGAGCAGTTGGCTCGTGGGATCGTCCTTCACCGAGGTGACCACCACGCGAGGGGTGAGCACGATGGTGCTGGAGGTGGCGGCATCGTCGGACCCACCGCACGCGGTCAGCGCGAGGGCTGCGAGCGTGAGAGGGGCGAGCGTGCGTACAAGAGGATTCGTCCGCTTCATCGGGGTGCGAGCCTACTGGCGGAGGTCACCGGACGGTCGGCGCGGCCCTGGATGGCCGAGGCGGCATGATGGGCGCATGTCGTCGTACCCGCCGCCGGTCGCCTGGCATGTGGCGCGCTGGGGTGACGAACCGTTCAGCCGCGGCTCGTGGAGTGCGTTGGCTCCTGGCGGTACATCGGCTCATCGTGCTGCGCTCGGTACACCGGTGGAGGATCGACTCATGGTGGCGGGCGACGCCACCAATCCGTTGGCGCCGAGCATGACCCACGGGGCGTACGACGAGGGTGTGCGGGCCGCTCACTGGGCTCGCGAGGTGGGCGCTCAGCGAGTCGTCGTGGTGGGTGCGGGGTTCGCCGGCCTGGGAGCGGCGAGCGCCTTGCGCGACCTCGGTGTGTCCGTCACCGTGTTGGAGGCGCGCGATCGCATCGGTGGTCGCGCGCACTCGGTCGACCTCGGCGGAGTGGCGGCCGACGCGGGTGGCGCGTGGCTGCAGCAGGGCCCCACCAACTCGCTGCGTCGCCTTGCCTCGACCCTGGGGTTGCACACCGTGCCGACCGACTTCCACGCCCCGCTCGTCGCCGCGCCCGACGGGCCGGTGGGCGACGTGGGCGGAGCGCTCGCCGCCATCGCCGCCGCGGCCGCGCGCTCGGCACCCGACGCATCGCTGTCCGAGGTGCTCGAACACCACCTTGCCGGCCTCACGCCACCCGAGCTGCGCACGGCGCGGCATGCCATCGACCTCGACCTCGACCTGGAGAACGGCGGGCCACACCATCGCCTGTCGGCGCACACCGTGTTCGTCGAGCCGGGCGTCGGCGTCGATGATCGATGGCTCCCCGGCGGCTACCGGCAACTGCTCGACCATCTCTCCATCGACGTGGACGTCCGACTGCGGCATCCGGTACGACGCATCGAATGGGGTGTGTCGGGTGTGGAGGTGACGACCGACGGCGAGCGGTTCTCGGCCGACTGTTGCATCTGCACCATCCCGGTGTGGTTGCTGCCCGAGATCGAACTCGCGCCCGGGTTGCCGGCCGGCCATCTCGACGCGCTCGCGCACATCACGGTCGGGGTGGTGGAGAAGGTGATCCTGCGATTCGAGGAGCGGTGGTGGCCGGTCTCACCGTCGGGATATCTGCGGTGGTACGACTCGCCGGCATCGTGGGGTGAATGGCTCGACCTCACCGATGGCGTGGGCGTGCCGATGGTGGCCGCGCTCATCGCCGGCGATGCCGTCCGCCGACATCACCACGGCCGCAGCGACGCCGACGTCGCCGCGGCGGCGGCCGACGCGCTGGCCGCGTGGGCGCAGGCCGTGGGCTGAGCAGCGGCCAGAGCCACCTGCACCAGTTCGGCCGTTCCCTGTTGCACGATCCACATCAGGCCCGGACGAGGGTCCACCGGGGTGCGTCGGGGCAGGGTTGCGCCCAGCAGGTCGCCGTCGAGATCGCCCCCGCCGGCAGCCACCAGCCCGAGGCGGCTGCGCCGAACCACACTGGACCAGTGCCCGTAGGACTGCCGGAGGGCGTCGGGTCGCCCGGCCACCATCACGGTGCGGTCTGCCCTCCGCCCTGCTGCCAGCGCGGCCAGCACGCCGGTGGGGTCGTCGACCAGTTCGGCGTCGTCCACCACCACCAACAGCGGACCGCGGTCGTCGATCGTCAGATCGCTCGCCGAGCCGACCACGGCGTCCACCACGTCGCGAACGGCGTGTGCGCGTCGGGCCAGTACGGCCAGGACCCGACCGTCGTGTGCCTCTCGCCAAGCGCAGACCAACCGCGCCAGGGCGGTGCTTCGCCCGGTGCGTGCCCCGCCGAGCACCATCAGGTGATCGCCCTCGGGCAGCTCCAGGTGCCCGACGCCGTCGTGCTCCAGCGATGGCCCCACCGGGAGGATCGCCGTGTCGTCGGCTCGGTTCGCCCGCGCGGTGAGGGAGCGCACATGCGTGGGGGTGGCCTCCACCGGCGGCAACCGCGGTGTGGACCCGTCGTGGAACGGTGTGTGGCCGGGCACCACCAATTGGGCGGCGAGTCCGCGCTCGGCCATGAACACGCGGCCGGCCACTTGGCCCGGCACGGCGCGCACCGGCACGCCCATCGTTCCCGCGTCGAGCGCGTCGTGCAGGTGCATGACCCAGCGCTGGGCACACCGGGCGAGCACCGCGGGTGGAATGGCCGACGGACGGTCGCATCCCACCAGCACCACCGTGTCGGGGCGATCCGTCGTCAGCAGGTGGGTCAGCGTGTCCAGTTCTCGGGCGGTGTCGAGGTCGTCGAGTGCGCGCTGCACCACCGGCAGGTCGTCGACCACGAACACCAACGGTTCGTCGCTCCGGTCGTCGCGCAGGCGTCGCAGCAACCGTGCCGTGCGTTCCCGCTGCGACACGTCGACCGCCACACATCGAGGATGCTCGTCGAGCGAGGTGACCGCCGAGTGGCCCGCGGTCAGTACGTAGACGCGGGCAGACGGGTCGGTCAGGGCTGCGGACGCGAGCGTGTGCAGTGCGGTCGAGACGCCGCTGCCGGCACTGCCCGCCACCACCACCGATCCATCGCCAGGGCGCCACTGCACGGGCACCACCCGCTGCCGGTCTGGGTCGTCCGCCAGACCCAGCGCGCCAGGTGGCACGGCGGTGCGGGACAGGCGCGACGGCAGCGGTGGTTGCCACGGTGGGGCAACGGCCGCACACGGCACACGTGAGGCGGCAGCCTGGATGTCGGCCACCAGTGCAGCGTGCACCTGCGCCGTCTGGAACGTGACATGCTCGTCGGCGCCGAGGCGCATCACCGCGCGTCCGGGCAACGTTCTCGGCAGTTGCGCGGGCGACCGTTGGCCGACGACGTCGATCGCGTCGGCTGGGTCGTGCAGGCGGAGCGCGATGCGCAGGTTGGTGTTGGCGCGGATGTCGTCGCTGATGACGCCGTGGGGTCGCTGCGTGGCGAGCACCAGGTGCACGCCCAGGCTGCGGCCCCGCTGGGCGACGCCCACCAGCGAGTGCAGGAAGTCGGGCTGTTCGGCCACGAGTGCGGCGAACTCGTCGACCACGACCACCAACCGGGGCAGCACCACCCATGGCGCCCGCAGCCGGAGTGCCCCGAGGTCGGCAGCACCGTGCTCGCGCAGCACGGCCTCTCGACGTCGGAGTTCGGCGTGCAGGCTGCGCAGCGCGCGGTCGGCCAACCGGTCGTCCAGGTCGGTCACCGTGCCCACCACGTGCGGCAGGTGGGCGCACATGTCGAACGCGGCGCCGCCCTTGTAGTCCACGAGGACGAACGACAGATGCTCGGGCGACGAATGCGCCGCCATGCCCACCACCATGCTGCGCAGCAGTTCGCTCTTTCCGGCGCCGGTGGTGCCTGCCACCAATGCGTGCGGCCCGTCGCGCACCAGGTCGAGATCGACGATGCCGTCGGCGGCCATGCCGATCGGCGTTCGTGGCGCGGGGTCACCGTGGGCATGCCAGCGTTCGAGCACTGCGTCAGCACCGCCGTGGATCAACTCGTGCATCGCCACCGATCGCGGCAGCCGACCTGCGGCAGCCAGTGGGTCCTCCGGGTCGTGCAGTCCGGCGAGTCGGGCGCTGCAGCGGGCGAGTGTGGCCTCGCTCATCCCGGCCAGTCGCACTGGTACGGGCAACAACGTGGTCGCGGTGTCGCAGACCCACCGTCCGGTCGGCCCGGCGCCAGTGGTGAGGATGCTGGTGCACACGTGTGGTGTCGACTCGTGTTCGGGCAGCACGGCGAGCAGTGCAGTGCCGTCGCCGTGCAGCGCGCGGCGGAGCGCGCTGGTGCGTGTGGCCAACCCGGCCGCGTCGTCGGTGACCAGCAGCAGCACGCCGTGACCGTGGTGCGACTCGTCCGACAGTTGATCCAGCGTGTCCGCCAGCGAGTCGCCGTCGGTGATGGCCGCGGTGCCGTCGGGGAGCCGCAGGTGGGGGAGTTCGCGAAGGCAGCGCCAGTGCTCGGGGTGGCGAGTGACGACGACGATGCGGGCGTCGGCCGGCCCGCAGCTCGCCAACAGCTGGGCGATGCACGCCCGCGCGATCGCCGGCGCCTGCGCACCCTGCAGTGCGACTCGCGCGCCCGGGCCGAGCGCCACCGGAACGGCAAGGTCAGGCAGGTGCAGTGGTTCGGGGTGAGCGTGCGGATCAGCGATTGGCATGGTGCGCCACGCGAGGTCGCCGAGGCCCACGGACACCACGTGTGCGTCGGGGTGATCGGCGCGTCGGTGCCACAGACGATCGTCCAGGCCGGTCAGCGTGCGACGGGCAGTCACCGCCGTCGGGACCGAGGATTCATGCCAGCGGAGGAACGCGTCGCGGTCGGCGGCGAGCGAGGCCTCGAACATCGCCCGCTCGGCGAAGGCGGCGGAGCGGTCGCGGGCGCGGCGACGCCGAGCCGCACCGCGCTGGGCACCCCAACTGCCCAGCGCCACCAGCGCGCCGAGCGCGCCGAACACCAGGAACATCGGCTGATGCAGCAGCAGGGCGATGACCGCGGCCCCGCCCAGCCCGATCAACGCGGGCACCAACCCACCCATCGACTCGGACCGCTCGCTCACCTCCGCCGGGGGCGTCAGCTCGGCCGGTGCCCAGCGTGGGATGGGCCGTGGGCCACGGACGACGCCGTCGCGGAGCACCGCCACGGCAGGTCGAGGCGGCTCGAACGCCTCCAGCACCAGCAGGCTGGCGCCGAGCTCCACGTGGTCGCCGATCTCGAGCGCCGTCGTGCCGTTCACCGGCAGCCCCGCCACCCGCACCGGCACTCGGTCGGCCAGCTGGGTCAACCACACCCCGTCGCCGCGCACGTCGAGCACTGCGTGATGCGGTTGCATCGCGGGATCGTCGCAGCGGATGGCGGCGGTGGGCGAGCGGCCCACGAGGTGGCGACCCGGCGGCAGGGGGTGGATGCCGCCGGCATCGGGACCGGTGTGCCAGGTGCACTGCCAGTCGGGCGGAGTGGTGCTCATCGCCCCCACTGGGTGCAGCGACCGGTCCGAATCGGCAAGAAATCCGCCGCGTGAGCTGCGAGGGAGGGACTCGGTGAGGCCTGCGGTGAGTCATCCGGTGAGGGGTCCCGCGGACCATCGCCCCATGTCATCGGCCCTCAGCACCTCCCCCACCATGTCCCGCTCCCTCGTCGCTCGCCTCGACCGCGAATGGCGAGTCCTCACCACCCGCCCGGCCGTGCTCGCCCGAGCCGCCACCTGGCACCTCGGTGTCCCGTTCACGTCGCTCGACGACATCGTCGGGGCCACCGGCTACTGGGCCCGGCGAGACGATCGGGTGGCGGCCGGTCAGTCCGTGGCGGACGGCGACGCGGTGTTGGCGGCACTCCTCGTGGCCGCCCGTGGTGACGATCTGGCGGCACGAGTCGTGCTGCAGCGGCTGTTGCCCGGCATCGTGGCCGTCGCCCGACGGTGGGCCCGGCGCACGGGAGGCGAGCGAGCGGCGCTCGACGAACTGGTCGCCGCGGCGTGGACCGTGGTGCGCACCTTCCCGGTGGAACGTCGGACGCGTCACGTGGCGTCGAATCTGCTGCGCGACACCGAGTACCACGCGTTCGTCAGGTCCACCCGGCGGCTGACCGTGCTCGAGCCGACCCCCACACACCTGCTCGATCTGCCGGTCGACACGAGCGCGTCCATGGATCCCGCCGACGAGCTCGCCGAGTTGCTGGCGGCAGCCCGCACGCTCACCGTGCGCGATCGTGCGCTCGTGGAACTCCTCGTGGCGGGAACCCCCATGGCGGAACTCGCGCAGGCGATGGAGGTCAGCGTCCGCACCGTCGCCAACCATCGCGATGCCGTGGTGCATCGTCTGCGCCAAGCCGCCCGCGAACTGTCCGCCGCGTGACACGCGACGCGAATCCCGTTGCGGCGTCCGCTGAATGCAAGCAGAATGAAAGCATGCCCAACGTGCTGGTTCGTGATCTGCCGGATGACGTGCACTCGGCACTGCAGCGTCGCGCTGCTGCCGCCGGCCAGTCGCTGCAGCAGTACCTCGCGTTCGAACTCACTCGTTTGGCGGCCAGCCCGTCGATCGACGAGGTCCTGCATCGCATCGCGTCACGTCGTGGAGGTCGTGTCGGGTTTGCCGTCGCGGTCGATGACCTCCGAGCCGAGCGCGACATCCGGTGATCGTCGTCGATGCCTCGGTGGTGGCCAACCTCGTCGGCGACGATGGCGTCGATGGCCTCGTGGCCCGTCGACGGTTCTTGGAGGGCGTGGGGTGGTCGGCGCCCGACCTCGTCGACGTCGAGACCGTCTCGGTCCTCCGTCGAAGGTGGCGAGCGGGTGACCTCACCGCGCGTCGCTTCCGGTCAGCGGTCGACGATCTCCTCGCGCTGCCGATCATGCGTGTTCCGACCGGCCCGCTGATGCCGCGGGCCTACGAGCTGCGATCGAACGTCACTCCGTACGACGCGGCCTACATCGCGCTCGCGGAGGCGCTCGGGTGCCCACTCGTGTCCGCCGACGCGCGACTCGCGGGAGCGCCCGGTGTCCGTTGTCGCGTGGAGGTGCTCGCTCAGACGCGCTCGCTGTAGAGCCACTCCAGATGCGCCAGCAGCGGCGGCGTCGTGCGTTCGATGACGTCGAACATCTTGCGGTAGTCGTACGGACCCTTGCCCCACGGGTCGGCCAGGTCCTCGTCGCCGGGCATCGCGTACGGGTCCCACCGACGCAGCCGTTGGATCTGCACCGGTTCGACGTCGCGGTACGGACCCGTGCGCAGGTCGACGCCGCCGCGCAACCGCTCGAGATCATCGACGTTCGACTGGTCCATGGCGATGATGAGGTCGAACTGCTCGAAGTCGTCGGGGTGGATCTGGCGCGCCCGGTGGTCGACGCGATACCCGCGGTGAAATCCTTCGCTGCGGGCCATCGCGTGGGGTGCATCACCGACGTGCGCTCGGCTGGTGCCGGCCGAGTCGAAGTGGGCGAACGTGCGGCCGGCGAGCATGCGTTGCGCCACGGCGTGGGCGGCTGGCGAGCGACAGTGGTTGCCGAGGCACACGAAGAGCACCGACACGGGTGCAGACGGACCGCCCATGTGCTGGAACGTAGACGGTGCGCCGGTCAGGCGCCAGGGCTGAAGCGGCGCAGCCGCAGGCTGTTGCTCACCACGAACACGCTGCTGAACGCCATGGTGGCGCTGGCCACCACCGGCGAGAGCATCCACGCCATGGCGAGCGGGATGGCGGCCACGTTGTAGGCGAAGGCCCAGAACAGGTTGCCCTTGATGATGCCGAGCGTGCGACGGCTGAGGCGGATGGCGTCGGCCGCGGCTTGCAGGTCGGGGCGCACCAGGGTAAGGTCGCTGGCCTCGATGGCCACATCGGTGCCCGAGCCCATGGCGATGCCCAGGTCGGCCTGCGCGAGCGCTGCCGCGTCGTTCACGCCGTCACCCACCATGGCCACCACTCGACCCTCGGCCTGCAGGCGTTGCACCTCGGCAACCTTCTGGTCGGGGAGCACGCCGGAGATGACATCGTCGGCTGCGATGCCCACCTCGGTGGCGACCGCACGCGCGGTGGCCTCGTTGTCGCCGGTGAGCAGGATGGGACGCAGGCCCAGGCGGCGAAGGCGAGCGATGGCCGCGGCGCTGGTGGGCTTCACGGTGTCGGCCACGGCGATGGTGCCGACGAGCGTGTCGTCGACGCGTACGGAGACCACGGTGTGGCCATCACTGTGCGCGGGGATCTCGTCGGACGCGGCGCGACCGACCGCGACGCGCTGGCCGTCGACCTCGCCGATGGCACCCACCCCCGCCTGCGCCAGGAAGTGCTCGGCCACCACGGCCGGCAGTTCGCGCTCGTCGGCGGCGCGCACGATGGCCTTCGCGATGGGATGCTCGCTCGCACGCTCCACTGCGGCGGCCAGGTGGAGCAGGTGGCCGGCCTCGGTGCCGGGCAACGGGTTGACCGCCACGACCGCCATCTGACCTGTGGTGACGGTGCCGGTCTTGTCGAGCACGATGGTGTCCACCTTGCGGGTGCTCTCCAGGATCTCGGGGCCCTTGATGAGGATCCCGATCTGTGCGCCGCGGCCGGTGCCCACCAGCAGTGCGGTGGGCGTGGCGAGACCGAGTGCGCACGGGCAGGCGATGATGAGCACCGCGACGGCCGGGCCGATGGCCTCGGTGAAGCTGCCGGTACGTGAGAACCAGAAGCCCAACGTGGCCGCGGCCAGCACGAGCACGACCGGCACGAAGACGCCGGCGATGCGGTCGGCCAGGCGTTGCACGGGGGCCTTGCCGCTCTGTGCGGCCTCCACCAGGCGGGCCATCTTGGCGAGGGCGGTGTCGGCACCGACGCGGGTGGCGCGCACCACCAGTCGGCCGCGGGTGTTGATGGTGGCACCGGTGACGGGGCTGCCGGGGGTGACCTCCACCGGCACGCTCTCGCCGGTGACAAGGCTCATGTCGACGGCCGACACGCCCTGTTCCACCTCGCCGTCGGTGGCGATGCGTTCGCCCGGTCGCACGACGAAGCGATCGCCGACGCGCAGCGCACTCGCGGGTCGTTCCAGTTCGCTGCCGTCGGCCTGCAGCACGTTGGCGGTGTCGGCACCGAGGGCGAGCAGGGCCCGCAGCGCGCCGCCCGCTCGACGCTTGGCGCGGGTCTCGAAGTAGCGGCCGGCGAGGATGAGCGCCACCGTGGTGCTGGCGACCTCGAAGTACAGGTGATGACTGTCGCCGCGGGCGGGCACCAACGACATGCTCATCGTCATGCCCAGGTCGCCCGCTGGTGTGGCGAGCAGGGCGTAGAGGCTCCACGAGTAGGCGGCGATGACGCCGATGGACACCAACGTGTCCATGTTGGCCTCGGCCTGCGTGGCGTTCTTCCAGGCGACGGTGTGGAACGGCCACGCCGAGTACGTGGCCACTGGTGTGGCGAGCACGAGCGCGAGCCACTGCCAGCCGCGGAACTGGAGCGCGGGGATCATCGACATCAGCAACACCGGCGTGCCGAGCGCGATGGCCAGGATGAGGCGACGGCGGAGGTCGGCGAGTCGCTCGGTCGCCGGATCGGGTGATCCGTCGTCGATGGCCGACGGGAGCGCCGCGCCGTAGCCGATGGACTCCACGGCTTCCACCAACTGGTCGGCGCTCATCTGTCCGGCGGCGAAAGTGACGGTGGCCTTCTCGGTGGCGTAGTTCACCGTGGCGGTCACGCCGTCGAGCTTGTTCAGCTTCTTCTCGATGCGGTTCGCGCACGCGGCACATGTCATGCCGGTGAGTTCGAGGTCGAGGTGTTCGAGCCCGGGGGGTGTGTCGATGTGGGTGGTCATGGGAGTCACTCCTGAATGACCGTGAAGGGCACGGTGAGGACGTCGCCGTCGTGGCCGAACTGGAGGAACAGGCGATAGGTGCCGGCATCGGGGAGTCGGTCTCCGAACATGTACATGCCGGTCATGTCGGTGTCGGACGGGTGCAGGTGCACGTACGAGAGGTCGCCCTGACGCAGCGCCACGAGGTGGGCGGGCTGGCCGAGGTACGGCTCGAGTCCCTCCGCGGCCTCACCGTCCTCGGAGGTGACGGTGAAGTTGAGTCCGGTGCGACGAATGCGCAGCCCGTCGACGACGAGGTCGTCGTCGGGTTCAGGCAGCGGAACGGGCTCGACCACCGCCTCGTCGTCGAGGTTGGCGCTGACGACCACCGGTGCGGGAGCGTCGGTGGGGGTGCCCTCGAACACGAGGTGCCACTGGCCGGGCTCGGTGACGGCGACCTGCCACGACCCGTCGTCGGCGATGTCGGGGTGGAGGTGCTGGAACCCACTCAGGTCGGGTCGCACCACGATGTTGTGCAGCAGCGCGCCGTGGGCCTCGGTGAACTCGGTGACCCGCATGCCGTCGGCCATCTCCAGGTGGAACGTGGCCAATCGGCCGCCGTCGCTGCCCTGCGCGATGGAATCGGTGACGAGCTGGTAGTTGCCCGACTGGTAGCCGGGTGGCACCAGCGACCCGGGCTCGTGCGTGTGCGCGAGCCCGCTGTGGCTGTGACCGGGCAGCCGCTCGCCCACGGCGTACGCCGTGCCGAACGTGCCCAACAGCACCAGGAGGAACACGCCCAGACGGGCCCCGACGCTCATGTCAGGCCACGACCTCGAAGCCGGCTTCGTCGATGGCGGCCACGATGGCCTCGCGGTCGAGCGTGTCGCCGGCGACGGTGACGATCTTGGTGTCCAGGTTCACCGCGACGTCGGTCACGCCGGTCACCTTGGTGACCTCGCCCTTGACGGCGGCTTCGCAGTGACCGCAGGTCATGCCCGGAACGGTGAAGGTGAGTTCGCTCATGTCGTGTTCGCTTTCGTGTGATGGGAAGTTCAGTGGGGTGTCGTGTGGGAGAGGGCTTCAGGACCGCAGGAGCCGCTCGACGGCCTTGGTGGCCTCGTGCACGAGTTCCTCGGTGTTCTCGCCGCCGGCTGCCGCGCCGGCGACGCAGTGCTGCAGGTGTTCGTCGAGCAGATGGAGCCCGACGCCCTGCAGACCTTTGGTGACGGCGGCCAGTTGGGTGAGGACGTCGATGCAGTACGTGTCGTCCTCGACCATGCGCTGCAGCCCGCGCACCTGTCCCTCGATGCGGCGCAGGCGGGTGATCACCTGCTGCTTCTGGTCGTGGTACCCGGGTGTGCCGTGCTCCATGTGGATCACCATACCCCCCAGGGGTACCCATGGCAACCGCGCACAAGAACTTAAGTTCCGACGTTCGAACTCGAGTTCCGCCGCGCGACTGGGTTCAGGGGCGTTCGGTGAAGTTCGGCGTGCGCTTCTCGAGGAAGGCGGCGATGCCCTCCTGCGCGTCGGGGGTGACGGCGGCCCGAGCCATCAGGTCCACGGCGTGGTCGTAGGCGTGGCGTTGATCGAGGCCCACCTGCGCATAGAAGCCCTGCTTGCCCAGCGCCTTGCTGCGCACGCTGCCGCGGGTGGCGCGGCGCAGGAGGTCGAGCGTGGCGTCGTGCAGCTCCTCGTCGGGCACGGCGTGGTTGATGAGGCCCCAGTCGGCGGCCACGTCGGCGGGCACGATGTCGCCGGTGAGCGCCATCTCCAGCGCCCGCTTGCGACCGATGTTGCGGGCGACCGCGACGAGCGGTGTGTGACAGAACAGCCCGCCCTTGCCACCGGGGATGGCGAAGCCGGCGCTCTCGGCTGCGATGGCCAGGTCGCACGTGGCGACCAGCTGGCAGCCGGCGGCGGTGGCGAGCGCGTGCACGCGGGCGATGACCACCTGGGGGATGGTCTGCACGGTGTCCATCATCTCGGTGCACACCTGGAACAGGTGACGGGCCTCGTCGACCGATGCACCGGCCATGTCGCCGAAGTTGTGGCCGGCGGAGAACACGGGGCCGTTGGCGGCGAGGATGATGCCGGTGGCGTCGCTGTCGCCCACCTCGCGGAACACCTGGGTGAGTTCCACCATCACGTCGAGCGCCAGCGCATTGCGCTTCTCGGGGCGATTGAGCGTGATGGTGGTGAACGGGCCGTCGCGGTCGACGAGGAGGTGCTGGAGTGTCACCACGCGAGTCTCGCGCCGGGTGGCGGCGACGGCCACCCCTCGTTGCTCGGGGGTCGTGTACCGTGCACGCCGTGGTGGGAACACGTCGCGACCGTTCGCAACGCCCGCCCGTGGCGGCGCTGGTGCTGGCGGGCATCGCGATCGTCTTCTTCGCGTTGCCGTTCGCCGGCATCCTCTGGCGGGTGCCGTGGAGCAGGTTCTGGGACGTGCTCTCCGCCGAAGCGACCCGCCGCGCGCTGTGGCTGTCGTTGCAGACCTCGGTGATGGCCGCGGCGCTGTGCCTGGTGTTCGGTGTGCCGTTGGCCTGGGTGCTCGCACGGGTGAACTTCCCCGGTCGTCGCGCCGTGCGCGCCCTGTGCACGCTCAGCATGGTGCTGCCCCCGGTGGTGGGTGGCGTGGCGCTGTTCTTCTCGTTCGGCCGACGCGGCCTGTTCGGTCGGTGGCTCGATGCGTGGTTCGGCATCCAGTTGCCGTTCAGCACCGCCGCGGTGGTGATGGCGCAGACGTTCGTGGCCATGCCGTTCCTGGTGCTCACGGTGGAGGCCGCGCTGCGGCAGCACGATGCGCGCCTGGACGACGCCGCACGCACGCTGGGCGGCACGCGGTGGTACGTGTTCCGTCGGGTCACGTTGCCGATGGTGCGGCCGGCACTGGTGGCCGGAGCTGTGCTCGCGTGGGCACGGGCCCTCGGTGAGTTCGGCGCCACCATCACCTTCGCCGGCAACTCACCAGGGAACACCCAGACGATGCCGCTCGCCATCTACCTCTCGCTCGAGAGCGACCCCGAAGCAGCGCTCGTGCTGAGCGTGGTGATGATCGCCGTGTCGTTCGGGGTGCTGATGGGCCTGCGCGACCGGTGGCTGGGCGAGGTGCAGTCCGCATGACCGTGAATGCCGACTTCGGAGTGGACTTCCCGTCGTTCACGCTTGCGCTCGCACTGCACGTGGAGCCGGGTGAGGTGGTGGCGCTGCTCGGGCCCAACGGTGCCGGCAAGTCCACTGCCCTGCGGGCGTTGGCCGGGCTGCGGCCGGTCGATCGCGGCTCGGTGTCGGTGGCCGGCATGGTGGTCGATGATCCGGTGGCCAACGTGCTGGTCCCACCGGAGCACCGTTCGGTGGGCGTGGTGTTCCAGGACTACCTGCTGTTCCCGCATCTGTCGGCGTTGGAGAACGTGGCGTTCGGCCTGCGGGCTCGTGGTGGTGGCGCGGCCGGTGCCCGTACGACCGCCCGCGAATGGCTGGGCCGTGTGGGCATGGCCGAGTTCGTCGACCGCAAGCCGTCGCAGCTGTCCGGTGGTCAGGCGCAGCGAGTGGCGTTGGCGCGAGCTCTCGCGTTCCGGCCATCGCTGCTGCTGCTCGACGAGCCGTTGGCCGCGCTCGACGCTGCCACGCGGGGCGACGTGCGTCGCGACCTGCGGCGGCATCTCGACGGCTTCGAGGGCGCGACCGTGTTCGTCACGCACGATCCGGTCGACGCGTACGCGCTGGCCGATCGTGTGGTGGTCATCGAGGACGGTGCGATCGTCCAGCAGGGCACGCTCGCCGAGGTGGCCGCGCATCCGCGGTCGCGCTACGTCGCCGAACTGGTGGGCATCAACCTGCTCGGGGGTTCGGTGCGCGACGACGTCTTGACCACGCCGTCCGGCGGCGAGGTGGTAGTGGTCGACACGCCCGACGGCGATGCGTTCGCCGCCATTCGACCGCAGTCCATCTCGTTGCATCTGCAGCATCCCGAAGGCAGCCAGCGCAACGTCTGGCGGTTGACCGTGGCCGACATCGACCAGCAGCACGACCGCGTACGCGTTCGCCTGCAGGGCGACGTGCCACTGGTGGCCGAGATCACCCCCGCCGCCCTCACCTCGATGGGCTTCCATCCCGGCGCCGACGTGTGGGCCGCCGTCAAAGCCACCGAGATCACCACCTACCCGAGGTAACTGCAGCAGAACTTAAGTTCCGACGTTGGAACTTAAGTTCGCGTGCACGGGCGTCACCAGGACAGGTCGTGGCACCGGGGGTCGTCGCCTTCTTCCACCTGCAACGTGGCGTGGGTGAGGCCGAATCGATCGGCCAGCAGGGTCTGCGCGGTGGAGAGTACGGCACCGGTGGAGGCACCGTCGCACACGGTGAGGTGGGCGGTGAGCACGTTCATCTCACTCGTGAGGGTCCACACGTGCAGGTCGTGCACGTCGGTCACGTTGTCCAGCTCGCGCAACGCGGACTCGATGTCGTCGACCGACAGATCGGCCGGTGCGGCCTGCACCAGCACGCGCACGGCGTCGCGGCCCAACCGGTACGCACGGGGCAGGATGAACAGGCCGATCGCCGCGCCCACCACTGGGTCCACCCACGTCCAGTCGGTGAGCCACATCACCCCGGCCGACACGATGACGCCCACCGAGCCGAGCATGTCGCTGAGCACCTCGAGGTACGCGCCGCGCACGTTCATGCTCTCGGCCGCGCCCTCGCGCAGGAGGAGGAACGCGACCACGTTCACCAGCAGGCCGATGACGCCCACGATCAGCACCGGCAGCGAGTGGATGTCCTGGGGATCACGCAGGCGACTGGCGGCCTCGATCAACACGTAGCCCGCGACGGCGAACAGCAGCACCGCGTTGGCCAGCGCGGCGAGGATCTCCAAGCGGTACAGGCCGAACGTGCGGTGACCGGCGTGCTCGGCTCGATTGGCCGCACTGATCGCGGCCAGCGCCATGCCCAGGCCCAACGCGTCGGTGGCCATGTGGCCCGCGTCGCTCAACAGGGCGAGCGAGTGGGTGGCCAACCCGACCACCACCTGCACCATCAGGAAGGCGACGATGAGCGCGAACGACAGGCGCAGCCGGCCCGCGTGACGCGCGCCTGCTCGGGCCGAGGGGTGGCCATGTGAGTGGCCGGGCGAATGACCGTGGTCGTGACTGCCCACACGGTGAGTGTGCCACTTGAGCGGGAGTACTGTCCGCACATGGCTGAACTGACCGAAGCGGAGATGCACGACGTGGGCGATCGCCTGCTGGCGGGCATCGGCACTGCGGACGAGGCGCTGGTGCGGCAGGTGTACGCGCCCGACGCTCTCATCTGGCACAACTTCGACCAACGCGAGCAGACGGTCGACGAGAACCTCGTCACGCTCCACGACCTGCATCGGCGGGCGCAGCACCTGCAGTACACCGAGATCCGCCGCTTCCTGTCACCCGGCGGGTTCGTGCAACAGCACGTGCTCACCGGCGAAGCCAAGGGTGGCGCGTTGAAGATGCCGGCGATGATCCGGTTCTGGGTGGAGGGCGGTCGCATCACGCGCCTCGAGGAGTACCTCGACACGCGCCAGGCGATGGTCCTCTACGCCACTGACTGATCCGGTTCGAGCGGCACCCACAACGACAGACGAGCGCCGCCCAACGGGCTCTCGCTCGCCTCGGCGCCACCGCGGTGCGCTGCGGCGACCGAGGCGACGATGGCGAGGCCGAGCCCCGCGCCACCGCGGTCCACGCTGCGCGCCTCATCCAGCCGAGCGAAGCGACGGAACATGTCGGCGCGGGCCGCGGGGTCCACACCGGGACCATCGTCGTCCACGTGCACCCACACGCGGTGGTCATCCGTTGCGACGGTGACCGTCACCACTGCGCGAGCGTGCCGTCGGGCGTTGGCCAGCAGGTTGCGCACGGCGCGGGCCATCAGCGCGCGGTCGACCACCACGGCGACCGAGTCGCCCACGACGGTGGCCGGCGGCACCACGGAGGCGGCTTCGTCGCGAACGACCTCGACGACGTCGGTCGGTGCGAGCGCGAGCGGTCGCGCCTCGTCGAGGGTGCTCAACAGCACCAGGTCGTCGATGCGATCGCCCAGTCGTCGACTCAGCGCATCGAGTCGTGCCAGCAGGTCGTCGTCCACCGCGGCACCGTGGTCGCGCACCAGTTCCAGCTCGCCCTGGAGCGCCATCAACGGGGTGCGCAGTTCGTGCGCGGCGTCGGAGGTGAACTGCCGTTGCGCGGCGCGGCCTTCCTCGATGCGGTCGAGCATCTCGTTGACGGTGACCGCGAGGCGCTCGATCTCGTCGCCGGTATCGGGCACGGGCACGCGGGCGCCGGTCTGCGAACCGCCGATGGTGGCCGCGAGGTCGGTGATCGCGCCGACGGGTCGGAGCGCGCGACGGGTGGCGAGCCCGGCCATCAGCGCGGTGACGATGGACGCCAGTGGGATCGCGACCCACAGCCCGCGATAGAGCGATCGCAGGCTGTCGGTGAGTCGCGCCTGGGAGCTGACACCGACGAGGGTGAGGGTGGTGCCGTTCACCTCGACGGTGCGCGTCACCTGCAGCGTGCCCTGCGGTGCCGCGGGTACCACCGACCCTGCGACCGCCGTCGCCGTCACACCGTCGGCGGTGGAGATGTTGACCGCACCGTTCCCCGATCGCACCGTCGCCTCGAACTGGTCGAGCACCTCGTCGATGCGTTCCTCGATGGCGTCGCGCCCGCTCGATGCGATCTGCACGAAACCGATGGTGCCGAGCACCGAGTAGAGCGCGGCCGTCACCACGAGCACGGTGAACGTCACGCGGCCGCGCACGCCGGTGAACGGGTTCCTCACCGCACGCCGATCCGGTAGCCCAGGCCGCGCACGTTCTCCACAGCGACGGGCGCGAGTTTGTCGCGCAGCCGGCGCACGTGGATGTCGAGGTTGCTGGCGTCGATGCCGGCGTCGGGGCCCCACACGTCGTCGAGCAGCTCCTGTCGGGTGACGCACGCGCCGTTGGCGAGCAGCAGACGGCGCAGCACCTGGTCCTCTCGGGCGGTGAGCACTCGTGACTCGCCGGCGACGACACAGTCGCGTGTGCCCATGTCGTAGCGCAGCTCGCCGCGCAGCACCACGTTCGACGCGAGCGCGGCGTTGCGGCGCACCAGTACCCGCAGCCGGGCGGCGATGACGGCGATGCTGGCGGGCTTGGTGAGGAAGTCGTCAGCCCCCGAGTCGAGCAGGTCGATCTGGTCGTACTCCCCCGACTTCGCCGTGAGGACCAGGATGGGCGTGGTGTTGCCCTCCTCGCGGAGGCGAGCGCACACGGAGTAGCCGTTCATCCCTGGCAGCAGCAGGTCGAGCACGATGGCCGCGTAGCCGCCGTCGAGTGCCTTCCACAGACCCTCCGCGCCGTCGCTGCAGGTGTCCACCTCGAAGCCCTCGGCGCGCAGGCCGCGCTCCACCACGCTCCGGATCGCGTCGTCGTCCTCGATCACCAGCACCCGCACGCCCCGAACGGTAACGAGCCGGTCGGGCATGGCGCGTCCGGCCTCTTCAGCTTCCGTTCAGGTTCACCCGTGATTCCATTCAGTCATCGACGCGGATCATGCGACCAGCAGCCCCGGTGGTCGGGGCGGAGCGAAAGGAAGCGTCATGCAACGCAACACATTGTTCGGAGGGCTCGCCCTGATGGCAGCGGGTGGCCTCATCGGGGCGGGGGCGATGATCTCGTCGAACGCGATGGCCGACACCGGAACGGACGTCCCGCCCGCCAACGAGCTGACGATGATCAACGTCGGCTCCGACGGCGACGCCGTGAAGTGCACGTTCTCGGGCGCCGACGTGGACGGCATGCTGCCCGCACTGTCGTCGACCGCGCCGGACGGCGTGCCCGTCGGTGGTGCCGAGGGGATCATCGTGTCGGCCGTCGGCACCGGCGAGATGCCGGAGTTCGATCCGAACAACCCGCCGGAGGGCGTGGTCGTGGGATCCGGCACCATCACGATCGACGGTTCGTTGCCCCCCGGTGACCTGCCGGTTTTCACCAGCGGCGTCGTTCCGGTGGAGGGTCTGCCCAGCGACGTCCAGATCCTGTCGGCCGACGATGCCCGTGACGGCACCCCGGAGGAGTGCGCGACCATCCGTGAGGACGCCGTGAAGATGGCCGCCGAGGGCCCCGCCCAGGTGATCAGTGGTACGGCGACGGCCGTTGGTGGCGGTTCGGCCACGAAGCCCTGATCGACGTTCGTGCGATGCCGCCGGCCGCCTGGTCGGCGGCATCGTCGCGCCGTGACCGGGTCGCCGAGGTCTTGGTGCCCCCCCAGGGGCTCGAACCCTGAACCAATGGATTAAAAGTCCACTGCTCTTCCATTGAGCTAGAGGGGCGTGATTGCAGCTAGATGCTATGATCTGTCACATGGCTTCGATGCTGGCAGGTAACGAAAAAGTAACGAACGCCGGAGCTAAGGCTAGCCGCCGCGCTCGACCAGATACGAAGACCGCCGTGATCTACGCGGTGCTGGATGCGTTCGGCACCGCCATCTACATCGGACAGTCGGTCCAACTGCACCACCGGCTCTGTGGGCATCGGCGCAGCAGCTGGTGGCCAGAGGCGGCGTTCGTGACATGGGTGCCGGTCCGGTACGGGCCTCGCGGTAGACACCTGAACGACCATGAGACGGAGGCGATCTCCTCCGTGGCCCCGCGCTACAACCGCAACCGGCATTGGGACGGCATCGGCGTCGCTCGAGCGGCGGAGCGGCGGCGCATCTACCTGGCGTACGTGGACAGGCATCCGGCCAGCTCGGGACTGCAGCGAGAGGCCAGGTTTCACCGGTGGCTCGACGCCGTGGCGGCTGGCGTAGCGCACCAGTCGGAGACTCTGAACCTGCTGGCCGTCGGCCCAGGGCCCGTCGGCGAGTGGATGCTTCCATGACCGGCGCGCTACAACACATCAGCGGTGACCGTTGGCGGGTCGTGGTGTATGCCGGGCTCGCCGATGGGAAGCAGCGGCAGCGATCGAAATCGTTCCGGGCCGCGACGAAGCAGGAGGCCCGACGCAAAGCCGACGCGGTCGCAGCTGGCCTGCGCGGGGCCGTCGAGGAGGAGCGGGTCGCCGCCGGCACGATCGCCCATCTGGTGCAGCAGTGGCTCGACGACAACGAGCTCACGAAGTCACCGACGACGATGAAGGGCTACCGGATCTGCGCGCGGCGGATCGTGGCCGAGTTCGGGAAGATGCGCGTCGACCAGCTCACGTCGCAGGACGTGCGGTCCTGGTACACCCGACTGGCCAAGGGTGACCCGAAGAAGGGCGTCGCGCCGATGACCGCGGCCACCATCGATCACCACCACGCCGTGCTGCGCGCCATCCTGCGCCAGGCCGTCGCCGACGACATGGTGGCCAAGCCGGCAACGTTCGGCGTGAAGCGACCGAAACCGGAGCAGCGCGAGCTCCGCCTCCCGAAGGACACCGACATGCTCGGCCTGTTGGCCGGAACTGAGGGCGACCTGCGGATCGCTGTCCGGATCGCGGCCGCGACCGGGATGCGGCGCGGTGAGCTCGTGGCGTTGCGTTGGTCCGACATCCAGCGGCGAGAGGTGCACTGCGCCCGGGCCCACATCGAATCCGGCGACGGGGTGCTCGCCAAGTCGACCAAGGGCAAGCGCGAGCGCCGCATCAGCCTCGACCACTGGACGATGCGGCTCCTCGTCGTGCACCGTCGGCTGCAGGTCGACCAGGCCGCTCAGCTTGGTGTCGATCTGCCGTTGCGGCGAGACCGGTTCATCCTGGCGAACATGGCCGATGACCCGACCGGGCAGACCGCGTACACGCCGTCGTGGCTGTCGCACGGCTGGCGCCGGGCGCGCGGTGGTGCGCCGGTGCGGCTGCACGACATCCGCCACTGGTACGCGACGAAGGTGCTCGAGTCAGGTGAGGCGTCGATCGCTGAGCTGTCCGAGTGGTTGGGCCACGCGCAGGTGTCGACGACCGTGAACATCTACACCCACACCGACCGTGATCGACGTCGAGTGTCCGCTCAGGTGATGGGCCGGGTGTTGGCCGGCTGATACCAGACGCGGTGAGGCGCCCGGCGGGGCGCCTCACGTGACGGGAGATCGACCACGTTGTCTCTCGCGGTGTCCTCACTAGTCATGGTGCGCTTGGTGCGCAGGGTGGTCAATGTGGCCGGCGCCACATTCTCTCGATTATTGTTGACATCGTTCCCAATATCTAGTACTGTTGACCATGTAAACAGTACGGAGGTACGGTGATGGGCAAGCGGTGGACGAGCAGCAAGGAACTCAACGAGCTGATCGACAAGGTCGTCGAGCAAGGCTGGGAAGTCGTCGAGGGCAAGCACCTCAAGCTCGTCCCCGCAGACAAGACGATGCCGATCGTCGTGGTCCCCAAGACCCCGAGCGATCACCGAGGCGTGATGAACGCCCGCAGCCAGATCCGCCGTTCCGGTGGGATCGTGTGAAGGAGGAAGCCATGACCACGTTCGACCCCATCAACACCTGGACCGGCCACGTCGACTGGACGGTCGACGACCAGGTCGACATCGACACCGAAGCTGTGGCCGGATGGTTGCTCGAGTTCACGGCCGCCGACAGTGCAGCGTTCGGGCCCCGCCGGCTGTCAGCGACGTTTCCGCTCCACGCGCCGAGCTACTCGAAGGCCTACGAACGGCTCCGTCTCGAACTCACCAGCACGAAGCAGGTGACGGGCGGGCTGACGGTCGTCAACGTCGAGGTACAGCGCGCGGATCACCTCGACGCCGAGCTTGCGCGGCCCGTTCTGCCGGCGCTCGTTGGGATCACCGAGGCCGCTGAGATTCTCGGAGTCACCCGTCAGCGCGCTCACGCCATCGCCCAGCAGCCCCGCTTCCCGCGGCCGGTGGCCGAGCTCGCGTCCGGACCGGTGTACCTCGAGCACGCTGTACGTGCGTTCGCTGATCAGCCTCGTCGGGCTGGGCGGCCGGCGAACCCGACCGCGCAGGCCGGTTAGTTCACACCCTGGTGGGATGGACGGAGGCCCCGCCCCCCTCGAACGGATGCGGTGCCGGAGGTGGCGGGGTCCCCGATTGCTTCCGTGCTACTCACGGGGCACGGCAGTGGGCACGGCAGGTGACCCTTTGACAGTTGCGTGCTGAGGGAACAGGGAGCCTGTTGTGCCCGTCCATCCTGCGCCCGGGCACGGCGGCAGTCAAGCGGCTCTGCACCTCTTGATGCGGACTCTCGGGAGCGTCGTGGCTTTACGGGGCCAGAGCATCATCCGAGAGTCCGCATTCCAGCTCGGAGTGTGACAGGAGAGACACTTCGGGCAGCGGACAGATGGTGTCGTTCGGATGGCTTGTTGGGAGACCCCCGGTCGGTCCCTCTGCAGGAGGGGACTCCGCGTCTAGCGCGGGCCACGAGCATCGTGAGCTGGGCTTGCTGGGATCGTCAACCCAAGGTTCGTCCAAAAATGCGGTCGGCCCCTCGACGAGCCCGGGAGGACCAGGGCTACGTCGAGGGGCACAGACCAGGGGTTCGACACCCGTCAGGGCAGCGGGGTGGTGAACGCTGTCGGCTTCACACGGAAGGTGTCCTCGTCGCTCGAGGTGACCGCGCCGGAGCCGTTCGCTCGGATGTGCACCGTCTTCCCGGCCAGCGTTGCGCCGAGCTGGGGGTGGGTGAAGGTGAACACGCCGGCCGAGTCACGCACGACCTCGGGGTCGGTGCCGTACACGTAGATGGTGGGGGTGCCACCGGCGGGGTATGTGATGAACTTGACGACGGTCGGGTCGGCGAGCGCGCCTGCGGCGTTGCGGAAGGTGGCGGTGAAGCTCGGCTGGTCGCCGACGTTGTAGGTGCCGAGCATGGTCATGGCGTGGTCTCCAGGGTGCAGGTGGCGGCGCTGACGGTGAGGGTCGTCGTCGCAGCGGCGACAGTGATCGTGGCGGACGCTGCGCTGGCCGTCAGGGTGCAGTCGGCGGCCGAGGCGGGGGTCAGCGTGCAGCTCGCTGCAGCGACCGTGACCGTGACGGTTCCGGGCTCCGTGCCGACATCACCATCGAACGCACCGGGCACGGCGGACATGGTGAGCAGCCCGGTGCTCCCAGACCAGGCGACGAGTCCGGGAGCGAACAGGCCCGACGCGCCGAGCATCGAGATGGTGGCAACGGCACCGGTCCACGTGCGCGTGCCGGGAGCGAGGGTGCCCGAGGTCGCGGCCATGCTGATCGTCGCTGCGCTACCGGTCCAGGCCTGATCACCACCGGCGACGTTGGCGAAGCTACCGGCCGTGGCCGAGAAGTTGATCGTCGCCGCCGACCCGGTCCACGTCCGCGTGCCGGGCGTGAACGCGCCGGATGACGCCGTGGCGCTGATCGTTGCCGCCGAGCCGGTCCAGGTTGCCGTACCGGGCACGAACGTGCCGCTGGTGGCAGTCACAGTGATGGTGGCCGCTGAGCCCGCCCACGTCCGCGTGCCGGGCGTGAACGACCCGCTCGACGCCGTGACGCTGACGGTGGCCGCGCTCCCGGTCCACGTCTGGTTCGCGGGGCCGACATCGCCGAAGAAGAAGTCGGCCAACAGGTCCGCACCGAGGGTCGCGTTCGCGTCGTACGCGGCTGCGCCCGGGGTGCCGTTCTGGCCTGACGGGAACGACGGAGCGAACGCCTGCTGGCTCTTGGTCGGGTAGAGCGGGAACCGCAGGCCGGTGGCCATCGGCTATCCCTGCGCGAGGATCATCTCGAGCTGCGTCGGACCCGACGCGGTGCTCGATGCCTGCACGCCGATCATCAGCGCGGCGTCGTTCGACACGACCGGCAGGCCGAGGTCGTAGGCGTTGTACTTGAACCCGACATTGGCCACGACGGGAATCGTCGCCAGACGGCGGAGGATCATCACACGCGCCGTACCTGAGGTCATCGACACCGACAGGGTGAGGGACTGCACCGAGCGCACACCCCAGTCACCGGCGGCGGTGAGCGGGAAGTTGTACATCGAGCCGATGATCGCTGCCGAGTTGTAGCCCATCGTGCCGGTCGTGCGGCCGGCCGTGCCCGCTTGGTTCGTGTACGACAGCACCGGGGTGGCCGCGCCGGCACCCATCGTGGCGAGCACCTCCAACCATGCTTCGGTGCCCTCACCGGTCGAGTCCGGGCGGGTGAGTGCAGCGGGAGTCGTCGTGTTCTGAGCAGTGGTCGTCGTGACCGACCAACCGGACCCGCCACTGCCCCACGTCCACAGGTTGTCCCACACGACGATCACACCTGACGCGGCCGACACGCCGGAGATGCCGGCGATGTACGTCGACCCTGATCCGGGGTTGGTGAATGTCTGGAACCCGGTGTCGGTGTCGACCGGGACGACACCTGCGGCGGCCTGGCCGAGCGTGGTCGAACCCACACCCGGCTGACCGGCACCCGACCAGAGCGAGCACATGCGTCCTGCGACGGCGGTGACGTTGGCCTTCACCCACACCTTGCGCTGCGCGCCGGTCATCGCGGCGATGAGCGTGTCCTGGGTGGTGACAGCCATATCAGCTACCTGTGACGGTGATGGACAGCGCCGGGCCGGTGATGTTGCCGCCGTTCGTGACCACGCTCGCCGTCGGGGTGTCGATGCCGATGAGTTCGGCCGCGGAGTCGGAGGCGTTGAAGATGTAGAACGCGACAAACGTCCACGTCTCACCGGTGGCGACTGCGGTGTAGGTCGGGGCGGCGGCGGTGAGGGTCACACTGTCAGAGGCGTCGACCTCGGTGATCGTCACCGACGCGAGGTCGGCGCGGGCGTACCCGGACGCGGCAGCCTCAGCGGACGAGGCGTCGGCGATCACGTCGGACAGGAAGTTCCAGTCGCGGATCGTCGCTGCGGCGGGGGAGGTGCCGGTGAACACGGCCTGACGGATGTCGGTGGAGGCCGTCGTTGCTGCGTTGAGCAACGTGAACAGGCCACGGTTGGCGAACACGAATGCCATGGGGTCAGCCCTCCTCGGGCGGGTTGGGTCCGGTGGTGGTGGCGGGTGTGCCGGTGTTGCCGAGCGCGAGAGCGCCGCCGACGATCGTGAGCGTCGCCATGATCTGCGCGTCGTACTCCTTCGGGATGAAGTGCCACACCTGCTGCAACGCTGCGATGAGCGCGAACAGCGAGTAGACGAACTGGCGAAAC
>JACQZZ010000101.1 GCA_016213625.1 Actinomycetota bacterium
GCGTGGTGCAAGCAACAGGACCGATGATCGCCCCGAGGGTTCCCAGGTAGGGTCCCCGCATGAGGAGCGCCTTGGTGTTGAACGCAACATACGAGCCGCTCTCGGTGGTGCCCGCCCGTCGTGCCGCCTGCCTGGTGCTCGCCGAACGGGCCGACATCGTCGCCGACGACGGCACCGAACTGCACTCCGCCCATCTCGTGCTGCCCAGTCCCAGCGTGGTGCGGCTGCGCTACATGGTGCGCGCCCCGTTCCATCGCCGTACCACGCTGTCGCGCCGGGCGCTGTTCGATCGCGACGACTACCGGTGTCAGTACTGCGGTGGCTTCGCCGATTCCATCGACCACATCGTCCCCCGCAGCCGGGGTGGACTGCACGAGTGGGAGAACGTCGCCGCCGCCTGTCGGCCGTGCAACCTGCGCAAACGCGACCGCACGCCGGCCGAAGCGAGCATGGTGCTGGCCCGCCCGCCGCGGGCGCCGAAGGAGCACACCTGGATCACGGTCGCCGTGGCCCGCGTGCCCGACGAGTGGCGTCCCTTCCTGGCCGTCGCCGGCTGATTCGGGCAGCCCGACATTCGTCCACACCTCGTTGTTGAAACAACCGCGGTGGTCGGCGCACAGATCGATCACCTAGAAGTACTCGCCAACTGCGCCCCTACCGGGCACTCGGCTCGGCTCTTGGCGCGTTCGTGTGATCTGCCGACCGAGGCTTCCTCGGTCGAGGCGTGACATGAGTGACGTGCGCTGGGTGCAGGTAGTCGTACCGGGCGCGCCCGGAAGGCGACGCCACGTTCTGGGCGCGCCCAGAACGGCTGAGGTAGCGCGTCGAGCCACGCGAGCCTGAAGTCACGCCCCCAGGTCACTCAACCGAGCGTTGCGCCGAGCAGTCTCGGTTCGACGAGGCCGAACACCGTGTCCATCCGTTCGACGATCGTCGAGATCACCTCATGGTCGACGATGAGCGGCGGGGAGAACAGCAGCCAGTCACCGAACCGGCCCCCGTTCTGCCGACGCGAATACAGCAGCAGGCCGTGGTCGCGGGCAACGCGGGCGATCTGCCGTGCCGGGTCGTGGTCGGCGGCGAACTTCGCTGCGGTCGCAGGATCGGCGACGAGCTCGATCGCTTGCAGCAGCCCACGCCCTCGTACGTCGCCGATGATGGGGTGCCGCGCCTGGAGCGCCTCCAGCCCGGCACGCAGATGCGACCCGAGGTCGATCGCCCGCTCGACGAGGTGACGCTCCTCGATCTCGGCGAGCACCGCCTCGCCGGCGGCACAGGCGATTGGGCTGGCGTCGTACGAGTGCGACACGACGAACCCGGGCCCGTCGGCCAACTCGTCGGCCAGCTCCGTCGAGGTCACGACCGCTCCGAGCGGCGCATACCCGGCACCGAGGCCCTTGGCCAGCGTCACGACGTCCGGCATCGCCTCGCGGTCGTGATGTGCCGCCAGGGGCGCTCCTGTTCGGAAGGCCGTCACGATCTCGTCGAAGACCAAGGCGATGCCGGTGTCGTCGCACACCTTCCGGAGCCGCCGGGCGAAGCTGGGATGCGGGACGTTCACGCCGCTCGACTGACCGCCGATCGGTTCGACCAGGATCGCCAGCACTCGCTCATGGCCCAACCGCGCCAACAGGGAGTGGAGCGCATCGATGCTGGCGTCGGCGGCCACCTCCGGGCCGGGCGAGCGGAACGTCAGAGGCGCCGGGATGCGTTCCGACTCCACCGTCATCCCACCCCAGGTTGATGTCACGGACACGTCGCCGTTGAGCCCCAACGTATGCACGGTGGCCCCGTGGTACGCCGGCATCAGGGTGATCACCCGCGTTCGGTCGTGCTCACCCCGTGACATGGCGCGCATCCGCAGCATCTTGATCGCCATCTCGTTCGCCTCCGAGCCCCCCGACGTGAGGTGCACTCGGTCGAGCCCCGGTCCTGCGAGTGCCGCCAGGCGACCGCTGAGGCGAGCGTTGGCGTCGTGCCGCGACATGCGCGAGTACACGTAGCTCAGTCGGCGGCCCTGTTCGACCATGGCGCTCAGCACCCGTTCGTTTCCCTGGCCGAGCGCAGCGAGAAACGGACCTGCGCAGACGTCGATCAGTTCACGACCCTGGTCGTCGACCAGGACCTCGTCGCGCCCCGACACGATGGTGGGCATCTCTGCCGCGACCGAGCGGGGGAAGTAGGCGTCCTGGGTGTTGCCGCGAACCGGGGTCGTGTTCATGGCCCAAGTGTCGACCGAGGAGGTCGAGCCGAACAAGTGAGTTGCGGTCAGCGCCCACCATGGCCGCGAGAACCGTGTCGATTCGAGGTTCGCCGCGCGTTGGTACCACTCGTGTCGCGTGTCAACGTGTCATCGTCGGCGGGTTCGAGGTACCGAGCACCGCATCGAACCGAGGCCGCAGGCCCTCCACCATCCCTCGGCGCCGACGTGTCGACGGTGAGATGCGCTACGGGCTGTTCCCCAAATGGGTTGCCCAGGTGCGTGAACGGTTCGGGCGCTTAGCCTGGGCGGGTGACCGACTGGGCCATCCAGCACTCGCACGGCGATGCGGGGGCGTTCCACGCCATCGACCCGGCGCCGGCGCGCACAGCGACCTTCCACACGGTCGACCGACCCACGCTCGTGCTCGGCTCCGCACAGACCGAGGCCGAGGTGGACGCTCGGGTCGCGTCGACGATGGGTGTCGAGGTGGTCCGGCGACGCAGCGGCGGGGGAGCGGTGCTGCTGATGCCGGGCGAGTTCGTGTGGCTCGATCTGGTGATCCCCGCGGGCGATCCGCTGTTTGACGTCGATGTCGCACGGGCGATGGTGTGGGTCGGTGAGATGTGGCGGCGAGTGCTCACCGGCCTCGGGGCCGTGGTCGACGTGCATCGCGAGGCGATGGTGCGGGCCGAGTGGTCGCGCCAGGTGTGCTGGGCCGGCATGGGCACGGGCGAGGTGATGGCCACTCGCGGGAAGATGGTCGGCATCTCGCAACGCCGCACCCGCGACCTGGCCCGATTCCAGACCATGTGCCACCTGCGCTGGCGCCCGGAGTTGGTGGCCGCGCTGGTCTCCCCACCACGCCCCACCGCTGCGACCGTGGCCCCGTGGGCCGCGCTCGTGTCGGCGGATCCGGCCGAGTTGCAGTCGGCACTGGCCGCCGCGCTTCCCCGCTGACCTGCACGGCCGCGCACGGTCGAGCGTGGGGGTCAGGTGGGAGTCGTTGTGGTCCCGGGTGGGGAAAAGTGGGGGGGAGTGGTTGACATTGGGGGCCTGTGGGGGGCAGGATGGGGACCAGTGGGGAGGGCGGGTACGCCATCCGACCTCCCAGCCAGGCAGGCGAGAAGGGAAGTGAGGCGACGTGTTGTTCGTCGGGGCGTTCGAACGCCAACTCGACGACAAGGCCAGGCTGGCGTTGCCGGCCGCCTTCCGCGACCGCCTCGGCGAGCACTGCTACCTGGCAAAGGGCCTCGACAAGTCGGTGAGCGTCGTGCCCGCCGAGACCTTCGAGGAGGAAGCGGCCGTCATGGCGGCCCGCGTGCGCAACGGCGAGATCAGCCGCGACGTGTTGCGCGCCCTCGCCGCCTCCGCCTCGGTCGTCGCCCTCGACAAGCAGGGTCGCGTCAAGATCGACGATTCGCTGCGCCAGTACGCCGGGTTGTCCCTGGCCGGCCCCGTGGTCGTGGCCGGCAGCTTCGACCGCCTGGAGATCTGGTCCCCCGACCGGTACGCCCGCGTGAACGCGGCGGGTACCGACTCGATGGCGGGCGACGACGAGTGATCACCCACGAGACGAAACGGAGGAATGAGGCAACACCAACCGACCAGACACCCTCGACCAACCACGACGAGACGATCGCCCGGCCATCTGCAGTCCTCCGGTCTGCAAGATGGACAGCCCTCACTCCGCCCGCTTCCGTTCTGACCGACCGGGGAGACATCCCGGCGGCGCCCGCGGGCCGGGGGGCTGCAGATGGCCGGAGCATCCGATGAGCGACGACGGTGATCCCGAGTTCCATCACCTGCCGGTGATGGTGCACGAGATCGGCGAACTGTTCGGTGGCGTGCCCTCCGGGTTCGTGCTGGACGCCACGCTCGGTGGGGGCGGACATGCGGAGCACCTGCTCGAGCGCTGGCCGCACCTGTCGATCCTCGGGATCGATCGTGACGAACGGGCACTCGCCGCAGCGCAGCAGCGACTCGCTCGGTTCGGTACCCGGTTGCAGGTGTTCCACACTCGGTTCGACGGCCTCGACATCGCCATGGAAGCACTGCACATCGATGCCCTCTCCGGTGCTCTCTTCGACCTGGGTGTCAGCTCGCACCAACTCGACGTGGCCGAGCGTGGCTTCAGCTATCGAAACGACGCACCGCTCGACATGCGCATGGACCAGACCCAGCCGTGGTCGGCCGCCGATGTGGTGAACGGCTACCCGGCCGAGCAACTGGCCAAGGTGCTCCAGCAATACGGCGACGAGCGCTTCGCCCGACGCATCGCCAACGCCATCGTCGCCGCTCGCCCCATCGAACGCACCTCCCAGCTCGCCGAGGTCGTCGTGTCGGCCATCCCTGCAGCGGCTCGCCGCACCGGTGGTCACCCCGCCAAGCGCACCTTCCAGGCCATCCGCATCGAGGTCAACGCCGAGCTCGACGCACTGCCCACGGCGCTGCAGTCGGCCATCGACCACACGCGGCCCGGCGGCCGGCTCGCGGTGCTCTCGTACCACTCGGGCGAGGACCGCATCGTGAAGGACGTCTTCCGCACCAACGAGACGGGCGGCTGCGAATGCCCGCCCGAGCTTCCGTGCGTGTGCGACGCCGTCCAGACGGTTCGCCTCGTTCGTGGCGTGCGACGCACGCCTACCGACGCCGAGCAACAGGGCAACCGTCGCGCCGCCAGCGCACGCCTCCGTGTGGTCGAGCGCATCGAGGACTCGCCCACCAAGGGACGCCGCTGACCATGGCCCTCGCAGTTCGCGCCGATCGAGAGGAACGCGCCGCACGAGCAGGTGCGGTGCGCAGCCGCGTGCACGGCGAGACGCCGCGCTCGATGGTGAAGGCGACCGCCAAGGTCGCCCATGTCGCGCCCCGTCCGCAACTGGTGGTGGTGGCGCCGCGACGTCGTGCCGCACGGTTCATCGCCGCCGGATCTGCCGTGGTGTTCGGGCTGATGATCGGCGCCGCGGCGTTCCAGACGCAGCTCGCTCGGCGACAGCTCACCATCGACACCTACGACCGGCAGATCCGCGCTGCGCACGAGCAGTACGACGTGCTGCGCCGCGAGCGTGCAGAGCTGCGCTCGCCGGGGCGCCTGGCCACCGAGGCGTCGGCCTTGGGCATGGTGCCCGCCACCCAGACCCAGTTCATCACGTTGACCCCCGAGGTCGTCGGTGCGGTGCAGCGCAGTGGCGCGCCGACCGACCGCAGCGAGGAAACCACCATCGAGCAGGAGTTCGACGCCTACGCCAGGGTGAAGGCGCAGGCAGGAAGCGCGCCGTGAAGACCGATCTCCGCCGTCCTCCTGAGCCGGTCGCCCGCAGCCGCTCGCACGGGCCACGCACCGGTGCGACCCGTCAAGTCGGCCCGCAGCGAGCGCCCCGTTCGCCGAAGCAGCCGGCCAAGGCTCCCGCCAAGCGGGCCGCCGCCACGCGCGGAGCGGCGCATCGTGGCGTGCGCGCCAAGCGCAGCACCGTCCCGGTCGCTCCGGCGTTCAAGATCAACTTCCGTGCCGGCAACACCCGGCGCCGCCTGGTCGCCGTGTTCGTCGTCAGCATGGTGCTCTTCATGGCGGTCATCGCCCGCGTCGCCTACCTGCAGACCGTCGGCGGCGACACGTTGGTGGAGGCAGGCCGCGCACAGCGGGTGACCGAGTCGGTGTTGCTCGCCCAGCGCGGCACCATCTTCGCCAGCGATGGTGGCGAGCTCGCCATCAGCGTCCCGTCGAGCACGCTCTTCGCCAACCCCAAGCTGGTCACCGACGCAACGGGCGCCGTCTCCGTCCTCACCTCGATGCTGGGTCTCGACGCCGAGAAGCAGCAGAAGCTCCTCGAAGCGTTCACGCTGAAGGAGAAGAGCTTCGTCTACATCGCCCGTCAGGTCGACGACGCGACCGCCGACTCGGTGATGGCGCTCAATCTGCCAGGCGTCGACGTCATCCGCGAGGACAAGCGGATCATGCCCAGTGGCGAGGTCGGCCGCAGCGTGCTCGGTCGGACGAACATCGACGGTGAGGGCATCGCCGGCGTGGAGATGCAGTTCGAGGAGCTCCTGAAGGGCGACGACGGCGAGCGCGTACGCGAGCACGACAGCAAGGGCCGGTCCATTCCAGGCTCGGGTGCCACCACCGTTGAGCCAGTTCCCGGACAGGACCTCGTGCTCACCCTCGACCGTTCACTGCAGTTCCAGGTGGAGCAGGCGCTGGTCGACCGAGTCGAAGAAGTGAAGGGCCATGGCGGCACGGTGGTGGTCATGGACACCGCGACCGGCGAGATCTACGCGATGGCCAATGTCGAGCGCGGCGACAACGGCAAGGTCGCGGTCACCTCGGCCAACCTCGCCGCGGTGGAGCCGTTCGAGCCCGGTTCGGTGGCCAAGGTGTTCAGCCTGTCCGCGGTGGTCGACAGCGGCGTTGCGGGCCCCGACTCCGTGATCGCCGTGCCTGGCAAGATGCTCTTCAACAAGGGCACCATCTGGGAACAGACCATCAACGACGCGGAGCCGCACGACACCGTGCCGATGAGCCTGCGCGACATCATCGTGCACTCCTCCAACCTGGGCACCTACCTGATGGCCAAGCAGATCGGTCCGGAGGCGCTGTCGGGGTACCTCGACAAGTTCGGCTTCGGCCACAAGACCGCGCTCGACTTCCCGGGCGAGACCAAGGGCATCATCGACCCGGCCAGCAAGTGGCAGGGCACCGAGGAGGTCACGGTGACCTACGGCTACCACTACCAGGCGTCGGCGCTGCAGTTCACCGCCGCCGTGAACGCCGTGGCCAACGGCGGCATGCTCGTGCAGCCCAAGCTGTTGAAGGCCACCATCGGCGCCGACGGCACGGTACGTGAGAGCGCCCCGTCGCCCGCGCACGAAGTCATCAGTCCGGCCGCCGCGGCCACGATGACGTCGATGATGAAGGACGTCGTGTGCGAGGGCACCGGCAAGGACGCCCGCATCGATGGCATCTCCGTCGCCGGCAAGACCGGCACCGCGTACAAGACGCAGGACGGCGGCGGCTACGGCGACAAGACCAATCGCAAGTACCGGGCGTCGTTCGTGGGGTACTTCCCGGCCGACGCACCGAAGGTCACCATCCTCGTCACCATCGACGAGCCCGACCCCACCAGCTCCGATCGCTTCGGTGGCAAGGCTGCCGCGCCGCTGTTCGCCAGCATCGCCACCTCTGCGATCCACGAGCTGAAGATCACTCCCACACCCGGCGACACCGGCTGCGTCAGCGAGGGCTGACAGTGACGCCCCGTCTGCTCGGCGAACTCGTCACCGACGCAGCACTGCCGTCGGCGGTGGTGCGCGGCGACGCGTCGGTCGCGATCTCCGACATCACCCACGACTCGCGCCAAGTGCGTCCGGGCACGCTGTTCTGTTGTGTGCCCGGCGCCACGGTCGACGGCCATCAGTTCGCCGCCGGCGCGGTGCAGGCAGGTGCTGCGGCGTTGCTGGTCGACCACCCGCTGGATCTGCCGGTGCCGCAGATCGTGGTGCCCGACCCTCGGCGAGCCATGGGACACCTCGCCGCCGCGTTCTGGGGTCATCCGTCGCGGGCCCTGGTGCTGGTGGGCGTGACCGGCACGAACGGCAAGACCACCACCACCAGCCTGATCGCCGCGGTGCTGCAGGCGGGTGGGCTTCCCACCGGTGTCATCGGCACGCTGACGGGCAAGCACACGACGCCCGAGTCGCCCGAACTGCAGGCTCGCCTGGCCGCGTTCGTGGCCGAGGGCAAGCGGGCGGTCGTGATGGAGGTGTCGTCGCACGCGCTCACGCTCCACCGGGTCGCCGGGTGCCGCTTCGCTGTCGCGGTGTTCACCAACCTCGGTCGCGACCACCTGGATCTGCACGGCACGGTCGAGCGGTACTTCGCCGCCAAGGCCGCACTGTTCGAGCCCGAACTGTCGGACAGGGGAGTGGCCAATGTCGACGACCTGTACGGCCGTCTGCTGGTCGATGGTGCGGGCATTCCCATGCAGGGCTTCTCCGCCGCCGAACTCGACGAACTGGTGGTGACACCCACCTCGCACTCGTACACCTGGCGCGGACAGCAGGTGCGGGTGGGCATCGGTGGCGCCTTCAACGCGATGAACAGCCTCGCCGCGGCCACGGTCGGCGCCGCACTCAGGCTGGACCCGGCGGTCGTGGCGGCCGGACTCGCCGGCTCGGGCACGGTCCCCGGCCGATTCGAGCCCGTCGACGCCGGTCAGCCGTTCTCCGTCATCGTCGACTTCGCGCACACGCCCGACGGTCTGCGCGAGGCGCTGTCCGCCGCACGTGCCGCGGCCGGCGGCGGCCGCGTGATCGCCGTGTTCGGCTGCGGTGGCGACCGCGACCGCGAGAAGCGGCCCGAGATGGGTGCCGTCGCATCCGAGTTGGCCGACCACGTGGTGGTCACGTCCGACAACCCCCGCTCGGAAGATCCCCTCACGATCATCAATGCCATCATTCAGGGGGTACCTGGCGACTACCGTGACCGTGTTGTGAGTGAGCCCGACCGACGCCGAGCCTTCGCCACGGCGTTCCAGGTCGCCGGTGCGGGCGACGTGGTCGTCATCGCCGGGAAGGGCCACGAGACCACGCAGACCATCGGTGACCAGGTGGTTCCGTTCGACGACCGCGCCGTGGCGCGGGAACTGCTGGAGGCAGCGCAGTGATCGCCGTCATGATCGCAGGGGCGACGGCGATGATCGTGTCGCTGTTCTGCACCCGGTTCCTCATCCGCTTCTTCCGCGAGCGCGGCGCTGGCCAGCCCATCCTGGGCAAGGCCGACCTCGGCCCCGAGCACCACATGCACAAGCAGGGCACGCCCACCATGGGCGGTCTCGGCATCGTCGTCGCCGCCGGCCTCGGCTGGTTCGTCGCGCACCTGCGCGACGGACTCGCGTTCTCCGACCAGACGATGATCATGTGGGTCGGCGTCCTCGTGCTGGCGGCGATGGGGTTCCTCGACGACTTCATCAAGGTGCGCAAGCGGCACAACCGTGGCATCTTCTGGAAGAAGAAGAGCTGGATCACACTCGGGCTGTCGTTCCTCATCGCCTGGTGGCTGGTGGCGGGCACCGGCGTCAGCGAGACCATCTCCTTCACCCGGGCCAGCCTGCCGGGGTGGGACGTGCCGTGGCCGATCTTCGTGGTGTTCGTCGGCTTCATCATCTGGAGCACCAGCAACGCGGTGAACGTCACCGACGGCCTCGACGGTCTGGCCGGCGGATCGGCGATGATGGGGTTCCTCGCGTTCACCATCATCGCCTACTGGGCGTTCCGTAACCCCGATGTCTATGGCGCGGTGGTGAACCCGCTCGACCTCGCGGTGTTCGCTGCGGCGTTCGCCGGTGCCTGTGGAGGCTTCCTCTGGTTCAACGCCGCGCCCGCGCGCATCATGATGGGCGACGTGGGCGCGCTGGGCATCGGCACGGCGCTCGCGTTGCTCGCCGTCACCACCAACACGCAGCTCCTGCTCATCCTCATCTGCGGCATCAACGTGATGGAGGCCGGTTCGGTGGCCGTGCAGATGGCGGTGTTCAAGGCGTCGGGGCGCAAGAAGCGCCTGTTCCGTATGTCGCCCATCCATCACCACTTCGAGCTCGTCGGCTGGCCGGAGACCACGGTCATCATCCGTTTCTGGATCATCTGCGGCATCTTCGTGGCCACCGCACTCGCCATCTTCATCGGTGACTTCACCAAACTCTCGGGGAAACTGTGAGCGTCGCGCTCGTCTTCGGTCTCGCCCTGTCCGGCGACGCGCTGTCCGACCAGTTGGTTCGCCGCGGGTGGACGGTCATGGTGGCCGACGATCAACCCACCGATGCCAAGCGCGCACGCGCCCTCGAGCTCGGTGGCGCGCTGATCGAGCGGCCCGACGCCGCGCGCATCGCCGCGCTGGTGGCCGAGTGCGACATCGTGTGCCCGGCGCCAGGGGTGCCCGAGACGCATGCGGTCGTCACCGCGGCCATCGCCGCCGGCACGCCGCTGCGCACGGAGATCGATCTCGCCTACGAGTGGGAGCAACAGCGCGACGGCGGGCCGCGCCCGATGCTGGCGGTCACCGGCACCGACGGGAAGACCACCACCACGTTGCTCGCTGCGCACATCCTGCGCACCGCCGGGCACCGGGTGGCCGCCGTCGGCAACACCGAGGTGCCCCTCGCGGCCGCGCTCGACGAGCCCGTCGACGTGTTCGTGGTGGAGTGCAGCAGCTTCCGGCTCAACTGGATCGACTCGTTCCGTTCCGAGGCGTCGGTGTGGTTGAACCTCGCACCCGACCATCAGAACTGGCACGCCTCGATGGCGGCGTACGAGGCGGCGAAGGCGCGGATGTGGGCGCACCGACGTCCCACCGACGTGGCCATCGGTTTCGCCGACGATCCCGTCGTCATGCGCAACCTGCGCGCCGCCGGCGGCATCACGCGCACGTTCGCCGCCGGGCAGGCCGACTACCACCTCGCCAACGACTGCCTCGTGGGTCCCAAGGGTCCCATCGCGCCGGTGGCATGCATGACCCGGCGACTGCCGCACGACATCACCAACGCGCTCGCCGCCTCGGCACTGGTACTCGAGAGCCACCTCGCCACGGCGGCCGACGTGCGCGCCGCGCTCGAGACGTTCCGGCATCCACCACATCGCATCGAACCCGTCGCCACCGTGCACGGCGTGCAGTGGTTCAACGACTCCAAGGCCACCACACCGCACGCCGCCCTCACGGCCATTCGTGGGTTCCAGCGCGTGGTGCTGATGGCGGGCGGGCGCAACAAGGGACTCGACCTGCGCAGTCTGGCCGACGAACGCAGCCACGTGAAGGCCGTCGTCGGACTGGGTGAGGCCGGCGCCGAGGTGGTCGCTGCGTTCCAAGGGCACTGCCCGACGACCGTGGCCGGGTCCATGGCGGCGGCGGTGGACGCCGCGAGTTCCTTCGCCGAGGCGGGTGACGTCGTGCTGCTGTCGCCGGCGTGTGCCAGCTTCGACTGGTACCCCGACGGCGGGTATCCCGCCCGCGGCGACGATTTCAAACGACTGGTGAACGCCTTGCTCGAGAAGGAGTCCGCGTGAGTTCGTCCTCCACGCTCATCGGTGATCGTCGGCGCGCGGCGCTCGCACGCTCGGCAGCGATGCGTCGTCATCCCACTCGGGGTGCCCAGTCGCGTCCGTCCACGCCGCCGCCCACCGCGTTCTACCTCATCACCGTGGTCGTCATCGTGCTCACGATGCTCGGTCTGGTGATGGTGCTCAGCGCCACGTCGATCAGCCAGTTCCACAAGGGCAACTCGCCGTGGCGGCTCTTCAACCGTCAACTGATGTGGGCAGTCCTCGGGGCGGTGGGGCTGTGGCTCGCGATGCGGGTGCCGATGCAGCGTTGGCGACGCCTGGTCGTGCCGGGGTTCATGGTGACCTGCGGGATGATGGTGCTGCCGTTCATGCCGGGCATCGGCGATCGCGTGAACGACGCGGCCTCGTGGGTGGTCATCGGACCGATCAACTTCCAGCCCAGCGAGTTCCTCAAGCTGGCCCTGCTGGTGGCGTGTGCGAACCTGCTCGCCAAGCGACGCCACGAGATGCACGACCCGATGCGCACGTTGGTACCCGCGCTGGGCCTGGCGGTGGTGGCGTGCGCGTTGTGCCTCGCCCAGGGCGACCTCGGCTCCGCCATCGTCCTCGCCGCCATCGTGTTCGTGATGGTGTTCCTGGCCGGCGCTCCGCTCGTGCCGATGGCGGTCACCGGGGCCGGTGGCGCGATGGTGGCGCTCGCGTTCGTGATGTCGAGCCCTCGCCGCGAAGCCCGCTTCACCGCGTTCATGGACATCGTGGCGCACAAGGACCACCTGAGCTACCAGACCTGGCAGGCGATGATCGCCATGGCGCAGGGCGGCGTCACGGGGTCGGGTGTCGGGCGCGGCGAGAACAAGCTCGGCGAGTTCCTCCCGCTGGCGCACAGCGACTTCATCTTCGCCGTCGTCGCCGAGGAGC
>JACQZZ010000012.1 GCA_016213625.1 Actinomycetota bacterium
CGCCGATCTCGGCCTGCAGAAGGAAGACCCCACCATCGCCGAGCTGCTCAAGCCGCTGGGCTACCGCACCGGCCAGTTCGGCAAGAACCACCTGGGTGACAAGGACGAGTTCCTGCCCACCCTGCACGGCTTCGACGAGTTCTTCGGCAACCTCTACCACCTCAACGCGGAAGAGGAGCCCGAGCACCCCGATTATCCGAAGGATCCGGCGTTCAAGGCTCGATTCGGGCCACGTGGCGTGCTGCACTGCCATGCCGACGGCAAGGGTGGCCAGACCATCGTCGACACCGGCGCGCTCACCAAGAAGCGGATGGAGACCATCGACGAAGAGGTCACCGATCACGCAGTGCGGTTCATGGAGGAAGCGGTTGCCGCCGACGAGCCGTTCTTCCTGTGGTGGAACTCGACCGCGATGCACTTCCGCACGCACATCGCGGAGAAGCACAAGGGCAAGAGCAACGGCCAGGGCGACTACAACGACGTGATGGTGGCGCACGACGAGTTGGTGGGCGTCATGCTGAACAAGCTCGACGAGCTCGGCATCGCCGACAACACCATCGTCATGTACTCCACCGACAACGGTGTGCACTACAACAGCTGGCCCGACGCCGGCATCACGCCCTTCCGTTCCGCGAAGAACACCAACTGGGAAGGCGGCTGGCGCGTGCCGGCATTCTTCCGCTGGCCCGGGCACACCACTCCCGGCACGGTGCGCAACGACGTCGTGTGTCACCAGGACGTGCTGCCCACGCTGCTGGCAGCGGCGGGTGAGCCCGACATCAAGGAGAAGCTGCTCGAAGGTCACCAGGCCGGCGACAAGTACTTCAAGGTCTGCCTCGACGGCTACAACATGTTGCCCTACCTCTCCGGCGAGGTCGACAAGAGCCCGCGCAACTTCTTCGTCTACGTCAGCGACGACGGCGACATCATCGCCATCCGCATCGGCGACTACAAGGCCGTGCTGATGGAACAACGGGCGACCCGCCTCCAGGCGTGGGCCGAGCCATTCGTGAAGCTGCGCGTGCCGAAGGTCTTCCACCTGCGCCAGGATCCGTTCGAGCGCGCGGACGAGAACTCGAACACCTACTGGGATTGGGTGATCGACCACGCTTGGGTGATGTACCTCATGCAGGGCGTGGTGGCGGGCATGATCGAGAACTTCGTCAAGTTCCCGCCCCGCCAGAAGCCGGGCTCGTTCAACCTCGAGGCCGTGATGCGGCAGCTCGAGGCTGCCGGCGACGGTTCGGGGCACTGACCCGCTGATGCGAGCCACGCGCTCCGGACACCTCAGGGCGATTCGGCGTGCGTGGCTCCGTAGCGGGCGCTGATGGGCGCGGCGGTCGCGCCGTGCAACACCACGCTCATCGCCACGGTGGCCGCGATGGCCGCCACCACGCGGGTCGCATCGCCCTCGGCCAGGCCTTCCTCCGCGAGCAGAGCGAACACCACCGAAGCCAGTCCGCGTGGCCCGAACCACCCGATGACACCCACAGTGGCGCGGTCGAAGTGCGTGCCCATCAATGAGAGCGCCACCGGCACCATGCGCACCACGGTGAGCGCCAGTGCGGCGAAGACGAACTCGCGCCAGGTGGCGTGCTCCAGCACCGGCAGCACCACCGCGCCGAACAGGAACCACACCACCATCGATGCCAGGCCGGCCACCTGGTGCGTGAACTCGAGCGACTCGTCGAGCTGCTCGGCGTCGCGCATGCCCGCCCCGAAGGCGAGGCCGGCCACGAACGCGGCCACGAACCCGTTGCCGTGCAACGAGACGGTGATGGTGAACGACGCCAGGGCGAGCGCCGTCACGGCGAGGTGACGGTACGCGTGGCCTCCCCAGCCCGATCGGCGGGCCACGGTGAGGGCGAAGGCGCCCAGCGAGCCGATGATCACCCCGCCCGCCACACCCTTCAGCAGCTCGAGGATGGCGGTGCTCTCCGACTCGGTCTCGAGCGAGGTGCCCACCACGGCCGCGACCAGGAAGAAGTTCACGAACGGGGTGGCGATGCCGTCGTTGAGGCCGCTCTCCACGTTCAGCACGCGGCGAATACGCGCGGGCACGCGCTCGTCCTCGATGATGGCCGCGCCGAGTGCTGCGTCGGTGGGGGCCACCGACGCGCCGATGACCGCGCACACCCACCACGACAGTGACGGCAGCACCAGGTGGGCTGCCACGGTGCCGAGCGCGATGGTGAGCGGCAGCCCGAGGCCGAGCAGCCGGGTGGGCAGCGCTGCGTCGGCGCGCAGGTCTCGCAGGCGCACCTTGGCCGCATCGCCGAACAGCACCACGGCGAGCGCCAGCTCGGCGATCTCCTTCACCCCTTCGCTGCCGAGCGAGATGTGCACCGGCGCCCAGCTGCCGTTGGCCACCACGAGGCCGATGGCCACGAACCACATCGGCGAGGTGATGTTCCACTTCTCGAGGCGTTCGGCGACCAGCGCCCAGGCGATGACGGCGAGCGCGATGGCCACGCCGGTGTGCATGTTCATCATGCGAACACCTGGGTCCAGTCATCGCGCATGCTGACCACCGTCCATCCTTGGCGGCGGCCGACCTCGACGATGTTCTCGGTGGTTTCGAACGTGCCGGCGACGCTCTCGTACGCGACTTCGCGGTCGGCGTCGTCGTGGTCGATGAGGATGCCGAGCGACGGACCGTCGGTGGCGACGGCCCACTCGATCATCTCGCGATCGCCGGCCGAGTTGCCTGCGGCCAGCACGGGTCGGCGACCGAGGTGCTGCTGGATGTTGACGACTTTGGCGTGCCCCTCGTTGGCATCGCCCGTCAACTGGTTGGTCCGCACGAGCGAGGGTGCCCCGTCGACCGTGACGTACTCGTACCCGATGAGGGTGCCGACGACGCCTTCGGGGGGAACGCCGTACAGGTGCTGACTGACAGCGCGCACGAATTCGGTGCCGCCGCCGGTGACGATGAAGTTGGCGAAGCCGCGTGTGCGTAGCGCGTCGAGTAGTTCGAGCATCGGTCGGTAGGTGCCCATCGCGTAGGGGTGTCCCAGCGTGGGGTGACGTGACTCGTGGATGAAACGGCGGGCCCGCTCCGTGAACTCGTCGGGCGACATGCCGGTGAACAGATCGGCGAGCGCCATGCCGACGCGCGGGAGACCCAGCTCGCTGACGGCCGCGTCGTCGCGGCGGATGAGTGCCGCGTACTCCACCCGGTCGGCGAGGCTCGGGTCGGTGGACACGGCGAGGCCCAGTTCGTGCAGGAAGAAGCCCAGCTGCGGGTAGAGCGGCTTCTCGGTCCACAGCGTGCCGTCGTTGTCGAACACGGCGACGCGATCGGTAGGGGCCAGATCCATGGCTGCATCGAGGAACGAGAGGAGGGTGTCGCGGGTGGCGCCCGGTGCCCATGAAGGCAGTGGGTCGTCGTGGTGTTCGGTCATGCGAGTACTCCGGGTCTGGTGCCGATGCGTGCAGTATCGCTCGCGACAGGCGCCGGGTGGGTCACCCCACCTGGGTGAAGCCGTTCAGTCGGTGGAGCGTCGGTTCGACAACTGCCACGCCACGGCGGAGCGGTAGCCCTTCTCCGTGGACTCGAACAGCCGCTCGGTGGCCGGCACCAGCGTGATGGGGCCCTCCACCTCGAACCGCTGCGTGCGACGGATCTGATCGAGCACCGGCGCAGTGAGGCCGGTGAGCGTGAGCGTTCCGCCCACCGCCTGGAGTCGTTCGGAGTACTGCTCGAGCACGGCGTAGAACGTCGCGCCCATCGATGTGCGACCGCGCAGTCGGAGCACCACCGCCGGGCCCTCGGTGCCCGTGGGGTCGGGCAGCCGAGCCTGGAGCGTGCGGGCACCGGCGTAGAAGAGACTGCCGTACACGGCAAGGATGGTCACCTCGTGCGAGCGCAGCACTTTCGGAGCATGCCGCTCGGCCGGGCGGCCGTCGTCGTCGAAGTAGATCTCGACCACCGCCAGATCGATGGCTTCGCGGTTCAACTGCAGGAGCATCGAGAGCACCACCCCGACTCCCACCGCGGCTGCCACCGGCAGCATGAGTGTCGCGACGAATGTCGACGCCATCGCGATCTTCGAGTTGAGGCCGGTGCGCCACACGGCAGCGGCCTCGCGCGGCCGCAACGAGCCGATGGCTGCGACGATGAGCACCGCCGCCAAGGTCGGCACGGCCACCTTGCCGACGGCACTGGAGAACACGGCCAGGATGAGCAGCATCCACAGGCCGCTGAACACCGCCGCCCACCGTGTGCGGCCACCTGCGGCGACGTTCAACGCCGTCTGACCCACGGATCCACCGACCGGCATGCCCTTGAACAGTCCGGCGGCGACGTTGCCGGCGCCCTGGGCGATGAAGTCGCGGTTCGGATCGCTCGGCGAACCGTCGAGGTTCGGTGCCGACTCGCTGACGCCCGCACCCTGCACGAGCACGATCGCGGCGACGGCGAGCGCACCGAGGAGCACCGACAACGACAGGTCGCCGAGTCGGGGCAGGGCGGGCATCGGGATGCCGCTGGGGATGGCACCGACGTCGGACACCTGGGCCACACCTTCGAGGTCGGCGAGCAACACCACCGCGGTGGGGATGACCAGAGCGATGACCGCCGAGACCGACGACAGCGGGGTGCGGGCGAGCACCACGAGCAAGGCGATGGCAGCCAGGCCGATGAGCAGCGACGGAATGTGGAAGTCGCCCGGACTGGTGATGACTCGCCAGGCTCGCGCCAGGGCGATGCCGGAGCCCGGGCTCACGCCCGTGAGGTCCTGGAGCTGGCCGAACACGATGTTCGCCGCGACCCCGCTGAGGAAGCCGATCATCACCGACTGGGTGACGAAGCGGGTGTAGCGCCCGAGCTTGAACACGCCCGCCGCCACCATGAGGCCACCGGCGATGACCGTGAGCAGGATGATGGCTCGGTTGCGTTCCTCGAGGCCGAGGCCCGACAGCGCCGAGCCGGCCGCCAACGCCGCGGCGCTCGTGGTGGTGATGACCATCAGCCGGGTGCTCGACAGCACACCACCCGCGGTGGGACCTGCGAAACTCGCGTACAACCCCTGGATGGGGCTGACGCCGGCGAGGATGGCGGCGGCCATGCCGTCGGGGACGCTGCTGATGGCCCCAGGGAGGCCGGCGATCGCATCGTTGCGCAGGTCTGCGGCGGACACCTTCATCACGAGGACCGTAGACGCTGCCATGCCCGAGGATGATCACCCGATGAGGGTGATCACCTGCGATCGCCACGGGCAGTACGGTCTTTCTCATCGCGTGCGGAACCCTGCGCGCCGTTCCCAAGGAGAGTTCAATGCTCGCAACCTTCGCCGTCGGTCAGGTTCTCTGGTCGATGCTCTGGTTCTTCCTGTTCGTCATGTGGATCATGCTCATCTTCTCCATCATCGGCGACCTCTTCCGCGACCACGAGACGTCCGGCGGCATGAAGGTGCTGTGGATCATCCTGCTGTTCGTGCTGCCCTTCCTGGGTGCGTTCCTGTACCTCATCATCCGCGGCAAGGGCATGGCCGAGCGCTCGATGGCCCAGGCCAAGGCCCAGGACGCCGCCGTGCGCGAGTACGTGCAGGCAGCCGCGGGTACCGGCAGCGGCGCCGCCGAACTGCAGCGCCTCGCCGACCTGAAGGCCTCGGGTGCCATCACCGACGAGGAGTTCGCCAAGATGAAGGCCAAGGTCATCGGCTGATCCCGCGTTCGTCCCCGTCGGCAGCAGTACTGTCGGCGGGGACATCGCATCTCGTTGCATCGATCGTGGAGGAGGCGTGGGAATGCCGGAAGACGTGACCGAGCCCCGCCCGTACTTGGCCATTCGCCGCATCGGGGTCATGTCCTGGAGCGTCATCGGCTTCGTCGTCCTGCTCGGCATGGTCACCGGTGGCCTCGCCGCCATCAGCGAGTTGGCACTGCCGCTGGTCTTCGCGGTCATGGTCGGCGCCGCGGCGTACCCGTTGGCCCGCCGCCTCCATCAGTGGATGAAGCCCTCGATCGCGGCGATGGTCGTCGTGCTCGGATCGCTCGCCGGCGCCGCCATGGTCGCGATCTTCGTCGTCAGAGGCGTGGTGCAGCAGACCGGCGAGTTGGCCCATCAGATCGATGTGGCCATCGCCAACATGGCCGACACCACCGACGGCGTCGGCCTCGACGCCGCCGCGCTCACCGCCGTGCGCGAAGCCATCACGGCCGCTGCCGGGTTCATCGGCCGCGGCCTCGTCACGCTGCTGGTCGGCGGCGTGAGCGCCATCACGGGGTTCGTGGCGGGCACGGTGCTCGCCATCCTCATCGGCTACTACGTCCTCAAGGACGGCCCCATCATCGAACGCTGGATCGTCCGTCAGTTCCCCGAATCGGGCCGCGACGACGTCGACGACTTCCTCCGCACCGGGGTGCGGTCCATCCGTGCCTACTGGGCCGGTCGGACGGTGTTGTCGGCAGCGGTCACGTGCGTCATCGTGCTCGTCAGCTTTCTGATGGGGCTGCCGCTCATCGGTACCATCGCCATCGTCAACTTCCTCGGCGGCTACGTGCCGTACTTGGGAGCGTTCCTGGGTGGTGGCCTCGCCACCCTCCTCGCCGTGGCCGATGGCGGACTCAGCCAAGGCTTCCTGATGCTGGCCATCGTGCTGGCCTGCAACCTGCTGCTCGAGAACGTGCTCGAACCGATGATCATGAGCGACAAGCTCAGCATCCACCCGCTCGTCGTGCTGCTCGCCACCACGTTCGGCGGCATCGTGGGCGGCATGGTGGGACTCATCCTCGCTGTGCCCGTGGCCGTGCTGGTGATCGACCTGGTACGGCGTCTGAAGTCGGCCGGCCTCGGCGCTCGCATCCCCGGGCAGATGAAGTCGCTGCAGGATCGCGTCCTGCCCGAGTGACCCGACGCGCCCGCGTGCGTGTCAGCATGATCACCGCTCATGTCCTTCACCGACTTCCTCATCATCCTCGTCGCCGGTGTCGGCGCCGGCACCATCAACACGGTGGTCGGGTCCGGCTCGCTCATCACCTTCCCCACGCTGGTGGCGCTGGGATACCCGCCGCTGCTGGCCAACGTATCGAACAACATCGGTCTCGTCCCCGGCTCGATGTCGGGTGTGTACGGCTACCGCCGCGAGCTGGTGGGCCAACGCGCGCGGCTCACCCGCCTGGTGCCCGCCTCGGTCATCGGCGGACTCACCGGTTCCACGCTCCTGCTGGTGTTGCCGAGCAAGGTGTTCCAGAAGGTCGTCATCGTCCTCATCGTCATCGCGCTGCTGTTGGTGATCGCCCAACCGGTGGTGTCGAAGCGGCTGGCAGCGCGCCGTGCCGAGGGTGGCCATGGCCACCGCGACGTCACCCCGCCACTGATGGCCCTGGTCTGCGCGGCCGGTGTGTACGGCGGTTACTTCGGAGCCGCGCAGGGCATCATCCTCATCTCGTTCCTGGGCATCTTCCTCGACGACGATCTGCAACGCCTGAACGCGTGCAAGAACGTGCTCGCCGGCACGGTGAACGCGGTGGCGTCGGTGGTGTTCATCCTCACCACGAACGTCGACTGGAAGGTGGTGGCCACCATCGCCGTCGGCTCCACCATCGGCGGACAGATCGGCGCCAAGGTGGGCCGCAAGCTCGACCCGCGGGTGCTGCGCGCCGTCATCGTCGTGGTGGGCATCTCCGCACTCGTCCGCCTGCTCTGAACGCGTCGCGCTCAGCCGGCATCGGGTTCGCCGATGTCCTCGTTCCACAGCGACGGTTCCTCGGCGATGAAGGACTCCATCATCGTCACGCACTCCGGATCGTCGAGCACGATCACCTCCACGCCACGGGCCAGCAGCAGTTCCTCCTCGCCCATGAACGTGCGATGCTCGCCGATCACCACCCGCGGGATGCCGTACACCAGGATCGCGCCGGTGCACATCGCGCAGGGTGACAGTGTGGTGTACATCGTGGAGCGGGCGTACTCGGTGGCCGGCAGGCGGCCGGCGCGTTCCAGTGCATCGGTCTCGCCGTGGCGGATGGCCGAGCCCATCTGCACTCGCCGGTTGTGCCCCACTCCGAGCACTGTGCCGTCGTCGCGCACCAGTGCCGCACCGATGGGGATGCCGCCCTCGCTGCGTCCGAGCCGGGCCTCCTGCTTGGCGAGTTCGAGGTGCGCGTGGTGATCCATCGGCCGAGCGTAGGCGCGCCCCGGCCGACGACGGCTACGTTCGCTGCCGTCGAACGCGTCGTGGGGGAGCGAAGTCCATGGGTCAACGAGTCATCATCACCGCCGCCGCCGGCGGCATCGGTCGGGTCGTGGTGGAGGCGTTCGTCGCCCAGGGTGCCACGGTGCACCTGTGCGACGTGAACGACGCGGCGTTGCACGACGTGCGCATCGCCTGCCCCGGCGTGGTGGCCACGAAGGTGGACCTGGCCGACGGTGACGCGGTCGATGCCTGGGTGCAGTCGGCCATCGCCGACCTCGGCGGTGTCGACGTGCTGGTCAACAACGCGGGCATCAAGGGCCCCACGGCCTTCGTCGAGGACGTGACGCCCGAGGAGTGGCGGGAGAGCCTGGCCGTGGGGCTGGACACCCAGTACCTGTGTGCGCGCCGGGTCGCCCCGGCGATGAAGGCCCAGGGCAGCGGCAGCATCGTCAACATGTCGTCGATGGCGGGCGTGTACGGCTACGGCATGCGAACGCCGTATGCGGCCGTGAAGTGGGCGGTCATCGGACTCACCAAGTCGCTGGCCGTCGAGCTCGGTCCGCACGGGGTGCGGTGCAACGCCATCTGTCCCGGGTCGGTGGCGGGTGCCCGCATGGACTCGGTCATCGCGTCCGAGGCGGCCAATCGAGGCGTGGACCCGGCGCAGGTGCAGGCCGAGTACCTGTCCGGCCAGTCGATCAAGCGGTTCGTCGAGCCCTCAGAGATCGCGTCGTTGTGCCTGTTCCTGGCGTCGCCGGCGTCGGCGATGATCAGCGGACAGGCCATCGGCATCGACGGGCACACCGAGGCCTACCACCTCTGACGCGCGGCGACGCTCGCCCGGATCGTGACCGGTGATGGTGGGCGAGTACGTTCCACTGCAGCGATGGCTGACCAGGAGGTACCCAGATGACCGGTGGTGCATTGAAGAGCGCCAGCATGGACGATTTCGATCTGCGCATGTCGGAAGGGGTGCGGCCGCTCTACGAGGCGGTGAAGGCGTTCATCCGCGATGAGGTCGACCCCATCACGGAGGAGTTCCACCGCCTCGGCGCCAATCGTGAAGATCGTTGGAGCTGGGCCCCTGGCCAACTCGAGCTGCTCGACACGGTGAAGGCCAAGGCCAAGTCGCAAGGGCTGTGGAACTTCTTCCTCCCCAATGCCGAAACCGGTCAGGGCCTCAGCAATCTCGACTACGCGTACATCGCGTCCGAGCTCGGCAAGAACCGGCTCGCCTCCGAGTGCCTCAACTGCTCGGCGCCCGACACCGGCAACATGGAGGTGCTCGAGCGGGTGGGCACCCCCGAGCAGAAGGCCCAGTGGCTCGAGCCGCTGCTGAACGGCGAGATCCGTTCGGCCTACGTGATGACCGAACCCGGCGTCATGAGCTCCGACGCCAAGCAGATCCAGACCACCGCCGTGCTCGATGGCGACGAGTGGGTCATCAACGGTTCGAAGTTCTACGCATCGGGTGCCGGCGATCCGCGCTGCAAGATCATGATCGTCATGGTGCGCACCAACCCCGATGCCGACACCTACAAGCAGCAGTCGCAGATCCTCGTGCCCAAGGACACGCCCGGTGTGGAGATCGTGGAGGCGATGCAGGTGTTCGGTGCCGACGACGCGCCCCACGGCCACATGCACATCCGCTTCAACGACGTGCGCGTGCCGAAGAGCAACGTGCTGTGGGGCGAGGGCAAGGGCTTCGAGATCTCGCAGCTGCGCCTCGGGCCAGGCCGCATCCATCACTGCATGCGCAGCATCGGCGTGGCCGAGCGCGCCATCGAGATGGCGGTCGACCGTGGCATCAGCCGCGAGGGCTTCGGCAAGAAGCTCATCAACCTCGGCAAGAACATGGAAGTGCTGTCGCGGGCCCGCATCGAGGTGGAGGCCATGCGCCTCATGGTGCTCCGCGCGGCGAAGGCCATGGACACGCTCGGCAACGCCGAGGCCCGCGTGTGGGTGAGCGCCGTGAAGGCGATGGTGCCCGAGAAGTGCTGCGACATCATCGACGAGGTCATCCAGATGCACGGTGCCGCCGGCATCTCGCAGTGGTTCCCCCTCGCCGAGATGTACCACAGCCAGCGCACGCTGCGTCTGGCCGACGGCCCCGACGAGGTGCACCATCAGGTGGTCGCCCGCGCCGAGGTCAAGAACCGCGAGGCCGACCGCCGCGAGGGCGCTGACGCCCAGTACGTGGCCAAGGGCCGTCTCTTCACCGGTCCCTGATGTCGTCCGATCGGCTCGGTCCGCTCGACGCCTTCGTCGGCACGTGGGCAGGCGAAGGAGAGGGCATCTATCCCACCATCGCCACGTTCGGGTACCGCGAGCAGATCACCTTCACCGACGGCGGCGTCAAGCCGTTCCTCGGATACGCCCAGCGAACCTCGGCCGTCGACGACGGCCGGCCGCTGCATGCCGAGTCCGGCTTCCTTCGCTGGGCCGGTGGAACGCCGGAGTGGATCATCGCCTCACCCACCGGCCTCACCGAGGTGCTCATCGGCACGGCACTCGTCGTCGCCGGGAAGGTGAACGGCGGGGTGGACTTGCACGTGCGCACGAGCACCGTGTCGCTGTCGCCCACGGCCAAGCTCGTCGAGTCGGTCGAGCGCATCGTGCGGGTGCGTGGCGACGTGCTCCAGTACGAGCTGCACATGGCCGCGGTGGGCGAGCCGCACCAGCTGCATCTCACTGCCACGTTGCGTCGCACCGACTGACGACTGATACCCTAGGGGGTATGTGCAGACGGACGACGTGCAGGAAGTGTGGCAAGCCGAGTTGGGCCGGATGCGGCGCGCACATCGAGCGGGTGCTCGCCGACGTCCCGAAGTTGGAGCGGTGCAGGTGTCACGAAGCGCCGCGTGTCGCGGCGGGCAAGTCCACCACCAAGGCGGCGGCAGCGCCCGCCGAGCCGTCGACGATGGGTCGATTCAAGGCCTGGCTCAAGCAGTGACTGCTGCGGCGGCCGTAAGCGTGCGGATCAGTTGACCGGGGCCGACACGTTCGGACGGAGGCCGGGGAACTGACCCAGACGCTCGAGCGCTGCCACCGTGCTGCGCATCGCGTCGGCCGGCACCGGGTGGCTGATGAGGAAGCCCTGGGCCTTGCCGCAGCCGAGATCGCTGAGCACCTGCAGTTGGTGCACGCTCTCGACGCCTTCGGCCACCATGTCGAGGCCGAGCGAACGACCCATGGCCACGATGGTGCGCACCAGGCTGCGGTCGTTCGGGTTGTCGGCGACGCCGTGCACGAAGGCGCGGTCGATCTTGATGCGCTGCAGGGGGAACTTCTGCAGCAGCGAGAGCGAGGAGTAGCCGGTGCCGAAGTCGTCGAGTGCGACACGCACGCCGAGCGAACGGAGGCGGCGCAACGTGGCCAGCGCCAACTCGGGCTCGCTGATCATCACGCTCTCGGTGACCTCCAGCCACAGCAGCTGTGGCGACACACCCGAGCGGGTGAGTGCCTCGCTGACGATGGCGGGGAAGTTGGTGTCGCCGAGCTGGCGGGGCGAGACGTTGACCGACATCGTGGCCGACGGGCTGCACACGCCGTCGTCGATCCAGCGACGCAGCTGGGTGAGCGCCTCGAGCAGCGCCCACGAGCCGATGGGCACGATGGTGCCGGTGTCCTCGGCGATGGGGATGAACTCGGCGGGGGAGACGATGGTGCCGTCGGCCTGCTGCCAGCGCATGAGCGCCTCGAAGCCTTCGACCTCGCCGGTGTGCAAGTCGAGGATGGGCTGGTGGAACAGGCGCAGCTCGCGACGGTCGAGTGCCCGGTAGAGCGCGGTCTCGACGGCCAGACGGTGCGCCACGCGCTCGTGCATGGACTCGTCGTACACCGCCATGCAGTTGCGGCCGGCGTCCTTGGCTCGGTACATCGCCGTGTCGGCGTGACGGACGAGGTCTTCCGGTGAGGTGCTGGAGGTGGGGCTGATGGCGGCGACGCCGATGCTGGCGGTGACGAACACGTCGCCCTGGCTGAGTGCGAGGGGCTCGCGGAACACGGCCAGCAGGCGCTCGGCCAGCGCCATGGATGCGCCCTGCGACTTGGCGGCAGGATCCAGCACCACGTACTCGTCGCCCGACAGTCGGGCCACCATCGCGCCATCGGGGACGGCGTTGGTGAGGCGCTGGGCCACCATCATCAGCACTTCGTCGCCGGCGGCGTGGCCGAGTGAGTCGTTGATGTTCTTGAACCGGTCGAGGTCGACGAAGAACAGGGTGGGGTGGGTGTCGGGGTTCCAGGAGCCGCGCATCAGGTCGTTGATCTGCTGGAGCAGCACGCTGCGGTTGGGCAGCCCGGTGAGCGGATCGGTCTGCGCGCCGTGCAGCAGCTCGGCCTGGGCGACGTTGTTGGCTCGAACGGCCTGGGCCACACGGGCGGTCACCACGGCGGCGAGCACGACGGCCGAGATGGAGCGGACGATCTTGTCGGTGGTGTCGTTGGCGGAGGTGCCCGCGAGGACGATGACCGGGAACACGAGCGACGAGGTGGTGACGATGAGTCGGCCCATCACCGGACGGCGCGACGGCAGCTGGGGCCGCATGACCTGGGTGATGCTGGGGTGCAGGAACGCCGCCCCGGCGCAGAAGAAGGCAGCGATGTACATCGGCAACGCCACCCGTTCCGCGCTCGCCGGCATGTGGCCGGCGTCGATGAGCGCGTAGAGCAGGTCGCCCAGCAGGTTGAACGTGAGTGCCGATGCCAGCAGCCACATGGACGCAGGGCGGTTGCGCTGGTCGAGCAGGACGACGACCACCAGGAACAACACGACGGAGGCCGTGGGCTGGTACATGCCGTACAGGACGGTGCTCCATGCGGTGGTGCCGGTCTCGTCGACGATGGGCTGCACCAATGCGGCCCAGCTGATGACCCAGGCGCCGAGGCCGACGATGAGACCGTCGCCCAGGAGGCCCTCGGTGGGGGTGACGCCGCGGCGGCGCAGCAGGGCGACCAGGCCGAAGATGATGCATCCGGTGCCCGCCAGGCCCAGGGCCACGGCGAGCGGGTTGGTGTAGGTGGGCTCGTCGCCCGACACCAGTTGTGCCCCTGCGTAGAGCAAGCCGACGGCCACGAGGAAGCCGGCCACCTCGGTGGACACGCCGTTGCGCCGGCAGGCGAAGAACAGCACCGGGCCGATCTGGATGCAGGCGAACAGGTACAGCGCCTCGCGGACCCCGGCCTGTGGCGCGCTGATGGCCACGACGGTGCAGATGCCGCCGACCACCAGGTACCACCAAGTTAGGAGCGCCGATGCCCGCTTCATGAGCCTCCCTCGCCGATGGGTGGTGGTTGAGCATCCACCCATAGGAAACGCAGTGTTCTTATGATACGTCGAAACCAGGTAGTTCGCGCAAGGGGTGATTCTCTGCGCGCGGCGCGTCTGACTTGTTCGTGTCGGATCTGGTTCGTGTGCTGATCCGTTTTCGTGTCCGAGGTGAAAGGGGTGCGGTCGTATGTTCGTCACTCGCCACACCCACGTGGTCGACATCGTTCTCGGCGACAAGCTGTGGCACCTGTACGAAACGTCCTACGCCGGCATGTCCGAGGCCGCGGTCACGCGGGAGATGCTCTATCGCTCGGAGTTCGACGAGACCATCGCCGATCCCACGAATCGCTTGTGGGTGCTGTGGGACGACGCCGTCCCCGTCGGCATGTCGCTGGTGGCCACCGACATCGGCAGCACCCGCTACCTCAGTCGCGCCTACTTCGAGCACCACTACCCCGATCACATGCGTCGCAATGCCGTCCACTACATCATGTGGTTGGTCGTGCACCCTGCGTACGTCGCCAAAGGGGCCATCGTGCGCCTCGCCAAAGAAGGTCTGGCGCTCGAGGCATCCGAGGGCGTGCTGTTGGTGTTCGACACGCCGCAGGCCAACGCTCGCGAGGGCGCCGGGTTCCAGGAGATGATGTCGCGGCTGGCGCGCAGCGTGATGGGCGGCGCTCCGGTCCACCATCTGGAGACGCAGCACTACTACGCGGTCGACTTCAGCCCTGCCGAGCAGGTCCGCGATCGCGACACCGCCGACTCGGGTCGAGTTCATCGCGCCTGAACCGTCTCGGGTTCGCTACCGTAGGGCGAGATGAGTCCATCTCCGGGCCCCGCGACATGACGCAACTCGCTCAGCCGTACTCCGTCATCGTGCCCGGCGCGCACCTCATGGCCGCGCTCGTTGGCCAGCGCGATGCGCACCTGCGCCTCATCGAGGCGGCGTTCCCCGAGTGCACGGTGGTCGTGCGCGGCAACGAGATCCACCTCGCCGGCGCACAGGCCGAGGTGGTCGGGCGCCTGTGCGAGGAACTGGTCGTCCTGCTGCAGCAGGGCCAGCATCTCGACGAGCCCAGCTTGCGTCGCAGCATCGACATGGTGCGGGCGAACGAGCGGCCCAGCAAGGTGCTCACCGACGACATCATGCGCGGTGCCAAGGGCCGGCCGGTGCGGCCCAAGACCGCGGGCCAGAAGCGGTACATCGACGCCATCCGCACCAACGTCATCACCTTCGGGCTCGGCCCTGCTGGTACCGGCAAGAGCTGGTTGGCCGTCGCGATGGCGGTGCAGGCGCTGCAGAGCAAGCAGGTGCAGCGCATCATCCTCACCCGCCCGGCGGTGGAGGCCGGTGAACGGCTCGGGTTCCTGCCCGGCGACCTGATGGCCAAGATCGATCCGTATCTGCGCCCGCTCTACGACGCGCTGTACGACATGATCGAACCCGAAGGGGCGCAGAAGCTGCTCGAACGGCAGATGGTGGAAGTGGCCCCGCTCGCCTTCATGCGCGGCCGCACGTTGAACAACAGCTTCATCATCCTCGACGAGGCGCAGAACTCCACGCCGGAGCAGATGAAGATGTTCCTCACCCGCATCGGCTTCGGGTCGAAGGTGGTCGTCACCGGCGACACCACGCAGATCGACGTGCCCGACGGGCGCAGCGGCCTCATCGGTCTCGAGCGCACGCTCACCGACATCGAGGGCCTCACCTTCGTGCACCTCGGCGCCGGCGACGTGGTTCGTCACAAGATCGTGGCCGACAGCGTCGCTGCCTACGAGCAGGCCGATCAGCGCAACCCGAGCACACGGCAGGAACGTGCCCGTGCCTGATCCCGGTCGGCCTCGTGTCGAGGGGCCCCGTCGCGTCGGCGGCGACGGAGAGCCCGAGGTGTTCGTGGCCGACGAGCAGAACGCGCTCGCCGTCGACATCCCGCGCTGGCAGGCGTTGGCCGAGCGTGTGCTGCGCGACGAGGGCGTGCGCGGGCTGGCCGAGTTGTCGGTCATCTTCGTCAGCGAGGCCGAGATCACCGAACTCAACGAGGACTACATGGGCAAGCAGGGCCCCACCGACGTCCTCGCGTTCCCCATCGACGCCGCCGATGCCGAGATCGTGTTGCACAACCAACCGCCCAACCGTGGCCCCGACCGTTCGCCGCCCGACCCGGGCGACATGCCGCTCCTGCTCGGCGACGTGGTCATCTGCCCCACGGTGGCCGCCCGGCAGGCGCCCGAACACGCGGGCACGCTCGACGACGAACTCGCCCTCCTGCTGGTGCACGGTGTGCTCCACGTGCTGGGGCACGATCACCACGAGCCCGAGGCCGCCGCGGCCATGCGGGCTCGAGAACTCGCGTTGCTCGAGGCCCACCACTGGGGTGGGCCCGCACCGGCCGGGTTCCGACAGGAGCACTCCGAATGATCGCCGCGTCGGTGACCAACCTCGACATCTTGATGCTGGTCGCCATCCTGGTGCTGCTCGTCGCGCTCGTCTTCCTGGCCGTGGCCGAGATGGGTCTGTCGCGCATGAGCAAGCCGCGCGCCGCATCACTCGCCGACCAGGGTTCGAAATCGGGGAAGGCGTTGAAGCGCCTCGTCGACGAGCCCGAGCGGTGGGTGAACTCAGTGCTCCTCACGGTCAACACCTTCCAGACCATCCAGACCACCCTCACCGCCATCGTCGCCGCGCGCATCTTCGGCGGGTGGGCAGTGGCCATCGGTGTGGTCCTCAACGTGGTGGTGTTCTTCGTGCTCGCCGAGGCCGTGCCGAAGACCTACGCCGTGCTCTACCCGCAACGGTCGGCGCTGCTGGCCGCTCGTCCGGTGTCGGCGCTGGTGGCCTTCCCACCGCTGCGGTGGGTGTCGCGCGGGCTCATCGGGCTCACCAACGTCATCGTGCGCGGCAAGGGTCTCGAGCGCGGCCCGTTCGTGTCGGAGAGCGAGCTGCTCGGCATCGTCGAGGGCGCGGTCGACGACGAGGTCATCGAAGAGGAAGAGCGCGAGCTCATCGAGAGCATCATCGAGTTCGGCGACACGGTCGCTCGCGAAGTGATGGTGCCGCGGCCCGACATCATCACCATCCCGCACACGGCCTCCATCACCGAGGCGCTCGACATCGCGCTCGAACACGGGTACAGCCGCATCCCGGTGGTGCACGACGACGAGGACGACGACGTGCTGGGTCTTGCGTTCGCCAAGGACCTCATGCGCGCCGAACGCGAGGGGCGTGGCGAGTCGCCGGCCACCGAGCTCATCCGCCCCGTGAGGTTCATCCCCGAGAACAAGCCGGTGAGCCGCCTGATGCGCGAGATGCAGGCCGAGAAGTTCCACCTTGCGCTCGTGGCCGACGAATACGGCGCGCTGGCCGGGCTGATCACGCTGGAGGACTGCCTGGAGGAACTCGTCGGCGAGATCATCGACGAGCACGACGAGGAGGACGACGAGGTGCAGTCGCTGGCCGACGGCGCCTACCTGGTCGACGGCGGCATGTCCATCGACGACCTCAACGACCTGCTCGGCACCAACATCCCCGACGACGACTGGGACACCGTCGCCGGCTTCCTCTTCGGCACGCTCGAGCACGTGCCGGCCGAAGGTGAATCCGTCGTTCGCGACGGCTGGCGCTTCATCGCCGCCGAGGTGGAGGGTCGCCGCATCCGTCAGGTGAAGGTCACCCTCGAACCCGACCACGACTGACCCCACACGCGAACGTGAGTTCCGACGTCGGAACTGAAGTTCTGATGCAGGGCTAGAGGAGGTCGTCGAGGAGGTCGTCCATCGGGTCGCGGGGGATGCCGTCGGGCGTGTCGTCGAACGCGGTGGGGTTCATCGGACGCGGCGCATTGGCGGCCACGGCGGCGGCGATGTCGCGCTCGCGCAGGTTGATGACGATGATCAAGTAGGCCACCAACATCACGGCGGCACCGGCGAAGTACGGGGCGCGCAGCCCAAGGTTCTGGGCCACCACGCCACCGATGAACGCACCCACCGGCATGGCTCCCCAGCTGATCCAGCGGAACACGCTGTTCACCCGACCGAAGAGGTGGTCGGGCACCATTTGCTGGCGCAGCGTGACCGCGATGATGCTCCACACCGTGATCATCGCCGCCTGCACGGTGGTCATCAGCACCACCCACCACGCCACGGGCAGCGTGCCGATGGCGGCCATCGTGACCACCGGCGAGAACGACGCGACGAGGATGGCGAACCGCCGCCCCATGCGGTTCACCAACCAGCCGCCGGCGACACCGGCCATGATGCTGCCCGCGCCGACGATGGCGATGAGCAGACCGAAGCCGCGGCTGCTGATGCCCAGTTCCTCGGTGGCGAACAGCACGAACGTGCTCTCGCACGCGGCGAACGCGAAGTTGGTGAGGCCCAGCGCCAGCGCGAGGTTGCGCAACAGGCGATGCCGGAACAGCCACCGCACGCCGGTGCGGATCTGCCGGCGCCAGCCGATGTCGAGACCGACGCTCGTGGGCCGGAAGTTCCCGCGCAGGCTGGCGGCGAGCAACGCGGCGACCACGAAGCTGACGGCGTCGATGCCGAACGGCAGCCACACGGCCACGGCGAACAGGATGCTGCCGATGGGTGCACCCACGAACGTGTTGCCACTGATCTCGACCGCGTAGCGGAGCCCATTCGCCCGCGGCAACTGCTCGCTGGTCACGATGGCCGGAAGGATGGTCTGCGAGGTGGAGTCGAAGAACACCTCGCCGACACCGAGGCCGAACGCGAGCACCCAGAGCATCCACACCTGCACCTCGGTGAACGCGGCCACGGCGGCGAGGCCGCCGATGAGCGCGCCGCGGCACATGTCGGCGGTGACGAGCACTCGCTTGCGATCTGTGCGATCGATGAGTGCGCCGACGGGCAGGGCGAAGAGCAACCAGGGGATGCTGAAGAACGTGGAGATCAGCCCCACCGAGACGCGGCTGTCGGTGATCCGCGCCGCCAGCAACGGCAACGCGGCGATGAGCATTCCATCGCCGACGTTCGAGATCGCGCTGGCGGTCCAGAGGCGCCAGTACGCAGCGGGAAGGCGAGCGGTGGGGCCGGTGCTCACTCGGCAGGCGACGCGAGCCGCGCGAACGCGGCCGGCAGATCGGGGTAGCGCTTCGTCGACGCCCCGCCGTCGACCGGGAAGAGGCTGCCGCTGACGAACGTGGACTCGGGCCCCGCCAGGAACGACGCCATGTTCGCCACGTCGCTCGGCTGGGCGAATCGTCCGACGGTGGTGTTGTCGACGAACTCCTCCACCACACCGGGCACCATGAAGAACGCGCCGGTGGCGGCGGTCTCGACCAGGCCGGGGGCGATGGTGTTCACCCGAATGCCGCGAGCACCGAGCTCCATCGCCGCCACCTTGCTGAGCATCACCACCCCGGCCTTGGCCGCGCAGTACGCGCTCATGCCAGAGGACGGCTGCGTGGCGTTCAACGACGCGATGGTGATGATGCTGCCGCCGTCGTGCGTGACCGGCGCGCTGTGTTTGACCGTGAGGAACACACCGGTGAGGCACAGATCGAGAATGGCCTGCCACTCGGACAACGGGTGGTCGATGATGGCGGAGAACGCACCGCGGCCCGCGTTCGCGACCACGACATCGAGCCCACCCAACGACGAGGCGTACTCGCAGGTCTCGGCCACCGACTCCTCGGAGGTGACGTCGCACTGCGACGTGACCACGGAATCGCCGAACGCAGTGCGCACGGCGTCGAGCCCCGCCAGGTCGATGTCGGCGGCGAGCACGCGCATGCCATCGGCGACGAGTCGTTCGGTGATGGCGCGGCCGATACCCGAAGCCGCGCCGGTGACCAGGGCCAGGCGCTCCATCGAGGCGACGTTAGTGGGCGCCGCCCGGCTGCTCGGGGGATGCCGCGAGCAGATGACGCTGCACCTTGCCCAGCGCGGTGCGGGGCAGCGTCGCGACCACCCGTACCTCCTTGGGAGCGCAGAACGCAGGAAGCTCCTCGCCGATCGCGGCTCTCAGCTCGGCCACGGTGGGGGGAGCGGCGCCGCGGTCGGGCACCACCCATGCCACGACCCGTTGCCCCCACTCGTCATCGGGCACGCCGGCCACCGCCACCTCCGCCACCCCTGGGAGCCCGCCCAACACGGTCTCGACGGCATCGGGCCACACGTTCTCGCCGCCGGTGATGATGAGGTCGCCGCGTCGGCCTTCCACGTGCAACGTGCCGTCGGGGAGCCACTGTCCCAGGTCGCCGGTGTGCAGCCAGCCGTCGCCGTCGAGTGGTGTCGTGCCATCGCGGTACTCCCGCAGCAGCATCGGGCCCCGCAGCAGCACTTCGCCGTCGTCGGCGAGGCGCACGTCGACCCCACCCAGCGGGCGTCCGTCGTAGACCACACCACTACCGGTCTCGGTGAGTCCGTAGGTGGTGTGCGAGTTCGGGGGGCGATCGGCCGGCGGCCGAGCGCCGCCGAGCACGATGACGCGGAACAGCGCCGGGTCGATGCGCCGCAGCGCCGTGGCCACCAGGCTGACCGCAGTGGCGCCGTTGCGTGCGGCCTGCTCGACGGCATTGGCGTGGAAACCGTCGTGCACCACCAGCCCGGTGCCGGTGTGCAGGGCCCTCGTGACGACCGACATCCCGCCCACGTGCGACAGCGGCAGACAGGCGAGCCAGGTGTCGGCGTGCGTGATGCCGAGGTGCTCCGACGTGGCGAGCGCCGACGCCTGCACCGCGGCGTGGGTGAGCACCACACCTTTCGGTGCGCCGGTGGAGCCGCTGGTGGCCATGACCAGCGCGTCGCCCTCCTGCACACCTCGTCCATCGAGGGTGTGTGTGCCGTGCTCGTCGACGAGGCGATCCGGCTGCATCGCCCGCAGCAGCGCCGCACGGGCGGGTGGCGGGAGTCGCCGGTCGATGGGGAGCACGGCGTGCCCTTCGTCCCACGCGTGCCGCAGTGTCGTGACGAACGCCGGGCCGCCAGGCAGGTCGATCGCGACGAGATGTGGCACGAACCGCAGGCTATTCGGCGAGAATGGCCGCAATGAATCGTTGGCTGCTCGGTGCCCGTCCTCGAACCCTTCCCGCGGCGGTCGTGCCGGTGGCGCTCGGCACCGCTGCGGCCGTCGGCGAGGTGGGGGCGGTGTGGTGGCGAGCAGCGCTCGCGCTGGTCGTTTCGCTGGCGTTGCAGGTGGGCGTGAACTACGCCAACGACTACAGCGACGGCGTGCGCGGCACCGACGACGTGCGGGTCGGCCCGGCTCGTCTGGTGGGCGGCGGACTGGCTTCGGCAGGGCAGGTGAAACGCGCTGCCTTCGCCGCGTTCGGTGTGGCCGCGGTGTGCGGCCTGGTGCTGGCGGCGGTGACCACGTGGTGGTTGCTACTGGTGGGCGCGCTGGCGATTCTGGCGGGTTGGTTCTACACCGGTGGTCCGAAGCCGTACGGCTACCTCGGCCTCGGTGAGGTGTTCGTGTTCGTGTTCTTCGGCCTGGTCGCGACCGCGGGCACGACGTTCGTGGTGTGCGAACGCATCACGGCGATCTCGTGGCTGGCCGCGTGCATGGCGGGATGTCTGGCGTGCGCGTTGCTCGTGGTGAACAACCTGCGCGACATCCCCACCGACCGCGAGGTGGGCAAGCGCACACTCGCGGTGCGACTGGGCGATGCCCGCACGCGGTGGCTGTACATCGGATTGCTGTCGGCGGCGTTCCTGCTGGTGGCGGCCATCGCGATCGCCGGTCGCCCCATTGCACTCGTCGGCATCCTCGGTGTCGTCGTTGCCGCCCCGGCCGAACGGGCCGTGCGCAACGGAGCCGTCGGGCGCGACCTCATCCCGGTGCTCGGTGCCACGGGAAAGGTGCAGATGGTGACGGGGTTGCTCACCGCACTGGGTATCGCCGTGTCGGCCTGATTCGTCAAACCGCGAGCCAGCGGGCCAGCGTCTCGACCACGACGGCCGGTTGCTGGAGGTGCACCGCGTGCGCCGCGTCGGGCACGAGCTCGCACGTGCCGCGCGGCACCATGTCGGCGATCTGACGGGCGATCGCGGCGAACTTCTCGTCGCGCTCGCCGGCCATGGCCAGCACCGGCATGTTCAGTTCGCGCAGCCGGGGCCACAGCGAGCCCTGCGCACCGGTGCCGGCGAGGCGAAGGCTGCTGGCGAGTCCCTCGGGTGTGTTGCGCAACCGATCGTCCATGTCGGCGGGGGACACCGCGAGTCCGCCGAACAGGGGGAGTGCCACCCACTCGCGCAGGAACGCCTCGAGGCCGATCTCGCCCATGCGCTCGATGACTTGATCGTCGCTCTCGCGCCGCCTCGCCCGTTCGTCCTCGCTGTCGATGCCGGGGTTGGCGCCGATGGTGACGAGCGACTCGACGAGGTCGGGATACATCAGGGCGACGTGGAGTGCGGCCCTACCGCCCAGGCTGTAGCCGACGTACGTGGCACGAGCCCCCATCGCGGCCACCATGTCGGCGGTGCGGCGCAGGTCGGCGCGAACGTTGGCGGAGTCGCCGTGGCCGGGCAGGTCGATCACCATGCACTCATGCCCGCGGCGGGCGAACTCCTCGGCGATGGGACGCCACGAGGTGCTGGTCTGGGTGAAGCCGTGCAGGAACACCAGCCGCGACCCGTCGTCGGGACCGGACACGTGTGCGGCGAGCCGACCGGAGAGAGGACGCCAGACGACCGGCTGCGGCGGCTCCCAGGGCGAACCCGTGTTCGGCGCGGCGGTGTCAGCCATTGCGGCGTTCGAGCAGGCGGTGGACGACGTTGACGAACGTGTCGGGTTCCTGTGCCCCGGGTATGGCCCATTTGCCGTCGAGCACGAAGGTGGGCACCGCGGTGATCTCGGCCTCGGCGGCCATGCGCAGCTCGGCCTGCACCTCGGCGGTGCCGTCGTCGCTCAGGAGGAACTCGAGCACGCGATCGGCCGGCATACCCACCTCACCGGCGCACTCGGCCAGCACCTCGGGCGTGCCGATGTCGAGCCCGTCGGTGAAGTACGCCTTCAGCAGTCGCTCCTTCAGCGCGTACTGATGACCGGTGGCCTCGGCCAACCACAGCAGCCGGTGGGCGAGCAGGGTGTTCGCTCGCAGCGCACGATCCATGCGGAAGTCGAGACCTTCCTGGGCGGCGATGGAGCTGACGTGGTGGATGATCTGTTCGGCGCGCTCTGGGCCGCCGAACTTCTTCGCGTACGCCTCCACGACGGGACCCGACGTGCCGGGCGACGCGGTGGGGTCGAGCTGATACGGACGGAACACGACCTCGATGTTCACCTCGTCGCGCAGGAGCTCGACCGCCTTCTCGAACCGTCGCTTCCCGATGTAGCACCACGGGCAGACGACGTCGGACCAGATCTCCACGCTCACGGTCGGTAGCACGAGGCCGAGGATACGCCCGTATCGTGGCCGACATGACGCCGGCCGATGTCCAGGTCACCTTCTGTGCCACCTTGGTCGACCAGTGGATCGCCATGGGCATGCGCCACGCCGTGGTCGCGCCCGGGTCGCGCAGCACGCCCATGGCGCTCGCGTTGGCGGCGCGCGACGACCTCGAGATGCTGGTGGTCCACGACGAACGCAGCGCCGCGTTCATCGCGCTGGGTATCGGTCTCAGCACCGGAGTGCCGGCAGCCCTGCTCTGCACCAGCGGCACCGCAGCCACGCACTTCCACGCGGCCGTCGTCGAGGCCGATCTGTCGGGTGTGCCGATGCTGGTGCTCACCGCCGATCGCCCACCGGAACTGCAGGGCATCGGTGCCCCGCAGACCATCGACCAGATCGAGCTCTACGGCGACACGGTGCGTCTCTTCATCGATGCCGATGTGCCCGACGAGTCCAGTGCTCATGTGTGGCGCGATCTCGCGGTCGACAGCTGGCTCGCCGCAGCCGGTGTCGACTCCGGGCCGGTGCATCTGAACCTGCCGTTCCGCGAGCCGTTGGTCGGCGAAGCGGGCGAGCTCCCGCCGGTGGACGACCACCACGTGGGCGACGACCCGTTCAACGACGAGGTGTGGTTCATGACCCGCCTCTCCATGGAGGAACTGGCCGCGATGGTGCACCACCCCCGCGGACTCATCGTGGCCGGCCGCGGCGTCGACGATCCGGAAGCGGTGTCGTCATTGGCCCGCACGCTCGGCTGGCCGGTGCTCGCCGATCCGCGTTCGGGGTGTCGTCATCTCGCCGAGGCCGTGTGCGCATTCGACGCCATCGTGCGCCACGCGCCGTTCGCCGCCGCTCACGTGCCGCAGGTGGTGCTGCACCTGGGTGAACCGCCCGCCTCGAAGGTGCTCGGTCAATGGCTGCAGGCGTCCGGCGCGTTGCACGTGCAGGTGCACGCGCAGGGCCGCACGCTGGATCCGCTGGGCATCATCACCGAGCGGGTGTACGGCGTGGTGTCCACGGTGTGCGAAGCCGTGGAACCGCTGGTCGGTGGCATGGTCGACCCCGGATGGTCGCAGTCGTGGGGCGCCGCCGAGCGGGCAGCGCAGGAGGCCATCGCGGCAGTGCTCGGTGACGAGCTGTCCGAACCTGCAGCGGCCCGCGTGGTCGGCGCCGCGGCGGCGCAGGTCGTGCTGTCGTCCAGCATGCCGGTGCGCGACGTCGAGTGGTTCGGCGCGGCGACCAACGCGGTCGTCCACTCGAATCGGGGTGCCAATGGCATCGACGGGGTCATCGCCACGGCCATCGGCGTCGCGGCCGGTACGGGCGAGCCGACGGTGGTGTTGTTGGGCGACGTGGCGTTCTGTCACGACCAGTCGTCGCTCACCGCGTTGGCGGCGCGGCAACTCCCGCTCACCATCGTCGTGGTCGACAACGACGGTGGTGGCATCTTCTCGTTCCTGCCGCAACGCAGCTCGCTCAGTACCGAGCGCTTCGAGCAGCTGTTCGGCACGCCTCACGGCACCGACATCGTCGCGCTGGCCAGGGCCCACGGACTGGGAGCCCGCACGGTGGAGTCCGCCGACGACCTGCGCGCCGCGCTCACCGACCGCGAGGCCACGGTGGTGCGGGTGCCGAGCGACCGCGACCACAACGTGGCGGTGCACGACGCGTTGCACGCGGCGGTTGCCGCCGCGCTGAGCTGACTCCAGCCGTCGCTCGTCCGGGAGCCGGTCAGGACTCGGGGGTCGCCAGGCGGTGCCGCACCATGCGGGCGAAGCGGCGACGGCGAACGCGCCACCAGCGCGGCGCCTGGCGGGCGAAGGCCTCGACCACCAGCGGCAGGAGCGCCACCGTCCACATCCGCAGCGGCGTGGGATGCGCGGTCTCCAACCGATCGCGAATGCTGTCGAGCCGACCCAGGTCGACCGTGGTGGCGGCATCGGCGAGCCACTCCGGCTGGATGCGCAGCGCCGTGCACGCCTCGGAGCGGATCTCGACCGGCACCGTGGCGAGCAGAGCGAACGAACCCAACGCGACGCAGAAGACACCCAGATCGCCGAGTTCGGCCACCACGTCACCCGGACGATGACCGGCGGCGACCCGGCCGGCTGCCGCTGAGGCCCAGGCCAGCGGCGTCGCAGGGTCCTGCGGGCGGGAGCGGCGCAGCTTGGCGGCGGACACCATGCGCCGCACCTCGACCAGCCCGAACTCGTCGGCCACGAGTGACTCGAAGCGGACGTGCATCCTGGACACGGCCAGGTGGCTGGAGCGATCCCCTCTCGTCATCCGACGAGACTGTCGCGAAATCACGCGGGTTTCCAGTCCGACATGCAGAATTCACGGTGACGGCCGCGGAGGGTGTTCAGGGCCTCACGATGGCGGCCAACATGGCCTGCAACTTGGCCTGGGTCTCGGCCAGCTCACTCAGTGGGTCGCTGTCGGCGACGATGCCGCCGCCGGCCACCAACCGGGCGGTGCGGCCGTCGACGGACAGCTCGGCGCAGCGAATGGCCACCGCCCACGTGCCGTCGCCCGCAGCGTCGACCCACCCCACGGCGCCGCCGTAGCGGCCACGGGTGAAGCCCTCAGTGCGGGCGATGAGCGCCAGCGCCTCCGCCCGCGGGAAGCCGCCGAGTGCCGGTGTGGGCGACAACGCCGTGACCAGTTCCAGCACGTTGGGGCGCGGGTCGCTGAGGTGACCCTCCATCGCGGTACCCAGGTGCTGCACGTTGGCGACGGTGACGATGCTGGGTTCGGGTTCCCAGTCGAGGTAGCTGCACCAGGGGAGCAGGGTGTCGTGGATCATGTCGATGACGACGCGGTGTTCGATCTGGTTCTTCTCGCTCGCCAGCAGTTCGGTGGCGGCCAGCCGATCGGTGTCGGGGTCGCCCGTGCGCGGCGTGGTGCCGGCCAGCGGATGGGAGCGCACCTCGCTGCCGCGAACCTCCACCAGCAGTTCGGGCGACGCGCCGATGAACCCGTCGACCGAGTATCGGTGGCTTCGCCCGAACATGGCCTTCAGACGCAGCAGCACCGCATGCACGTCGATGGGTTCAGGGCTGGCGACCAACACCTCGCGCGCGATGACGGCCTTGGTGAGTTCGCCCGCTCGCACCGCGTCGCGAGCCGTGGCGACGGCCGACAGGTACCGGTCGACCGGGGTGAGCGGTCGCACCGTGAACTCCTGTGCGCGCGGCGCGGGCCGAGTGCCGGCGATGAGCGGCTGGTCGGCGCCGTCGATGCGCGTGACCCACCGTCGGCCGTCGGCGGCCTTGCCGACCACGACTGCGGGGATGACCAGTTCACACGGCGTGCCCGGCTCGAACGGCACCACGCCGATGGCGATCGGCTGGACGCCGCCCACGTCGTCGACGTGTTCGATGCCCGCCAGTGTGGCCTCCACGTCGGAGAGCGGCACTCGCGCCGCGACGCCCCTGCCGGCGATGCCGACGCCGTCGCGGACGAAGAGGTACCCGTCGCCACGGGCGACGTCGTTGAGATCGATGTCGTCGGCGAGCGGGGTGGTGTGGGCGCGCATCAGGAACGCCGGGTGCCGACCATCAACTGCGTGAGGCCACCCGACAGTTGCTGGTGGGTGGCGTCGGTGAACCCGGCGTCACGGAGCATGGCGACCATCGCGTCGCGTGAGGGCAGGTACGCGACGCTCTTCGGGAGGTAGCGATAGGCGGCGCCGTCGCTGAGCATCGCCCCGATCTTGGGCACCACCTTGCCGAAGTAGATGTTGTTGCCCCAACGGATGACCCGGTTGTGCGGCACGCCCACGTCGAGCAGGGCGATGCGGCCACCGGGCCGCACCACGCGGGCGAGCTCGGCGAAGAACGCCGGCAGCTCGAGCAGATTGCGCAGCGCGAAACCGCACGTGGCGCCGTCGACCGAACCGTCGGGGAGGGGCAGTCGCAGGATGTCGGCCTGCACGCGAGGGCTCCCGCTGCGGTCGGCGGCGAGCATGCCGTAGCTGAGGTCGAACGAAATGGGCCGGATGCCCGCCTTCGACAGGTCGATGCACAGGTCGCCCGTGCCGGATGCGAGGTCGATGACGGTGCTGCCCGCCGGGAGCGCCAGACGTTTCACGGCCTTCTTGCGCCAACGGACGTCGAGCCGGAACGTCATGATGCGGTTCACCATGTCGTAGCGCGGCGCGATCGCGTCGAACATCTGTCGGACGGCCTGCACCTTCTCGTCGCCCTCGGGCAGTTGCTCGGTGTCCCAGCTGCGTTCGGCCATCCCGGGCAGGCTACTGCCGGACCGGGTCGGCGGCATCGGTGTGCCGGTACGGACAGTGCAGGGCTGTGGCGCCCGGTTGTGACACCATCTCCCGATGAGCTCTGAACTGTGGCGCAAGGGTGCACTCGAACTGGCCGGCATGATCGCTCGCAAGGAGGTGAGCAGCCGCGAGGTGGTGCAAGCGCACCTCGATCGCATCGAAGCGGTGAACCCCAAGCTGAACGCGGTGGTGCGACGGTTGGACGAGTCGGCGCTCGCCGCGGCCGATGCCGCCGACCGGGCCGTTGCCAATGGGTCGTCGCTCGGCCCGTTGCACGGTGTGCCGGTGACGGTGAAGGAGAACATCGACCTCGCGGGGACGCCCACCACGCAGGCCGTGCCGGCGCTGGCCGATGCCGTGGCGCCCATCGACGCACCCCTGGTCGACCGGGCGCGCACCGCCGGTGCCATTCCCATCGGTCGCACCAACCTCCCCGACTTCGGCCTCCGTGTCACCACCGAGAGCTCGCTGCACGGCGACACCCACAACCCGTGGCACCCCACGCGCACCGCCGGCGGGTCCAGCGGTGGCGAGGGATCGGCGCTCGCGGCGGGCATGAGCCCGCTCGGATTCGGCAACGACATCGGCGGGTCGCTGCGCAACCCGGCCACGTGCTGCGGCATCACCTCCATCAAACCCACCACCGGCGTGGTGCCCTCGGCCACGGTCATCCCGCCCGAGGACGGTGGCATCGCCGGCCAGCTCATGCTCACCGACGGGCCGATGGCGCGCCACGTCGTCGATCTGCGTGCGGGGCTGCTCGCTATTGCCGGCGCGCACGATCGCGACGTGAACGCCCTGCCCGTCTCGCTCGTCGATCGCACCGAGGGCCGAGCGCTGCGGGTGGCCGTGCTCGCGGATCCCCCCGGTGGGAGCACGCATCCCGAGATCGTCGCGGCCATCACCGCCGCGGGTGATGCGCTCGCCGACTGGGGCGCGCAGGTGGAGGTGGCCGCGCCGCCGTCGTTCGAGCGCTCGCTCGAGCTGTGGTCGCTCATCCTCATCCACGAGATCCGAGCCAACCTGCCGCTGCTCGAGCTGGTGATGGGCGATGCGGGCCGCGAGTTCCTCGGCTTCGCCGACGAGGTGTTCCCCCAGGTCGACGTCAGCGAGTTGATGCACGGCTTCGTCGACCGCAATCGGGTGGCACGCGAATGGCACACGTTCCTCACCGACTACGACGTGCTGCTGATACCCACCTGGGCGCAGCCACCCTTCGAGTTGGGCTTCGACGTCGCCTCGGTCGACAACGCCCGGGCCGTGCTCGAGATGCTGCGCCCGGTGCTGCCGGGCAACGTGCTCGGTCTGCCCGCAGCGGTGGTGCCCGTGGGCATGGCGGGTGGCATGCCGGTGGGTGCCCAGGTGATGGGTCGCCGCTTCGCCGACCTCACCTGCCTCCGCGCCGCCGAGCAGCTGGAAGACCACTTCGGCACCATCACCCCCATCGACCCGGTCTGGTGACCCCCGGCCAGGCGAGCGCATCGCAGCCACCGATCCACTCGCTGGCTGAGTGGATCCGTGCCTGCGATGGGTCGCGGGTGGCTCAGGCGTCGGCGGCGGTTTGCTTGGCCCAGCGGTAGTCGGCCTTGCCGCTCGGTGAGCGCACGATCTCGGGCACGAACACGAACGCCTTGGGCAGCTTGTAGCGGGCGATGTGGCGTTCGGCCTCGGCACGCAGGTCGGCCTCGGTGACCGTGTAGCCCTCGCGCACGCGTACGACGGCCACGACCTCGTTGCCCCAGCGCTCGCTGGGCCGTCCGGCCACCACGCAGTCGTAGACCCCCGGGTGCGCCTTCACGGCCGCCTCCACCTCTTCGGCGAAGATCTTCTCTCCGCCCGAGTTGATGGTGACCGAGTCGCGGCCGTGCAGTTCGATGACGCCGTCGACGCGCAGTCGGGCGCGGTCGCCCGGCACCGCGTACCGCGTGCCGGCCACCACCGGATACGTGCGCCCGGTCTTCACCGGATCGCCCAGGTAGCCGAGCGCGAGGTTGCCGCTCTTGGCCAACCAGCCGATCTCAGGGTCGCCGGCATCGAGTTCGCGGGTGAGGTCGTCGCTGAGCACATGGTTGCCGGGGCTGATGGGGAACGTGCCGGTGGTGGCACCGCCGCCCGCCGACACGTGCGACAGTTGGCCGCCCGCCTCCGAGGAACCGAGGCCGTCGACGATCATCAGCGTCGGGAGATGCTGCAGGAACTCCTCCTTGAGGTTGGCGCTGAGTGGTGCACCGCCCGACAGCAGGACAGTGAGGCTGGACAGGTCGTACCCACCCTTCGCCAGCCGGTCGAGCAGCGGGCGACCGAACGCATCGCCGACGATGAGGAGGAAGTTGAGCTGTTCGCGTTCGATGAGGCCCCAGATGTCGTCGGGGTCGAGTCGCTCGGGAACGCTCTGCACGAACACGGTGCCGCCGGTGTTCCACGTGCGGAAGCTCATCCAGTGACCCGCGCCGTGCATGAACGGGGGAGCGAGCAGTGCCTTCAGGCCGCCCGTGGCCTCGGCGATGACGCCCTCCATCGTGGGCGCGGCGCTGCCGCCGAAGCACTCGACGTTGGCGTCGCCGTTGCGCCACAGCACGCCCTTGGGCATTCCCGTGGTGCCGCCGGTGTAGAGGATGTACAGATCGTCGGGGCTCCACTGCACGGCTGGCTTGTCGGCCGACGCGGCGGCCAGCGCGTCCTCGTACCAGACGGCGCCGGGGAGCAACGCGTTGCCGCTCTCGTCGGGCACCTGCAGGATGACCCGCAGGTTCGGCAGATCGGGGAGCACCTCGGCGAGCGTGGGTGCGAACTGGCTGTGCACCACGACGGCCGATGCGTTCGAGTCGGTGAGCAGATAGCGGAGCTCCTCGGCCACGTAGCGGTAGTTCACGTTGAACGGCGCGACGCGGGCCTTGAACGACCCGAGCATGGCCTCGAGGTACTCGTTGCCGTTGTGCAGGTAGATGGCCAGGTGGTCCTGGCCGCTCTGGTGACCCTCGAGGTGCTCGCGCTCGGTGTGGCAGCCGAGGCCGGCACCGAGGAGATGGTTCGCCAAACGGCGAGTGCGGTCGGTGACGTCGTGCCAGGTGAGCCGCTTCTCGCGGAACACCAGGCACACCTCGTCGGGTCGGGTCGCGGCGATGGCCTCATGGACATCGGCCACCGAGAACTGTGCCGTCATGGGCGGGAAACCTAGTCACCGGTGTGTCATCGGTCACCATCGGGCCAGTGGGAACGCTGCGTGTACAGTCCGGCCATGAACACTCCCGCCGGCCCCGCCACCGATACCCGCGACCTGTCGAAGAACGTCTTCGGTGTGTTCATGCCGCAGGGTTGGAAAATGGAGCTGTCGGGCATCGAGGGTGCGGCGGCGAAGTGGCAGACCGCGGTCGACGTCGCGGTGAAGGCGGAGGAGCTCGGCTTCGACTCCATCTGGCTCTACGACCACTTCCACAACGTGCCCCGTCCGGCGCACGAGGCGGTGTTCGAGTGCTGGACCACGATGGCCGCGATCAGCCAGCGCACCACCCGGGTTCGTCTCGGTCAGATGGTGGGATGCAACAGCTATCGCGAGCCGTCGGTGTTGGCCAAGATCACCAGCACGGTCGATGTCATCAGCGGCGGTCGCCTCGACTGGGGCATCGGTGCCGGCTGGTACGAACACGAATACAAGGGCTATGGCTTCGAGTTCCCGCCGCCCCGGGACCGCATCGGCATGCTCCGCGAGAGCGTGCAGATCGTGAAGAGCATGTGGACCGAGGCCGACACCACCTTCGACGGCAAGTACTACCAACTCCACGGCGCGCAGTGTGATCCCAAGCCGCTCCAGTCGCCGCACCCTCCCATCTGGATCGGCGGTGGCGGCGAACAACTCACGCTGCGCGTGGTGGCTCGCTTCGCCGACTGCAGCAACTTCGGCGGCAAGCCCGACGAGTGGGCGCGCAAGCGCGAGATCCTGAAGGGGCACTGCGCCGCAGTGGGCCGCGACGAGGACACCATCCGCAAGACGTGGTCGCCCGAGGTCTTCATCCGCAGCACCGAGGCCGAGATCGAAGCCGCCGGCAGCAAGAGCTTCTGGGGTGAGGCCCTCGAGAGCTGGCGCGACGGCAACCTGGTGGGCACGCCCGAGCAGGTGTGCGAGAAGATCCAGACCTACATCGACCTCGGGTGCACCGGGTTCATCCCGTGGTGCAGCGACTACCCGACCACTGAGAGCATGGAGCTGCTGGCCACCGAGGTCATCCCCAACTTCCGTTAGAACAGGCTGATCTGCTCGGGTCCGCCGACGGGAAGTGCCTCGGGCAGCGGCGTCAACTGCGGCACCAGCCGTGCCACCGCGTCGTGGAAGCCGCGGGCCAGTTCCGGCGTGCGTTCGTTGTCGGGTGTGTGCACGAACATCGTCGGCGTGCGGCCCTCGTCGAGCCAGTCGGCGATGAGCGGCTGCCACCGATGCAGACCGAGGTCGGTGAGCTCGGGATGATCGCTGCCGATGAACCGCACGATCGGTTGATCGGTGAGCGGTTCGATCATCAGCGGCACGCGTGGTTTGGTGCGCCATTCGTCGCGCCCTTCGTCGGTGTACGGCGTGCGATGGAAGAGCTGGATGGTGTCGAGCAACACCCACTCGGCGCCGTGACGGCGCAGCAAGGCCTCGAGCGATCGTCGTCCGGGCCCTCCGTAGAAGTCGGGGTGGCGTACCTCCACCGACCAGCGCCAGTCGGTGGGCACGCCCGCCAACACGCGAGCCAAGGCACCGAGATCGCGCGGGCCGAACGACGGCGGGAGCTGCAGGGTGAAGCCACCGATGAGCTCGCCCAGCGGCGCCATCAGTGCGACGAACGCGGCCAGTTCGTCGTCGACGTCGATCAGCCGTTGGTCGTGGGTGATGGTGCGCGGCACCTTGAACACGAACCGGAAGTCGGGATGCGCGAGCTCGGCCCACTTCGCGACGGTGGTGGCAGGCGGCAGCGCGTAGAACGTGGTGTTGCCCTCGACCGCGTTGACGAGGCGGCTGTACGGGTGCAGCTCACGACCTGACGGCGTGCCGTACGGCAGGAACCTGCCCACCCACGCGCGCTGCGCCCACATCGGGCAGCCCACGTGCAGGACGGGCGGGGCGATGCTCACTCGTAGCTGCGGAAGATGACCTCGGCGACGCAGCTGGGCTTGGCGGCGCCTTCGGTCTCGAAGGTGAGTTCGTAGGTGCTCTGCACGCCGCCGGCGATGTCGTCGACCGCCAGCAGCTTCACGCCGAGCCGGAGGTTGGCGCCCACGGGCACCGGCGACATGAAGCGCACCTTGTTGCAGCCGTAGTTGACGCCCATCTTGAATCCGGTGGACACGACCACCTGCGGCAGCAGCACCGGGGCCAGCGACAGGGTGAGGTAGCCGTGGGCGATGGGGCCGCCGAACGGGCTCTCCTTCTTGGCGCGCTCGACATCGATGTGGATCCACTGGTGGTCGCCCGTCGCCTCGGCGAACTGGTTCACGCGTTCCTGCGTGATCTCCATCCACGGCGAGTAGCCGAGGTGTTCGCCGATTGCCGACTTCAGTTCTGCGCTGCCATTGATGATGCGGGGTGCCATGACGCAAGCATGACACCTCCGGCTGGTCTACGGTGAAGCCGTGGGGGACACACCGGGGGAACGGCTCGTTCGCGCTGCACTGTTCCCGATCCGACTCGCGAAGAACACCGCCCGACTCGCTAGGAGCGCGCTCATGGCCGACTTCCTCACCGCCTACTCCATCACCCAGCCGAACAAGCTGGCGATGGTCGACGACCGACCCGACGGCACCCTGCGCACGTTCACGTTCGCGCAGCTGAACGAGCGATCGAACCAGCTGGCCAACGTGTTGCTCGACCTCGGTGTGGTGCCGGGGCAGAGCACGGTGGTGTGGTGCGGGCAGAACTCCATCGGCCTGGCGTTCATGATCAACGCAGCGCGCAAGCTGGGCATCACGGCCGTGCCGTTGAACTATCGCCTCAGCGACGAGGAAGCCACGTATGTCACCGATCACTGCGACGCGACGGTCGTGTACGTGGATGCCGAGTTCGCCGCCATGTTCGAACGCATCCGCGGCGACCTGCCCAAGATCCAGCAGTACCTGGTGTTCGACGGCGACGTGCCCGACGGCATGACCGACATCGATGCGCTGATGGACGCCGCCACCACGGGCGAGCCGCAGATCCCGGAGGCCATCGAGGCCGGGTCGACGATGATCTACACCAGCGGCACCACCGGCAAGCCGAAGGGTGCGCTCCGACGCGGCACGGCCGGTGCCGCGCAGGGAGCGGCGCTCATGGCGCACATCGGCTACGTGCCCGACGACGTGTACATCCCCACCGGCCCGCTGTACCACTCGGGCCCCGGTGGGTTCATGGGCATCGCCCAGGCGCTGGGCCAGACGGTGGTGCTGCAGCGCAAGTTCAATCCCGAGGACTGGCTGCGACTGGTGGAGAAGTACAAGGTGACCTCCACCTTCAGCGCGCCCACGCCCATCCGTATGATCTGCAACCTGCCCGATGAGGTGAAGTCGAAGTACGACGTGTCGTCGCTGAAGCGCATGATCGCCAATGCAGCTCCGTGGAGCTTCGCCCTCAAGCAGATGTACCTCGCCTACTTCCCGGCGGACTCCCTGTTCGAGGTGTACGGCAGCACCGAGTTGGGCGTCAACTGCGTGCTGCGGCCGGAGGACCAAATGCGCAAGCCCGGCTCGTGCGGCCAGCCCGCACCGATGGTCGAGATCAAGCTGTTCGACGACGAGGGCAACGAGGTCACGGGAGTGGGCCCCGAGCACACCGGCGAGTTGTTCGTGAAGAGCCCGAGTGTGTTCGCCGACTACTACAAGCAGCACGACAAGTTCATGGCCGACAACAAGCACGGCTACCAGACCGTGGGCGACATCGCCTATCGCGACGACGAGGGCTACATCTACATCTGCGACCGCAAGAAGGACATGATCATCTCCGGTGGCATGAACATCTACCCGGCCGAGATCGAGGCAGCGCTCGAGCACCACGCCGATGTGCTGGAAGTGGCCGTGTTCGGCACGCCCAGCGAGGAGTGGGGCGAGACGGTGCACGCCGTGGTCGTGGTCCGCGAAGGCGGGTCGCTCACCGCCGACGAGGTGATGGCCTTCGCCCGCGAGCACCTCGCCAGCTACAAGGTGCCCCGCGGTGTCACGTTCCTCGACGAGCTGCCCAAGACCGGCAGCGGCAAGATCCTCAAGCGCGAGCTCCGCGCCCCGTTCTGGGCCGGCCGCACCAGCCAGGTCTGAAGGGGTGTGTTCCATCTCGCCTCGCGGATAGCGCGTAGCGGCAGTTCCGCGCTCGATCTGGGTGCATCCATGCGACCCCGGGGTGGCATGGAAGCACCCAGAACGCTCGAGAGGGCTCGGCACGCGGGTAGCGCCGAGTGCCCGATCTGTGCGCTGTCGGTCAATGGCCTCGGCGTCTGAAATAGAACACCCCGCTGAAGGGGTCGGTCAGACGAGGGGGAGGGGTTGCGCGGTGCCGGGCGGGAGCTGCACCTCGATCGCGTCGCCAACCCGCACGGTGCCGGGCTGGAGCACGACGGACATCGCCCCGGTGAGGCGATGCAGCTCGCCGGTGTCGTCGCGATGCACCATGCGCTTGAGCAGTCCGGGAAAGCGGGCTTCGATCTGCGCGCATGGGTTCCGGATGCCGGTGAGCGCGACCAATGCCTGGTCGCCGATGCGCAACAGCGTGCCGGTGGGCAACGAGAGCACGTCGAGCCCATCGGTGGTGATGTTCTCGCCCAGCGCGCCATCGGTGACGCCGAACCCTTCGCCGGCCAACTGATCCAGCACCTCGCCGTCGAACAGGTGCACCTGACGAAGGTTCGGCTGGGAGGGATCGCGTTCGACGCGGCTGCGATGGCGCACCGTGGCACCACTGTGCACGTCGCCCGCCACGCCAAGACCCGCCACGAGGTCCACCGACTCACAGCGCTCCTTGGTGAAGGTGTACTCGGACGATCGGTGCAGCGCTCGAACGACAGCCATGTGGCGAGCGTAGGTCACCCGAACTCGGTGAGCACCTCGTGCAGCGTCGCTCGGCCGATGGCCGGCATCGAGGTGGAGTCGTCGCCCGTGAGGTAGGCCAGCGACAGGTTGAGCGCCCACCCAGCGGCGCGCCGCCACGTGTGGTCGTCGACCTCGATGGCTGCGCGGAACAGCGGCCGATGCGCGGCGTCGAACATCATCCACGCAACAGCCATGTCGGTGGCCGGGTCGCCCGCGGTGAGATCGCCGAAGTCGATGACGGCCGACAATCGCCCGTGCAGCGTGAGCATGTTCGACGGATGCAGGTCGCCATGGAGCCAGAGCGGCGGGCCGTTCCAGGCGGGCGTGGCGACCAGCTGCTGCCACACGGCCGATGTGCGGTCGGCGTCGATGCGCTGCGCCAGTGCCGCGACACGGTCGCCCACTGCCGCGGCGCGGGCCTGGAGCGCCACACCGCGGAACTCGTTCGCCGGGGCATCGGGCGGTGCGGGCTGGTGCATCGCGTGGACGAAGCCACCGAGCACGTCGGCCGTGGCCGACTGGTCGCTCGGAGGTGCATCTGCAGCCGACTGCCCTGGCAGCCAGCGACCGATGCTCCAACTCCACGGGTAGTCGGCGGTGGGTGAGCCGACGAACTCGGGCACCGGGACAGGAAGCGGCAGCAGCGGCGCCAGGACCGGCAGCCAGCGCTGCTCGTTGGCGATGAGGGCCGCCGCCATCTCGCGTCGAGGCAGCCGCGCCATCCACTCGTCGCCGATGCGCACCACCGAGTTGTCCCAGCCATTGGCGACCACCTGCACCGGGAGCTCGGCCAGGTCTGCACGCTGCTCGCGCAGGAGGTTCCGCACCAGCGCCGCATCGATGTGGACCTCGGCGGCGGGTGTGGCCATCAGTACCCCAGGCGCTCGACCCGATCGGGCTTGCGCTGCCAGTCCTTGTCGACCTTCACGAACAGCTCGAGGAACGCGCCCTCGGGCAGTTGCGCTCGGGCCAGGCGGCCGACCTCTTTCAAGACGGCCCCGCCCTTGCCGATGACCATGCCCTTCTGGCTGTCGCGTTCGACGAGGATCTCGACCCTGATGCGCGGCCACTCCCACTCGGTGACCCGAGTGGCGATGCTGTACGGCAGTTCGTCGTGCGTGACGGCGAGCAGCTGCTCGCGCACCAGTTCGGCCACCCACAGCTCCTCGGGCTGATCGCTCACCGTCTCGGCCGGGAAGTACATCGGGCCTTCGGGCAGCTTGGTGGTGAGGAACGCCAGCAGCTCGGGGATTCCCTTGCCGGTCTTGGCCGACACGGGGAAGTACTCGGCCGCACCGAGCGATGACGCCATGGTGAGCTGCCGCATGACCTCGCTGCTCTTGACCGCGTCGATCTTGTTGAGGATGAGGATGGCGCTGGGCAGATCGAGGTGTGAGGCCACCCACTGATCGCCCTTGCCGAACGGCTTGGTGGCGTCGATGACCAGGCACACCACGTCGACGTCGTTCACGCTGTCGAGCGCCGTGGCGTTCACCCGCTCGCCGAGGGCGGTGACCGGCTTGTGCAGTCCGGGCGTGTCGACGAACACCAGTTGCGCGTCGGCTGTGGTGTGCACGCCCATCACGCGGGTGCGAGTGGTCTGCGGCTTGTCGCTGACGATGCTGACCTTCTGCCCGCACATCGCGTTCACCAGCGTGCTCTTGCCGACGTTTGGTCGGCCGACGAGTGTGACGAATCCGCTGCGCATCAGGCCGCTCACCCTATCGGCGGGCGGTCGGCCCGGCGGGTTGTCACGGTGCGGCGAGCGTGGTGGATGTCGACGTGGTGGTGGCGGCGTTCACCGGGTCGTCGATCACCGTGGCGGAATCGAGCAGCGACTCGAAGTCGTTGCGTGAGAGCAGTGATTCGACCGGGACGAGCTCACCCGACGGCTTGGGCACCGGCACGTTGAAGGTGACCTGCCCGACACCGCGACTGTCGGTGAGGGTGAGCACGATCTGCCCGATCACCAGTCGCTGGTCGGAGAGCGCGATGGTGTCGAAGAAGGTGGGTGGCAACTCCACCGTGGCGATGCCGGCATCGACGCTGACGCGGATCTCGTCGTCCTCTGCCGACGGCACCGCGCTGCGCAAGGTGACGGCGGCGTCGCCCTGCGGCCCGGCTTGCAACGCCGCCACGATGACCTGTGGCGTGGCCGGTTGCGGCAACGCCTGGGTGACATAGGTGAGCTGCCCGCTGGCGATGAAGTACAGGCGCACCTGCTCGGTCTGCACGCCGGTGGTGCTGGGTTCCAGCCCGCTCGTGGTGGGTGCGGCCGTGGTGGTGGGAGCGGCGGTGGTGGTGGGTGCGATGGTCTTCTCCACCCCGAACTGCGGATCGATGCGATCGACCTTGCCGTCGCCGACCACGCTGCACGCGGCCGCGCCGGTGGCGGCGACCGCCATCACGATGAACACCCGTGCACGCATCAGTACACCTCCGCGAAGCTGACCCTGAATCGGGCACCGCCGCCCGGACGATCTTCCACCCACGCCTCACCGTTGTGCGCATGGGCGTGCTCGGCCACGAGCGACAGGCCGAGGCCGGTGCCCACTCGGTGTCGGGCCGCACTGCCGCGGGCGAAGCGCTCGAAGATGCGCGAACGCTCGCCGCGGGCCACGCCCGGTCCGGCGTCGTCGACCGAGAGCACCACCCCGGAGCGACCCTGCGGCTCGACCGCCACACGAATCGGGCCGCCCCCGTGCTCGCGAGCGTTCTCCAGCAGGTTGGCGACGATGCGCTCGAAGCGCAGCTTGTCGATGCGGGCCAGGGCCGGCATGCGTGCATCGATCTCGACCGGCACGTCGCCGAAGCCGTAGCGCTGGGCGATCCGCGGGAGGAGTTCGCGCAGGTCGACCTCCTCGCGGTGCAGTTCGGTGGAGCCGGCATCGATGCGCGACAACTCCAGGAGATCCATCACCATGTGGTCGAACCGGCGCACTTGGCTGACCACCACGTCGAGCGCCTGCTGCGTGCGGTCGGGCAGGTCGTCGCGCCGGCCATCGAGCACCTCGACCGCGGCGGTCAGTGCCGTGATGGGCGAACGCAGCTCGTGGCTCACGTCGCTGGCGAAGCGAGCCTCGCGTTCGATGCGGGTCTGCACGGCGTCGGCCATGTCGTTGAACGACCGCGCCAGTCGATCCAGGTCGGGGTCGTTCTCCGGCTGCATTCGAGCGTCGAGGCCGCCTGTGGCGATCTCGCCCGCCGCTTCCGACACACGAGAGAGCGGTCGGAGCAACCGGCGGCTGGCCCACCACCCGAGGAACCCGGCGATGATCATCGTCACGCCGGATCCGACGAGCAGCGCGATCGCGATGAGACGAAGGTTGCGTTCCGTGCTCTCCATCGGGAACGCCTCGACGTACTGAGCATCGACCGCCGGCATGTTGACGCCCACCGCCACGTACGGCTTGCCCTCGTACTCGAACCGCTGCTGGGCCGAATCGCCCTGCCCGACCACGAGGAGCAGCTCCACGGGGAAGGCCTCCACCGGGTACTGCGGCAGGGCGAACGGCACGCCGTCGAGCACGAGCAGGGGGAAACCGCCGCTCTCGGTGCGCAGGTCGAGGATCTCGAACCGCTCCTCGAGCAGCAGCTGGTCGCGTACGTTCTTCGCATTGGCGAACGCCTGCGTGCGAGCGGTCTGCTGGCGCTGGTCGATGAGGAACGATCGGGACACCGCGTAGGTGACCACCGCGAGGCCGAGGCTGGCAACGAGCGCGGTGAGCGAAAAAAAGAGCGTGACCCGGGTGCGCAGGCGCAGGGTTCGGCGTCGATGCGGGTCGCTCATCGGCACCAGTGTGGCCGATGGGCGACCCGACCCACGATCAGGTCGGGGTCGGGTCGCCGTTCGGCGTCCCGCTCAGGCGGCGTAACCGACGATGGGAAATGCCTGTTCGTCGGCTTGCAGCACCGGAGCGAGGGTGTCGAGGTCGGCCAGGACCAGTTCGGCCCGCAAGATGAGTTCGCTGCACACGAAGGCGATGCGATGGCCGGTGGCGTGGACGGCGGATGCCAACTGGCGCAAGCCGCGCAACCCGGCGTCGGTGATGACGGTGACGCCGCTGAGGTTGACGATGAGGCCGTACGTGCGGGGCAGCGGCATGCAGGCCTCACGCAGTGCATCGGTGTGATCGGCCGTGGTGAGCGGCCCGGACACCGTGACCGCGACATGGTGTCGGTGAAGATCGGTGTGAGCGGTGAGCGCTGGTGCCAGCATGTCGCAACCTCCTGTGAATCGGTTGTGGCGATGGATCGCCGAACGCTGCCCGCTGCTTCGTTCACCGCTGCCGGTGGGGCACCAGGGGGAGGAAGGTACCCCACCAGAGCAGCGTGAACAGGAGTCATCCTGATCCGTGTCTGTGACGGGACGACGCTGCCTCTGTGCGATTTGTGTAACAGATTGTTGCAGCACGGCGCGCGGTGCGGCACCTGCCAGAGTGGTGGCTGTGAACTCTCTGCTCTTCATCGAGGACGACGACGCGATCCGGGTGGCACTCACGTTGGCCCTGGAAGATGAGGGGTACGAGGTGCGTGAGGCTCCCGACGGTCGCACCGGTCTTGCCCTCTTCGCCGAGCGTGAGCCCGATCTCGTGCTGCTCGATCTGCGGCTGCCCGACCTGTCGGGGTTCGATGTCTGTCGTCAGATGCGAGCCAACAGCATCGTGCCGATCATCATCGTCACCGCCCAGACCGACACCTACGACCTGGTGGCCGGGTTGGAGGCGGGTGCCGACGACTACGTCACCAAGCCCGTGGTGCCCAAGGAGTTGGCCGCACGGATCCGGGCGGCGCTGCGGCGCGTGCACCTGCACGAGTCCACCGCGGCCACCTCGTCGGTCAGCCGCTTCGGCGACATCGAGCTCCGCCGCGAGCAGGGCATCGTGCTCAAGGCCGGCGTCGAGCTGAACCTCACCAAGACCGAGTTCCGCCTGATGTGCGAGTTCGCCGACCACTCGAACATGGTGCTGTCGCGCGACCAGCTGCTCGAGCGGGTGTGGGGCTACGAGTACCTCGGTGACAGCCGGCTCGTCGACGCACACGTGCGCCGGCTGCGGGTGAAGATCGAGGACCAGCCCGACGACCCGAAGCTCATCGTCACCGCCCGCGGCATCGGCTATCGCCTGCTGGCCTGAACCTCAGCGCCACACTCGGCTGAGGAGGTACTCGCCGAGACCCTTGGCCTGTGCGTCGAAGGCGGTGCTGCTGGCCACGCCGTCGCCCAACAGACCCACCACCACGAAGTTGAGGGCGTGGATGTTGGGCAGTTCGTAGCGGCGCACTTCCAGATCCGCCGCCTCGGGCATCAGCTCGCACACTTTGTCGGCGGTGAGGTTTGCGGCCAGCCAGGCGTAGCCCGCGTCGTCGCGCGCCCAGATGCCGACGTTGGCGTTGCCGCCCTTGTCGCCCGAGCGGGCGGCGAAGTGCGCACCCAACGGCTCACCCACTGCCGGCCCGACGGGCATCGCCGTCAGGGCTGCAGGACCAGGTCGCGGTTCGACCGCCGTCGTTCGAGGTGGGGCCGCGACAGGTTGGACGGAACCGTCCCAGAGGACGACGCGTTCGTCGACCTCGGTGCGGTCGACGAGTGCCGGCCAGTACACGCCGAACGACTGCGCCTCCCCGGGCGTTCCCGTGGCGAAGAAGCCCGGATAGTTGGCGAGGGCCAGTTCGATGCAGGCGGAGCTGAACGCCCGGCCCACCATGCGGTCATCGCGGCTCTTCACCGAGACGTGCAGGCGTCCTGACGCCTCCTCCTGCGTGCGAGCATCGCTCGGGGCGGGCACGAAACGGACATCGACCTCGTCGAAACGATCCTTGCCACCGAGGCGGGCGAAGAGTGCCGATTCCACCCACGCCGCCTTCTCGGCCTGGTGCAGGCCGGTGAGCACGAACGACATGCGGTTGCGATGGCCACCTTCCAAGTTCAGGCAGACCTTCGTGCTGTCCGGTGCAGGCAGCCCCTTCACGTCGCAGATGCGCACCCGGTCGGGACCCTCCTGGGCCACTCGGATGGTGTCGAAGCGGGTGACGACATCGGGGTTGGCGTACTCGGGAGGTCCGATCTCGTAGAGCAGCTGGGCGGTGACGGTGCCCACGTTCACCACGCCGCCGGTGCCGGGGTGCTTGGTGATGACCGTCGAACCGTCGTCGGCCACCTCGGCGATGGGGAAGCCGAGGGGCTTCGTCGGGTCGGGGATCTCGTGGAACCACGTGTAGTTGCCACCGGTGGCCTGCGTGCCGCACTCGATGACGTGACCGGCGACGACTGCCCCCGCCAGGCGGTCCCAGTCGTCGAGCGACCACTGGTGCCACCACGCGGCCGGCCCGACGACCAGTGCGGCATCGGTGACGCGAGGCGCCACCACGACGTCGGCGCCCGCCTGCAGCGC